>JAPOVR010000136.1 GCA_026708005.1 Actinomycetes bacterium
ACGCCCAGGCGCCGCTTGCCACGACGACCCGCTCGCAAGCGATCTCACCGCCGCGGGTCTTGACGCCGCGGATGCGCCCGCCCTCAACCAACAGACCTGTCGCCTCGCCGAGAACGAGGCGGCCGCCGAGCAGCTGAGCCGCCGTCGCAGCAGCCGTCGCGAGCCGGTGCCCGTCGACCTGGCCGTGCCGGTAGAGGACGCCACCGATGGCGTCCTCGGTCAGCCGGGGCTCGAGCTCCCTCGCCTCGGCGACGTCGATCCAGCGCATGTCGACGTGATCGCGCGTGTCCTCTCGCGCCATGAAATCGCGGAAGATCCTCTCCTCCTCCTCGATGACCGCGAAGCTGAGCCCGTCCAGCTCGTGGTAGAGCGGATCGATGCCGCTGTCCTCCTCGACGCCCGCGACGAATTCCGGGTACAGGTGGAAAGAGACCAGACCGAGAGCGAAGTGCGCGCCTGGTTTGAAGTCCTTGCCGACAAGCGAGATCACGCCATGCCCATGGCCCGTGCAGCCGGAGGCAACGCTCTCCTGCTCGAGGATGCAGACGTCGTTGCCCTGCTTTGCCAGTAGGTAGGCGGTGCAGGCGCCCACGACGCCGCCGCCGATGACGACCGTCTCGGCAGTCTCAGCCACTGTCGTCAGGCGAGGGGTCGGCGACGAGGTAGGGATTCTGGGCCACGCTCGCCGCGGTTGGGATGCGGTGCTCGCGGGGGATGCGCTGCTCAATACGAGTGAGGTGCTCGGCGACCGCGTGGGTCACAACCCACGCGGACGGGACATGGAGAAGCTGCAGGCCCTTGGCGACCGCCGGCCCAACGCCTTCGATCCCCCACGGCGCAACGACGCCGACCGCCACCCAGCGCCCGGCCTCGCGGCAGCGGCTGACGACGTCATCGATAACGCGCGCAAGCTCGTCTGGCTCGGGCAAGCCCATCGACTGAGCGAGATCGAGCGGCCCCACGTGAAACGCGTCGATGCCGTCGACGGCGAGGATCTCGTCGAGCTGCTCCACCGCCCCGATGCTCTCGATCGTCCCG
Organism: Actinomycetes bacterium; assembly: GCA_026708005.1. Classification (GTDB taxonomy): domain Bacteria; phylum Actinomycetota; class Thermoleophilia; order Gaiellales; family Gaiellaceae; genus JAPOVR01. The sequence goes on from JAPOVR010000136.1 coordinate 1,039, forward strand.
ATCACGAGCAGCTCCTCGTTGGCCCCGCGGGTCCACGTGCACTCGTCGATCCCCACGCCGTAGTTCGCCGAGCGGGTCTGCGTGTAGTACGTTCGGTTGCCGACCGGCGCGAACCGGGTCATCGACACGATCTCCTCCGCGTGCGTCCGGTCGCGCAGCTCGGGCACCTGGATGCCATGGACTCCCGCGCTCAGCACCGGCAGGACCCGCTCGGTCGCCGGCAGGCGCGCGATCGTTGCCAGCCCCGCCGCATCGGCTGCCCGGGTGAGCGAGAGGACGGAGTCGTCGGCGAACGGCTCGTGCTCGAGATCGATGGTGACGAAGTCGTAGCCGGTATGGCCGAGAACCTCGACGAGCCACGGAGCGTCGTAGGCAAGCAGGCAGCCGACGACGACCTGGCCCGCACGTAGCCGCGGCTTGAGCGCATTCGGCCGCATCGAGACGACAGTCTCACAGGTGTCGCGGCCGCGTGCGTTGCGACGGTCGGCAAGAATGCAGAGCCTGTGAACGAGCTCCGCACCCTGTCGGCTGCTGAGATCGCCCGCGCTGTCAGGGCCGGCGAGCTGTCCGCGGTCGACGTTGTCGAGGCTCACCTTGCAGGCATGGCCGAGGCCGAGCAGCTCCGCGCAATCATCACTCCGTCTCCTGACGAGGCGCTCAAGCAGGCCAAGGCGGGTCCCAGCGGGCCGCTCGCGGGAGTACCGCTGCTTGCGAAAGACGTCTTCGACACGGCCGGCATCCGAACGACCTATGGCTCGTCGATTTACGCAGATCATGTCCCGACGGAGACCGCAGCGAGCCTCAGGAGGCTTCTCGACGCAGGCGCGGTGCTGATCGCGAAGACCAACCTCCACGAGTTCGCGTGGGGCACCACGAGCCAGAACCCGCACTTTGGCTACGTCGAGAGCCCCGTGTACCCGGGCAGGGTCGCCGGCGGCTCCAGCGGCGGCAACTCGGCAGCCCTTGCAGTCGGGGTCGGCACCATCTCGCTTGGCACCGACACCGCCGGCTCCGTGCGAATCCCGCCGGCGTGCTGCAACACCGTCGGCCATAGGCCCAGCCCGGGCAAGATTCCCCTGCACGGGTGCCTGCCGCTCTCGCCGACGTTCGACGTCCCCGGCCCGATGACCCGCACGGTGGCGGACTGCGCGCTCCTGTACTCGGTGTTGACGGGCGAGCCGAACCCGCAGCCGCGCCTGGAGGGACTGACTGTCGGCGTGCTTCCGCGCGCCCCACGGATGTCGCCGCACGAGCCTGGAATCGACAGTGGCGCCGACAACGGCCACGGCATCGCGCAGGCGTGCACGAGGCTCGAGAGCCTCGGAGCGCGGCTCGTTGAGGTGGAGCTCCCCGAGCCCGTCACCGATCTCGTGCCCATCTTCCTTGCCGAGGCGGCCGAGTCGCACCGCCAGACGTTCCCGTCGCGGCGAGAGGACTACGGACCCGACACACAGCTGAAGTTCGAGGCGGCCGGCAAGGTGCCCCCAGGCGACGTGGCCGCCGCGCGGCATGCACTTCCCGAATGGAGGGAGCGCGCCGCGGAGAACCCGGCGGTCGACCTCGTCGTCACGCCCACGCTGGGCGGCCCTGTCCCCGAGCTCACGGTCTGGGAACCCGACGTTCGCATCCAGATGATCACCTACACCCGCGCCTTCAGCTTCCTCGGCTGGCCTGCCACCGCGATCGGCAACCTCCAGCTCGCCGGGCGCGACGACCAGCTTGTGCTCGGCGCCGCGCTTGCGTGGGAGCAGGCCTTCGGGCCTCCCGGAGCGATGGAGAGCTAGCCGGTGACCTTCCTCAGCGGCCGCCGGCTCGTCGACCTGAGCCTCCCGATCACGAACTTCTCGATGGAGCCTGCCGACTTCGTCGCCGAGATCAGGCACCAGAGCGCAAGGGACACGGCCCGCCAGCTGGCCAAGCTCTTCGGGCTCAACGTGAGCGATATTCCCACCGGCGAGGTCGTGACCGAGGAGTTCGTCTCGCTCGCCGTGCACTCGGGCACCCACGTCGATGCGCCAGCCCACTACGGGCCGACTGCAAGCGGTGCACCCGGGCGGGAGATCGAGCATGTCCCGCTCGAGTGGTGCTGCGGAGACGGCGTCGTGGTGGATCTCACGAGCAAGGCCGCGACCGAGCCGATCAGCGACTCCGACCTCGAGCGCGAACTGGGTCGCATCGGCCACGAGCTGAGCCCTGGCGAGATCGTGCTCCTTCACACCGGCTGGGACAAGCGCTTCACCGATGCGAACTTCGCGAGCGAGCACCCCGGCCCCGACCGCTCGGCGTGCGAGTACCTCCTCGACCACGGGGTGCGCATGATCGGCATCGACGCGAACTCTCTCGATCTGCCGACCGTCGTCGGCGTTGAGGGTCTGCGCGAGGGCGATCCAAGCCGGTTCCTTCCGTGCCACTACCTCGGCCGGGAGCGCGAGTATCTGCAGATCGAGAAGCTCGCCAACCTCGAGCAGCTGCCTCCGGCGGGGTTCGTGGTCTTCGCGTTTCCGGTTCTCATCGAAGGCTGCGGCGCATCTTGGACACGCGCGGTGGCCCTCGTGGATGAATCCGTGTCCGGATAGATGCGGCCGCTCTTGAACGTCGAGGAAGCTCGCAGCCGGGCCAGGCGCCGGCTGCCCCGCGTGGCGTTCGACTTCATCGACGGGGGCTCAGACGACGAGGTGACCGTTCGTGAGAACCGACGCGCGTTCGAGCGCGTGCAGCTGCGCCCGCGCCAGCTCGTGAACGTCCAAGAGCGCAGCCAGAGCCTCACCATGTTCGGTGAGCAGATCGACTCGCCGGTGATCCTCGCCCCAACCGGGCTCGCGCGAATCGCCGGCGGGGGAGGAGACCTCGCCGGCGCGATCGGAGCTGGTAGGCGCAACACGATCTTCACGCTCAGCACGATGTCGACGCACTCGATCGAGGACGTGGCGAGAGCCGCGACGGGGCCGCTCTGGTTTCAGCTCTACCTCGTGCGCGAGCGCCAGGTCAACGACGAGCTCGTCGCCCGGGCCGCAGCTGCCGGGTACGCAGGGCTCGTGGTCACCGTCGACGTTCCCGTCATCAGCGTCCGCGAGCGCGATGTGCGCAACGGCCTGACGGTGCCGCCCAAGCTGCGCCCGCGAACCGCGTTCGACATGCTGCGAAGGCCACGCTGGCTTTGCCACCAGCTGCCGCCGATGACGTTTGCGAACTTCCGGGATACGCGGCTCCAGAGCCCACGCCGAGCCGTGAGGCACGCGAAGTGGGTACGCGAGACCCTCGCGCACGCGGGCGCGACGCTCGCCGATCTCGAGCAGCTGCGAGCGTCCTGGTCGGGCCCGCTCATCGTCAAGGGAACGGTGACGGCTGAGGATGCGCTCGCTGCCGTCGACGCGGGCGCCGACGGAATCGTGGTCTCAAACCACGGCGGGCGTCAGCTGGACGGATGCGTCACCTCGCTCGAGGCTCTGCCGGAGGTTGCCGATGCGGTTGGCGACCGAGCCCAGCTGTTTCTCGACGGCGGCGTACGCCGTGGCACCGATGTCGTCAAGACCCTCGCGCTCGGTGGGAAGGCGTGCCTGATCGGGCGTCCCTGGCTCTGGGGAGCTGCCTGCGGTGGGGCAGACGGTGTCGAGCGCGTCCTCGAGCTGCTCCACGACGAGATCGACCGCGCGCTCGCGCTCGTCGGTCGCCCGAGCATCGCCGACCTCGACCGGCACGCCGTTCAGACCAAGCACTAGCTGTAGGACACCTACGGACGTTGTGAACGGTTGGGGGGATACGCCCGGCCCCCTGAGCCTGTGACTCTCGGGAAAGACCTCGGCTCGAAAAGAGGGCCCGGATGCGGCTGCACCGCCGCGGGAGGCTCTGGATTGCCAGGCTGCTGGGTGTTGGCGGGGGCGGTCTGGGTGGCTGGGCGCTCAGGGCAGGCGGCGAGACACCGGGCGGTGTCTCGCCGGCGGGGGGTGTGTGGGTAGTCGACGAAGTGCTGGCGGCCGGCGGCAACGCCCACAAGCTCCACGCCCGGCCGCTCGCTGCCTGAACCCTCCCCGCCCCCCGCCAGACTCTGCCACCCGGCCACGAAACCCTCCCGGCCACCCACCAACGACAAACCCGGGCACTTCAGCCAAACCCCCGCAACGCGTGTGCGCCTACCGTCTCACCCACAGCCAGCCCACAACCACCGCCAACAAGCACTGCCTTACCGGCCCTAACCATGACAACACACAGACCCACAGCTCACGGAGTGGAGTTGGTATTGACCGGGTCGACTCCACATTTCCATCTGGCTGCCACTCGCTTCCGCACGTCAAGCCGGGCTCTTAACCCCAAGGTCGCCGGTTCGATTCCTGCACGGCCCATGGGCTGCGGCGTGATGCCAAGGTCTAGCGCACGCTCAATCGCTCGGATCGGCTCCCGCTTCCTGGACTGCCGAAGCCGGTCATGCTTGGCAGCCGCCCCCAAGTGCCGACACTCCGAGACCGCTCGAGCCGAGGCTGCGCCTGTCCACAGCCTCAACCCTCCCGCGGGCACGCGGCTGGCGGATCCGTAAGAGTGACTGGCACGGAATGAGTCACTCTTCGATGAGCGGGGCAACAACGGATGCTCCGAAGGCGCCCGAGGGGACGCTCGATCCGACCACCTTTGCGGTCATCTTCAATGCCATGAGCTCCTGCGTCGCGGAGATGTCGCTGACGTTCGAGTACTCGGCATGGTCCTCGATCGTCACCGAGGCTCGGGACTTCTCCTGCGCTGTGTACGACGCCGCCTTTCCGCCGAACGCGCTGTGCGTTCTCGACGGGCTGCCGATCTTCGTCAACTCCCAGCCGGTCGCGCTCGAGGAGACCGCGAAGTTCTTCGGAGCCGAAGAGATCTGCGACGGCGACATCATCGTCCTGAACAGTCCGTACTACGGCGGGACGCACGTTGGTGACCTCGTCGTGGTGTGCCCGGTCTTCTCGGAGGGGGAGCACCTGTTCTGGGCTGCGGCCACCGGCCATCACATGGACATCGGCTCCGCTTGGAACACCAGCGTTCCCGTCTACGCGCCCGACGCCTTCGGTGAGGGCCTTCATATCCCGCCCCTCAAACTCGAGGAGAGAGGGAAGCTACGAAGAGACGTGCTCAACCTGTTCCTGGAGAACGTGCGCTATCACGACTTCGTCGAGGGCGATCTGATGTCGCAGGTCGGATCGGTGAAGACCGCGAGGAAGCGCCTGCTCGAGCTCGTCGACAAGTGGGGGGCAGACACGCCGCGACAGTTCTCGGCCGACATCGTGGCATACGCAGATCGACGGATGCGGGACGAGATCGCGACCTGGCCCGGCGGCACCTACAGCGGTGATGCCTGGATCGACTCCGGCGGGCAGGGAAACGAGAACCTTCGTGTCGCGCGCACGATGACCGTGGAGCGGACGGAGGTCACGCTCGACCTGAGCGGCAGCGATCCCCAGGCCCGGGCCGGGGTGAACAGCAGCTGGGCCTGCTGCCGGAACTCAGCGACCATCCCGGTGCTCTGTTGCCTCGATCCGGATATCCCGCACAACCAGGGTTGCCACGGACACATTCGCGTGGTCGCTCCCAAGGGGGACGCTTGTCAACGCCGAGTGGCCGGGGGCGACAGCGGTGGCGGCGATCGTGCCCGCTGACGCGATCTCCGACAGCGTCTGGAAATGTCTCGCGCAGGCGATTCCAGAGAAGGTGATCGTCGGGATCGGTCACGTGGCGCCGAACTGCGTGACCTCTGGGATCGATCGGCGCATCCCCGGTCAGGAACGGCCGTTTACCATGATCCTGTTCACCGGTGGCGCTGGTGGAGGCGCCTCAATCGAGTACGACGGCTGGCCCTACCACGTCTCGGTCGGCGGGCTCGGCGGGCTCAAGAACGTCCCCATCGAGGTGATCGAGCTGCAATATCCGCTCGTTGTCGAGCGATAAGAGGTGCGCGAGGACTCGATGGGCGCCGGCAGGACGAGAGGCGGACCCGGCCCGTCGTTCGTCCTGACACCCCGCGACACCGGCCAGATCGACAACTACGGCTACGGCGACGGTATCCAGAATCCACCGCATGGGCTCTTCGGAGGCAAGCCGGGCGACGGCGGTGCCCTCTACCGGCAAAACGAGGACGGGACGAAGCGCGTCTTCAGCGCCTTCGCCTACTTCAGGGTGCACGAGGGCGAGACGTGGTGCGCGATGTCGACCGGGGGCGGTGGGTATGGCGACCCGCTTGAGCGCGGGCCGGATCGCGTGCGAATCGACGTTCGCGACGGTTTCGTCAGCCTGCGCTCAGCCGAGGAGGACTATGGTGTCGTGATCGACCGCGGACGCTGGAGGTCGACCTCGAGACAACGGAGAAGCTGCGGAGAGAGCACTCTGAAGGACGGAAGCACGAGCCCATCGACCCGACCACGCCCGGCGCCGGGATCTACTACAGGTCGTTGCTCGCCCCCCGCGATACGTTTTCGCTCAACCCGCACCCGCCCGCGGACGCCGACGTCACGCTCTGAAGCCGGCTAGCTAACGACGAGGCTCACACCTTGGGCGTTCGACTCGGCATAGATACCGGCGGGACGTTCACCGACTTCGCGGCCGTCGACGAGGCCGGGCGGTTCCGCGTCTTCAAGACGCCCACGACTCCGCGCGCGCCCGAGCAGGCTGTCTTTGCCGGCATTCAGGCGCTCGCTGAGGAGGCCGGCGTTTCCGTGGGCGGCTTCCTTGCGGATGTCGATCTCATCGTCCATGGGACGACGATCGCGACGAATGCCGTCATCCAGAGGACAGGGTCGAAGGTGGGCATCCTGCACACGGACGGCTTCCGTGACACGCTCTTCCTCCGGGACGGCTTCAAGCCCGACCGCTACAATCTCCATCCGCCCCCGCCCGATCCTCTGATCCCTCGCTACCTCAGGCTCGGCGTCCAAGAGCGGCTTCTCTACACGGAGGAAGTGCTCACGCCGCTCGACGAGACCAGCCTCAGGGAGACACTCAAGACGTTCGCGAGGGCCGGCGTGGAATCGATCGCGGTCTGCCTACTGTGGTCGTTCGTGAATCCGGCCCGCGAGCCGCGGGCCGCCGACATCATCGCGCAGGACATGCCGGACACCTACGTCGCGCTCAACTCGGATGTTCTGCCTGCGCTGCGCGAGTACCCGCGGGCGTGTGCGACGACGCTGAGCGCCTATGTGGGACCCGTTCTCGGCCCATACCTGACAAAGGTGGCCGTGTATCTGGCGGAGAACGGCTACCGGCACGACCTCCTGATCATGCAGGTCACGGGCGGCTCAGCGAGGAGCGCCGAGGCGGAAAAACGACCGGTGCTGGCCGTCGGCTTCGGGCCCGCTGCCGGGCCGGCGGCCTGTGCGCGTTCGGCATGCTCGTCGCCGATGTCAAGCACTCCTACCTCGCGACGCATCCGGCGAGCACGGCGACCATGGACATCGAGCGGATCAACGAGATCTTCGCAGAGCTCGAAGCCCGCGCCGTCGAGGAGCTCGAGTCGCAGGGGTTCGGCGGAGACGACATCGCTCTCTCGCGGTTCGCAGATGCAAAGTACCCGTACCAGCTCCACGAGATCATCGTTCCGGTCCCCCCCGGGACCGCTGAGCAGCGACGATGGCGGGCATCTTCCACAACCACCACGAGCGCCTGTACAAATACTGCCGGCGCGACATGCCGGTCGACATGCATGCCTGGCGCGTCACCGGAACGGGCTTGCTGCCCAAGCCGGCGCTCGTTTAGAAGCCGGCCGGCAGCGCCGCCGAGACGGCTGCGAAAGGAACGCAGGAGGTCTTCTTCGAGGAGTGCGGAGAACACGTCGAGACGCGCATCTACGACGCCGAGGAGCTCGCCCCGCCGCCGTCGTCGCGGGCCCGGCGGTGGCGGAGCTACCGACGTCGATGCTCGTCGTCTTCCCGCGCCACACGTTGACGGCCAATCCATACGGCGATTTCCACATCGAGATCCCGCAGGATGGAGGCTGAGAACCCCTGACTTAGATCCGCGGGAAGACTTCCCGCGCCGCCAACTCCATGATCTCGCCAACCCGCTCACCTGCCACCGGGAAGACGCAGACGACGTCGTCCCCTGCTTCGAGGAGCCGCCGGATCTGCGCCGCGCATTCACCGGATCAGCGGCGACGGTGAGGTCATCGACCCACTGATCGGGGAGCTCTCGCTCGATCTCCTCAGGTGCTCCGAGACCCTGAAGCTCCTGTACGGCATCGCTGATGCCGTAGTTCCTGAACAGGGAGTTCTCGGGAGGAATGGCGGACACGTACAACACCACGAAGCCGCGGACCGCGGCTCGTGCCGTAGCGGAATCGAAATCGACCGAGAACAGCGCGGTTCCCGCCAGCCGGTGAGGTCGATCGGCTTTCCCAGCGGCGCGTGCGCCTGCGTCGATCTGTTGGCGTGACCAGCCGACATATTGGGGGCTCGCAAGGATCGGTCCCAGCGTGCCGTCCGCGATCTCTCCGGACAGGCCGGGCATCTTCGGGCCGATCGCGCCCAGGTACATCGGCAGGTCGTCGAGAAATGGGTAAGTCAGCTTCACGCCGTCGAAATGGAAGACGGGCCTTGCTCGGTCAGCTCCTCTCCCGACAGGAGTCACGGGACGCACTGGCGAACCGCATCGAGCTGCGATCGCGGATAGATTCCCATCTGGCGCAACCACAGCGGCATGCCCAGGCCAATGCCAGGCCAGAGCTGGCCTGGAAACATGTGCGCCACCGTCGAGATCTCTTGCGCTAGCAGCGCTGGATGTCTGGTCATCGCCGAGACGATGCCGAGGCCGACAGGGATGCGCGTGGTCGCAGCCAGAGCGGCGGTCGCGCTCGAGATGCCGCCGGTAAACCACGAGTCTTCCGAGATCCACAGCTCGTTGTAGCCGAGCGTGTCAGCGAGCTGTGCGAGCCTCGAGACGTCTTGCGGAGGAGTGAGGGTGCCAAGCTGAATCCCCACGGGCTCCCTCCGAACCGTCATGGCCAGCGGGAGATCAGGGCAGACGGGGCTGAGGTTGGGCGGTCGCGTTCGGAGCGGGTGCAGGAAGGAAAAAGCCCGCCGGGCGGCGGGCTTCCTCGGGGATGGGTTGGGACCTATCCGTCAGCAGAAGGGCGCGTGCGCGAGAGACGGCTGCGGGTGAGGTTACTGGTCACGGATCATCGTGAGTCCAGTCCGATCTTAACTCGTTGGGGCCTGAGTCGAACGTGGCTCGGTAGTCCTCGGGGGGCACAAAAGGAGGTGATCATCGAGTTCAGGGCCTCGGGGAAGGACTCGTGCATGACGCCGAGCCTCTCAACCGCAGCCCGGAAGTCGGCGTCGCGACCGCCGAGCGTCCCGACGATCCCCCATTCGTGATGTACCGCGTCCCTGATCAGGGTGGCGAGATCGACCGAAGCGTTGCGGCTGCCACCCTCCCAACCAATCAGATTGAAGATGCCGCCACGGTCGAGTAGCTCCAGGTACGCGAGCAATGGCTCGAAAGGTGGCGAGGCCCGCACGATGATGTCGAAGCGCCCATAGTCCGCAGCGATCTGCTGTGTCGTGAACTCGCGGGCATCGAAGTATTCGCAACCCGCCGCCCCCGCCAGCCGCGCCCTGTGGCTCTGGGTTTCGAGCAGGTCCGTAACGACCGTCACGTACCCCCAGGTCCGGCATGGCAACGCGCCGAGCAGCCCGATCGGGCCGGCGCCCACAACGAGAACCCGTTGAGGGACGACCGACAACTCGCGGAAGAGCTCCACACCGGCTCGCACCGCGCGAAGAGCGTGGGCCTGACAAAGCGCATGATGGGTAACCGTGAGCGGTTCGACAAGCATCGCAACGTCCGCGAGAGCGGGGGAAATCTTCACGAGGTCCCGCGCATTCTCGACGAAGGCGTCCCGGAACCACCCGTGCGAGTCGATTCCACGGTCCCGATCAGGTGTGAGCGTGGGAACGACGACGTCGTCCGGCGCAATGTCGGTCACACCCTGACCGACCCGCTCCACGATGCCTCGTGGCCGAGGACGAGCCTGCCTTCGCCCGTCGGGAGCCGGAAGGGCGCGCCGGTTCGCACGATCTCCCGATCAGTACCGCAGATCCCAACCCTGGTCGTCCTGATCAGAGCCTGGTCGGGCCCGACGGGCTCACCCGGCATCTCGAACATCTGGAGTTCATGGTCGGCGTCAATTCCGATGGCGCGCATCAGCTCTCCTTGCCTCATGCTCTTTCAAGCAGACCCCCGCGGGGCCCGTTACCGAGCACATATGCCCCGGCAATCGAAGCATGTCGACTATGAGGCGCACGTGCCGTGGGGCACCGCCCACCCTCACCGCATCGCCCGGATAGTTCCGGCAGGAGCACACCAGACCACATGGCCAGGTGTGAGACACGCCGGCCGATGGACTGTTTGACTCGGCACTTCGCTCAGCGTGATGGACTGTTCGGACGGCGTGTTGCGTCTGGTCCCATTTCTTCGTGGTCCAGGACGTGCTGTGTAGACTGCGCCGCGTGGAGCTGATTCACACGTGCTATCGGGTCACCGACCCGGAGAAGTCGGTCGCCTTCTACGAGGCGCTTGGCTTGGAGAAGCGCCGCGACCTGCCGATCCGCGATGAGGCAATCAACATCTTCATGGGTGTACCAGGCGAGCCCGGCCCTGAGCTCGAGCTGACCTACAACTTCGGTGTCGACAGCTACGAGCTGGGTACCGCCTACGGGCATATCGCGCTGACCGTCGATGACCTCGACCGAACGCTGGATCGGCTGAAGGGGCAGGGGATCGAGCCGGAGCGGCCGCCCTACACCGTTCGGGCCGGTGGCTCGCGCCTGTGTTTTGTCAGGGACCCCGATTTGTACAGGATCGAGCTGATCGAGCGGCCGTCGTCGTAGCTTGAGGTAGCCGGGGCCCCACCGCGGTTGCAGGGCCTTGCGGCCCCCGCCGGTGCTGATCCCGAAGGTTCGCGTCGGCCTGCCGCGGGCGGCGCGCCCGCAGACCACGCGGTCTACCGGATCGCCGGGCTCACCAGCGAGCGCGCACGTGACACCGGCCAGCGCCGAGATCCCCGCCCTCTCGCAACGCTAGGCGAAGCCCCTGGAGCGGCCGCACCGCCCAGCCGCACCGGCGGGCCACCCAACCACCGCTAAGGACCGCCCATCCCCGCCCGCCACCCACCACCCGGGGAGGGTAGCCGCCAAAGCGCACGGTTAGTTG
>JAPOVR010000155.1:0-11468 GCA_026708005.1 Actinomycetes bacterium
CGGCGGCTGCTGGCCGCTCACAGCCCGACGTTCCACGCCCAGCCAGATGATGACCCGAGCATGCTGTTTCTGGCTTCCTGGCTCGGCACGGGGAAACCCTAGCGGGCCTCCCCGGCCCCAAGTTGCGCGCCCAGGTGCCAAGCGCCAAGCCCGCCGGTTCCATCTCGCCCCCACAGGGGGCTGGCTCGCCTCCACGTCCCCGGTCGAGAATGTTTCGCCGAGCCCCGGGAGGGGATGCCGTGTTCTTGGGTGCCCGGCCTGTTGAGGGCGCCTTGCGAGGAGAGGACTTTGCGCGATGAGCGCTGCGACCGAGACTGTTGGCAGCCACCAGGGGTTGCGTGCCGTGTATAGGCAGCCTGCTGCTCGCGCTGCGCAGAAGGTGCTGGACCACCTGGATGAGCACTGCCGGAACTTCATCGCCCTTTCGCCTCTATGCGTTCCGAGTTCCGCCAACGCCGAGGGGCAGGCCGATGCCTCACCCAGGGGTGACCCGCCCGGGTTCGTGCAGGTGCTCGACGAGAGGACGCTGCCGCTTCCCGGCCGCCCGGGCAACAACCAGGTCGACTCCCTCCAGAACATCGTGGAAAACCCTGGCGTGGGGCTGCTGTTCCTAGTACCAGGCATGCACGAGACGCTGCGGGTAAAGGGGAAAGCGAGGATCGCCACCGACCCGGGGCTTCTGAGTCGCTAAACGGTGAAGCGCAAGGCGCCGATTTCCGGGCTGCTGGTCACAGTGGAGGAGGCGTTTCTGCACTGTGGCAGGGCACTGATCCGCGTCCGAGCGTGGGACCCCGACGCTCGCATCGACCGCTCGATCTATCCCACCTACGGGCAGGTACTCGCAGACCTAATCAAGGGCGCCAACGCAGCCGAAATCGACGCCGACAAGGACAAAGCCAACCAAGAACGCCTCTAATGACGCCACCACCCCTCACTAGCAAGGCCTGGCGCGACACTACGCCCGAGCGCCCAACAACAACCCGACGTAGCCGTTAACCACAGGTTTCGGCTAGGCGCTTACGGCTACCGCCTTGATACCCCCACAGGACACCCAGACGCCCGCCCCGGAGCCCACCAGATTTTTGCGGGAAGCCACCCAAGGGTCACCTTCCGGGCCCGCCCCTCAACCGGGGCCTCACACAGACAGCGGCAGTTTTGGCGGTCCCGTGTGTCAGCCCGCCGAGCGGTGAGCCAGCCCGGCTCCAGCCGCCGGCAGATCAACGGGTCCGAACAAGCCAAGGCAACAGGCGAAAGCAGGAACCTTTACCAGTAGGGGGGACAAGATTCGAACTTGCGACCTACAGGGTTATGAGCCCGCCCAACCCAGGTTCCGTGAGACAGGAACCAGCATGGTTAGGCTATATTGGGTGCTCTCAGGTCAGCTCGGATCGTGTCAGGTTGGCGCCAGATTGGGTGCAGAGTTGGTGTCGATGCAGGCAACAGAGGCGGGGCCGGGCAGCCGGGGCCGTGTGGCGGTACGATCGCGCCTGCCTTTCAGGGTGGCTCCGGTTGGCAGCCGTGTGGCTGTCGGAGCCAGGCCGGTCAGAGCAGGCGCTTGCCGGCGGCTCGGATGCGACCCACCTGCCGCAGCAGACGGGCATGGTGGTCGGGAATCCTCTCGTACACCGCCGCGGCGGCGAGCCCGACGACCCGCTCGTACTCGACCGCTGCCTCGACTGCGGCAACGGGGATCTCGTACAACTCCGCCAAGCGCTCCACGCTGACCCCGCCTGTGTGCATCCCCGCAAGCGACTTCGTCGCTATCCGCGTGCCCTCCACCACCGCAGTACCGTCCGGCTTCCAGCCGACCCCTGCCCCGACGGTCACTGCGGTTCCCTGCGCCTGCTCACAGCCAACCGCAGCGACACTACCAGGCCGATCCCGGCTCGGCCGTTCTCGCGGAGAAGGTTCCGGCCACCCTTTGTAACAAGCGGCCCGTCAACCGTCCCCTCCGCGACCGCGGAAGCAACCCTCCGGGACTCGGGGCCCAACCCTGCGGAACACACGCCAGTCGCCCAACCTACCGCCGCACAGCCAGCCCCGCCGTAACCCAGCCACAGCCCGCCGAAGAAAGCACGAACCAACCGGCGAAGGCAAAAGCTACCCTGCCCCAAAGCAATCGAGAGCGCCTGCGCCCTCGCTAGCTGCTAGCTCCCAGGATTCCGCAAACCACCTCCAAGGCAAGCGCCCTTGAGCCTCTTGATAGCGCCAACTTTTTATCGGTTGCCGGAAAGCCCTCTGGCGGGCTCGAACCACCGGCCCTCTCCTACCAGGATGGTGTGCTGTTCAAGAAGACCGCTCGGTCTGGCCTACCCGGCGGCGCCCACAGAAAGGCCACGCCGACCCCGCCCAGCTCGGGGAACCGGTCGCGCCCTGCTCCATGGCACGTCCCTGGCCTGAACCGGCCGGGCGCCAGGCCAGCCTCAGCGCCTGCTCCCTTTGGCTCTACTGCCGCCGTCTCCGATCGGATCCCTGACGAACAAGCGAAACAAGCTCACGGCAAAGACGGAAGCTGAGCAGCTTGCGGCAAGAGCGGAGACTGCGTACCCAACCCGGCCTAAACACCTGCCAACCATAACACGGCCTCACAGGCCGGTAGTGGGTCAGTTTGAATTCTCGGCATCTTCTAGGAGTCCGATGAGCCCGTCGCTCGTCCAGACATGATCGGTGAGACCGGCAGCGACGGCCGGGGTCGTGCCGAGGGTCTTGTGGACTCGGCAGAAGAGGTAGTGCATGAAGTGGACGCTTACGCGGTTGTAAGGTTCTCGACCTTCTTGCTGAACGCGTTGGTGAGCCTGGTGAACCGGCGCATTGACATCCGCGTGGTGAGGTTCTGTCGCTCCACGTAGGAGGTGGAGATTCGCTCCAGATCGCGATTACTACTGCGGACAGTTGCGGTAGCGCTCGTGCATACGGGAGGGGAGTACCGGCGCTTCTCTCTGTCCATCCCCTAGAGCTTGACGAGCTGCGACTTGTCTCTCTGGGGCTGGCTCACTCTCGGTGTGGGGGGTGTGGATCACGGCAGGGGGACGTGGTAGCGCATCGACGGCACACACCCGAGCGGATCCATCTCCAGGTTGTGGGAGGCCCGGGGCGGTGTTGGCACGGGGTTGGTTGGTGGCGGGGGTTTGCGGGCGGGCAGACGTACTGGCGCTAGCGCAAGGAGGGTGCGGTGGCATCAGGGTCACCCAGGCAGCCCCGCGGGAAGCAGCCGAAGGGGACCTTTCTGGGCACGACGCGTCGGCGGAGGGTCGTGACCCGGCCGGCGGGGTGTTGGCGGCCCCGGTGGTGTGGGGCCTGCCGGGTGTTGGGCCAACCCCGGCCCCCGACCAGCGCTACCGTGCCCGTTGGCCGGATAGCCGGGGCGGCGCCTCGGGGGGCCGCGAGCTGTGGGGCTGGCCACGAGCTTTGGTCGGTACGGCTACCGGCCGTGTCGCTGCTCTGCCGCCGGGCCGTGACGGGGCGAGACACACCCGGCAACCCCTCCCTGCGGCCGGGGTGGCCCAGCACGCTCCCGGGCCGACAAGTGCGCCCCCACAGCCTCACAGAGGGGCTGTTCGCCACCCACAGGTGTTTCCCGCGCACGCGCGCACCCGCGCGCCGGCAACGCACCCCGAGCTTCACCAACCAGACCGCGCCGGCCTGGCTTGGCCGCGTCGGTACCCGTCCCCTCTTCACCCCGCCCGACAAGCCCCAGGAAGGGAACGGCAACAGCCAAAGAGGCTCCAACGGCAAGCCCCGGCGACCGGCCACACAGACCGCCAGATCCTCTCCACCCCCCAGGAAGCCCAGGCCCCCGGTCGAAGACTCGCGCCACACCCACAACCCAGCCCCACCCCACAAACCCGCCCAGGTACCGTCTACCCCCACCCGAAACCACCACACCAACACCCATCCGGCTCCCAACCCCCCAACCAACCACAATCCCAAACAACACCCACGCCACCACACAAACCCCAGGGCAGGCCAGTGCCCACCGAACCGGAGGCGGTCCACAGGGAAGGTTGGGGACACTCTTCTTGGTCCCCTCTGGTACCGGCTTCGAAGGTTGGGCCCCTCTCGGTCCTCTTTGCTAGCAGGAACGTCAGTCCGCGCACGCGCGCATTGGTAGCGGACGTGGGCCTACTCCCACCCTCTCGGCCACGATCGGGTGCGCGGGACCCTCCTTCGCCGCCGTCTGCGCGTTGCGTTAGCTACAGGGTGGCGGCGTGATCGGGAACGTCGTTGTAGACGTCGCGCGACGGACGCACATAGCCCTCGTCGTCGCCTCGCGGAGGTAGTTCGATCGGCGGGTGCGCGACGTCCTCGTAGGGGATCAGGCTGAGCAGGTGGGCGATGCAGTTGAGGCGGGCTCGGCGCTTGTCGCTGGCGTCGACCACATACCACGGCACCTCCGGCACGTCCGTGTACGTGAACATCTCGTCCTTGGCGCGCGAGAAGTCGACCCAGCGCTCTCGAGACTTGAGATCGGCCGGGCTGAACTTCCACTGCCGCAACGGGTCCGCCAGCCGCGCCTGGAACCGTCGCTCCTGCTCCTCGTCGCTGACCGAAAACCAGTACTTGACGAGAATGAGGCCATCCTCGACGAGGAGCCGCTCGAAGATCGGGCACTGTCGCAGGAAGAGCCTGTGCTCGTCCGGCGTGCAGAAACCGAGCACCTTCTCGACCCCGGCGCGGTTGTACCAACTGCGGTCGAACAGGACGACCTCACCGCCGGCCGGAAGCTGCTCCACGTAGCGCTGGAAGTACCACTGCGTCCGCTCGCGTTCTGTCGGTACAGGGAGGGCCGCGATCCGGCACACGCGCGGGTTCATATACTGCGTGATCCGCTTGATCGTCCCACCCTTACCGGCCGCGTCCCGACCCTCGAAGATCACCGCGAGGCGCGCACCCGTGGCTCGCACCCACTCCTGCATGACGTTGAGCTCGCTCTGGAGACGCACCAACTCCGTCTCGTAGACCTTTCGGGGAACACGGTTCACCATCACAGCGGGCCGCGGCGGCCGCCGGGATGATACAGGCGCGCTCCTCCGAGAGGCGCGCTTTTCCGAGCGTCCCGTTCGATTGCATAGCAGCCGCTGCGCGCCCAGGATGTCTTGACTCGCGAGACCCCGGTCCATGCTGACATGCAAGGGCCCACCACAGATCTCGTCCGAGGGGGTGGATGTCCGCTACCTGCCTTCCTTGGCCTCGAGTTCCTTTAGCCGCGCCTCGACCTTCTCATCCGACCAGGAGTCGAGCTGGCGCTCCCCCCTCCCAGGCCCTCAAGCTCGCCACCACCGGAGCCGGCATGGCCCAGTCACCTTGCTCAACGACTCATCCGAGACGCCGAGCTCGCAGGCGATCCCGGTCACGGGACGGCCGCCTCGCCGAACGAGCTCGACCGCCTCGCACCGGAGCCCCAGTCGATAGGGCTTTTGGTCGTCCGATCCTGATCCAACAGGCCCGACGATCTCACCGAGCCAGGCCAACCACCTGCTCGAACTCGCCGGCGGCCCCAACAACCGGCCCATCCAACCCACAACCCCTGAAACACCCAGCCGCCCTAACCCTGCCCGCGCGACTAGCACGCCCAAGAGCCAGCCCACCACCCAAACCCCCAACCCCAACGGTTCCGCGCAGTGTGCGGCACAGGGTGGCCGGCGTCCGTCTGTACAGTCCCGTTAGCCCACCCCCCCGCATCCCTTGCCCGTACACGGCAGTGAGCGGCGTCCAGGGGTTTCCGCCCCGAGGATGGTGGGCTTTGCGGTTGCGCGTTCGAGAAACCGGGGTGCCGCTCGCTATCTGGGGTTTGTGCGGCCCGGCTTGTCTGGGAGCGGGCGGTCTGTGCTGCCGGGCAGTTCGCGCCCGCCGAGACAGCCCCGGCTGGGCTGCCGGGGTCGGTGTAGCCGTGGCGTACTGGGCGGCCCGGTCTTGGGGTGCTGGCAGCCCCGGATGTGTGCCGTCGTTTCATGCCGCCACCGACAAGGCTTTGGCGCCCGTGTCTTGCTGCACCAGGCATGTCCGACATCTGCTTCCCGCAGTGCTACCGTCCAACGGGGATAGCGACCGTGGCGCAGCGCGCGGCCGGGCTGGGTGGCACCGCGAGCCTGCCTCTACGTGCACAGAACTGGGGGAGCGGTCAGCTACGTTGCCTCTTGAGCCTGTGAGATGCATCAGCCGCGGCACGGAAGGTTTCCTTTCGAGAGCAGGGGCTCACGGGTGCCCACGTGGTCTTGGGGAGGGAAGGTGGGAGGAGGGGAATGCGGGGCGGCGAACCCGGCATCTGGGTTTCAGCAAACGCTGGCTGGCCTGGAGAGCCGGCCAAGGGAGGGCATTGTGTCTGTGAGATGTGGAACGGGCCGGGCTGCGGCTGGGTTTCTGGTGGCGACGGGGGTCGCGGTGGCGGTCAATCTGGCAGCAACACCCCTGTATCACGACGGGGCCTCCGAGTACCCGGTCTGGAAGGTCTTGAACTGGTTTATGGCCGTCGGGGTCGTGACGGTGCTGGCCACCGTGTTCCTCAACAGACGCACCCAAGGGAACCGGGAGGAAGGTTGCCCCAGGTGCGCCCTTGTGGGCGGCGTGGTTTTCTACGCGTCGGTTGTGCTTGCCTCCTTGTTTTTCTGGGAGTGGTTCTGGACGCTGAACCCCGACAGCGAGACCGGTGATGCTGTCACCTCACACCTGGTGTACTTCCCGGTCGTAGACATGCTGTACACCGTTGTCGTGTTGGTGGTCGGCCGCCGCCTCTGGCGGAGACACAGCGGTGCCGGCACCAGCCCGTCGGCCAGGCTGGACGGCTGACTGCGCGGGGGCCTGTGGCCTTCCCGGCGGTCGGGTGGTATGACTGCCTGGGCGGGGGCTGTGCGGGCGACCCGTGGCAGGGTCTGGGCGGCGGTCTCGAAGGGTGGCGCGGGTTGCCTAGAGGGCGCCGACTTGGGTTGTGCCGGCCGTTTTTTGTGGGTGCCGTGGCCTGTTTGCTGGCTGTGTGGCCGGTCTCGGTCGCTGTCGGGCAGCCCGAGGAGGCCCGGAGGGGGCGGGCTGCACGATCATCGGCACCGAAGGAGACGACAACCTGACCGGTAGTTGAGCGGGGTTTCCTTGCTTTTCGGCGCGCGGTCTTGGTGCTGGTTGCGCCTGTGCGGGGATGGATGTGTTGGGGGCGGATGGGATTGGAGGTTGTTGCGGATGAGGTTTGGGGTTTGTGGTTGTGAGTGGGTTGGGTGTGGTTTCGCTGGCGGTAGATGCGGTTGAGGCGATCGCGCGGGCGGGCTATGTGACGGTGCCGTTGTGCGGGCCTTGCCCGCACACCCACGGGGGGTGTTGTCTGCACCAGCGCCGGGAAGCAGCCTCTGTTGGGCGGCTGGCAGCACCGGCGGGAGCCGTTGTCTCGCGCCCAGATCGAGGAGCACTGGGTTGGGGTACATGTGGAGGGCGAGGGCTGCAACGTCGGTGTTTCCTGTAGGGGTCTGCTTGTCGTTGACTGCGACGGCGTTCACGGCCCGACGAGGTTGGAGGCGCTGTTCGACGCCCGTGGCGGCGGGCCGCCGTCTGCGACGTGAAGACGGGCGGCGGGGAGGCCTGCATTTCTACTTCCGGCTGCCGGATGGTGCCCCGGGGCCGGGGAACGTTCGGGCGTATCGTAGGGGCCTTCTTCCGTTCTGCTATCCCTGCGATCTGGGACGACATGGTCGCCCAGCTCGGCTAGCCGCCAGTAGCAACCGGGCTGGTGCAGCAGCGGATTTGCGCGGGGCGGGAAAGGCGGTTGCTTCTGTGCTGGGATCGTCGCTGACGCAGAGTGTCGCTGGCAAGGGGACATGCGGAAGCGTGCCCTTAGGTCAGAGTTGAAGCGCAGACTGGCGGGTGCCGACGAGAATTGACGCGATACGCCAGCCCCGGACAGCCGCAGTGGCTGGACACTAGCTGGAACCGCGCTCGACGAGATAGGCCGGCGGAAGCGGCTGCTGTTGTGGCGCTTTCCGGGGGCGTTCGCTTAACCTTTCTGGTTCTGCTGGTGTGTCGGCAGGGCGTTGTTGTAGTGACGTGTGTTGTGGCCGAGAAGAAGAGCGGCTGGGAGGGCCGGTGGGTAGCGGGCAGGCGGGGCAGGTGGAGGAGCTTTCGTTCTCGGTGGATCTCGAGACGGGGGCGGTGGAGTCTCTGTCGGGGATGACGCTTGAGTCGGCGGGGTTGCGTGAGCGGGACGATTTGCAGCGGTGGGTGGCGGAGCGCCCTGAGATCGTCGGGCCGGGCTTGTTGGTGGTGACGACGGAGTTCGATCGGTGGGAGCTGCGCGAGCGGCGCGTGCTGGACAGGCTTGATGTGCTGTTCCTGGATGCGGGCGGGTCGCTTGTTGTTGGCGAGCTGAAGCGGGATTGGGCAGCCGACACAGTTGAGCTGCAGGCGCTCAAGTACGCGGCCTACTGCTCCAACCTGACCGTTGGCGAGGTGGTTGAGGAGTATGCGCGCTACCACAGCCTCGATGAGGGGCAGGCGCGGGAGCAGGTTTTTGAGCATGCCCCTTCGCTTGAGGATGATGAGCTTGGCCCTGTCAGGGTTCGGCTGGTTGCCGGCGGTTTCGGGCCCTCTGTCACATCGGTTGTGCTCTGGTTGCGTGACCATGGCATCGACATCGGCTGTGTCCAGATCACCGCCCGTCGGCACTCTGAGAGAGGGGCTGTTGTCTCGGCCCGTCAGTTGATCCCGCTGCCGGAGGCAGAGGACTATCTTGTGCGGCGGCGGCGACGGGAGCAGGGGGAGGAAACCCGCCGCGTCGCCCGTCGGCGCGCGACCACGGTCTCGCTGCTCAACCGGGCCGGTGCCGTCGAGGTGGGCGACCC
This sequence comes from Actinomycetes bacterium, assembly GCA_026708005.1. GTDB lineage: Bacteria > Actinomycetota > Thermoleophilia > Gaiellales > Gaiellaceae > JAPOVR01. The sequence continues at coordinate 8,820 of JAPOVR010000155.1, forward strand.
TGTCCGCCTGAACGTCCAGGCGCTTCCGGCGGTGTGGCGGCCGGCGGTCGAGGAGCTGATCGCCGAATCGGCGGCAGTCGGCGAAGCGGAATGGTCTGGCTCTGAGAGCACGCAGAAGGCGCTTCGTTGGAAACACGACGGGGAGCTCTACTCGGCGTCCGGGATCACGCGCAGGATCCTGGCGATGACCGATGTTGAGCCCGGACCACTGAACGGCCCCTCATTCTGGCGGCTGCCCAACGGGCGATCGCTCTACGAAGAATCTCAGCTCATCGAAGCCGAGCAAGACCCAGAGAAAACCGAGAACCAGAACGACCGAGACAGCTAACGACACCCACGCGGCCGGTCATCGGACGGTGGTTGAGAAACCCGGCGTAGGCTCTCTAGCCAGTAGCGAGGCAAACGCGCGGAAGCGCCGAGACACAGCCTCCCGCTTGAGCGCCGTCCCGCGGGCAAACCAAGCGTGGGGGGCAGCGCAGCCCCGGCTGCCCGCCAGCGCCCGGCTCCTGGGAGCGTCGAGAGCAGGTGAGAAGGACAGGCTTTGCAGGATGAGATGACCTCAGCCGCCGCAGCGTCCCGGCCGGAGACGGTCAGCAGTCATGCGGCGTTTATTTGGTCGGTTGCTGATCTGTTGCGGGGCGATTACAAGCAGTCGGAGTACGGCAAGGTGGTTTTGCCGATTACGGTGTTGAGGCGGCTTGAAGCCCCACCAACGCGGGGAACCCACAAGCGCGCCCCGGCTCACATTCGACGAGTTCGCCGACAGGTACCTGCAAACCCACTCCTTAAACGTCGAGGCCTCGACAATCAGGACCCTGGGGAACAGGCTCAACTACGCTCGCCCGGCGTTCGGGAACGTGCCGCTCGCAGATCTGGAGCGGAAGCCCCACGAGATCGCCGCTTGCTGACAAAGGCTCCCACAGGGCAGCGCCTACGGCATCACCGCCGCGCCGCGCCAAACACTCTAGGCCGCCGTCGACTGGCGATACATCAGCACGAACCACGCCAAAGACGCCGGGCCCAACCCACAGCCGAAACGCACCGAGATCGAGCCGTTCACCCTCAACGAACTCGACCGGCTCGCAGTCGAGCTGGGCCCCTGGAGGCCATTCCCAACCGTCGCAGCCCCCGACCGTGGCTTCTGCTGTCGGTGCCCGGGCCTGGCAAAGCAACCCGTCCCCGCTCCCGTCGGGAAGGGGTCGCTCGCGGGGCTGGCCTGCGCTGCCTTCCGAGCCCGCAGCGGCCCTGACGTGCCCCAGTGTTTTGCGCCAGAGCTGCTTCGCCAGGGCTTCTTCTGCTATGCTGTATCCGAGTCCCCTTTCGGGTTGCGGCTGGTGGGGTGGTCGCAAACTGCGGTGCTGCTCTCTTGGCAGCTTTTGATTCGTGGTTAGTTCAGCCGACACAGCGTGGGTTCTTCTAAGTTCGGCCCTTGTGCTGCTGATGATCCCTGGGTTGGCGTTCTTCTACGGCGGACTGGTCCGGGGAAAAAACGTCGCCGGGACGATCATGCAAGTGATCGTGACGATGGGTGTCGTGGGAGTCATGTGGGTGCTTTGGGGCTACAGCCTCACGTTCGGCCCGTCGATCGGTGGCTTTATCGGGAACCTCGAATGGTTCGCCCTCTCCGGTGTGAGCGCGACCGAGCCGGGACCCTACTCGGACACGATCCCGCACCAGGCGTTCATGGCTTTCCAAGGGATGTTTGCCATGATCACCCCGGCGATCATCATCGGCGGGTTCGCCGAGCGGATTCGGTTCTCCTCGTTCTTGCTGTTCATCGTTCTCTGGACAACCGTCGTGTACATACCCGTCGCTCACTGGGTGTGGGGCAACGGCGGCTGGCTCAACGAACTCGGCGCCTTGGACTTCGCTGGCGGCACCGTCGTGCACATCAAATCTGGGGTGGCCGCGCTCGTTGCAGCTCTAATCATAGGAAAGCGTCTCGGCTACAGCGACCAGCCAACCGCCCCGCATAACGTGCCGATGGTCGTCCTCGGCGCAGGACTCCTCTGGTTCGGCTGGTTCGGTTTCAACGCAGGCAGCGCCCTGGCCCCTGACAGCAACGCCGTCAATGCGTTCGTCGTCACGAACATCGCCGCCGCTGCAGGTGTCATCTCCTGGACGGCCACGTCGTGGTTGTTCGACCGGAAGCCGAGTGTAATCGGCGCAGCCGCAGGTGCAGTCGCTGGCCTAGTTGCGATCACCCCGGCCGCCGGCTTCGTCGGTGCCATGCCCGCGGTCGTCACCGGGGCGGTCGCTGGAATCTTCTGCTACTGGGCGGTGGAGATCCTCCACAAGCTCCGAGTCGACGACTCCCTCGCCGTTCTCGGGGTCCACGGGATCGGCGGCACCTGGGGGGCTCTAGCTACAGGGCTGTTTGTAGGCGTCGGCTACGGAGCTCTTGCCGAAGGCGTCAGCCGCGGCGATCAGCTGCTCTACCAGCTGATCGGCGCAGCAGCAGCATGGGGCTGGGCATTCCTCGCCACTGGGGTAATCCTCCTAACCATCAAAGCAACGTTCGGTCTTCGCCTGCGTGGCCGTGACGAGGAAGCCGGTCTTGATGCATCCCAGCACGGTGAGGCCGCCTACTCATGACCTGTCTCTTGGTGTGTGTGGGGGTTTGTGGGGTGGGGGTGTGGGTTGTTGGGT
>JAPOVR010000155.1:11631-11698 GCA_026708005.1 Actinomycetes bacterium
GGGGGGGGGGGGGGGGGGGGGGGGCCGGCCGCGGCCATGCCAGGCTGGCGTGGCCTGGTTGGTGAGC
>JAPOVR010000170.1 GCA_026708005.1 Actinomycetes bacterium
CGTGATGAGCCAACACTCGCCGCACAGGTCGACTGCGTCAGGCTGGCGCTCGAGGACGGGCTCGCACGGGTGCGGGACGGCGCCGACGTCTCGGAGCTGATCTCGCCCGACTACCTCGAGTATCGGGGAGGACGCCAGAGCAAGCCCGTGGCCGAGCCGCCCGGCGGCACCGTGTACCTGTGCACGGTGGACGGCGATGGTCTGGCGGTCTCGTTCATCCAGAGCGTCTTCGAGGCATTCGGCTCGGGCGTTGTCGCACCGGGGACGGGCATCGTCCTGCAGAACCGCGGAGCATGCTTCTCGGTCGGCGGCGCCGTGGAACCCGGCCGGCGACCGTACCACACGATCATCCCGGGGATGCTGGTGAGCGACGGGGAGCTTGTCGGCCCGTTCGGCGTGATGGGCGGGTTCATCCAGGCACAGGCGCACGTCCAGCTCGTGCATGGCCTCGTCGACCTCGAGCTCGACCCCCAAGCGGCGCTCGATCGCCCGCGATTCCGCGTCGACGGCCAAGCGCTGCGCCTTGAGGAGGGGCTCTGGGACAGGGCGTCCGAGCTCGATCGCTGCGTCCTTGAGATCATCCACGAGCCCGAGGTGGCAGGCTTCGGCGGTGGGCAGGCGATCCTCGTGCAGGGCGACGTGCTCGTTGGCGGCTCGGACCCTCGCAAGGACGGCTACGCGGCTGGCTTCTGATCGGCAGCGCTCCTGCCTCGACTAGCGCGTGACGTCGAGTACGATCGCCTCCGCGCGGGAGAGCGCCTCCTCGTAGCCGTATACCGCGGCTGGGATGCCGACGGCAGCCGCGAAGCTCGCGAGCAGCTCGAGGGGCGGCCGGAGGTCCTCCGGGCGCTTTGCGGTCTGGGCGATTGCGCGGATCTTGCCGGCATCGGCACCGGTGAGCCGTGCCACGACACGTGGGTTCGCGCCGAGCGCGACAACGTCCCCCGGCGGTAGCGGGCCGTGATACTCGGGAACCGAGAGGTACTCGTCCATGATCCGCGCGCGCTCGAACAGCACGAACCGCAGCACCCGGCCCTCCTCCACGCCGACGAGCAGCACGACGACGCCCATCCGGTCGGCAAGCTCAGACGCAAGCCGGCGAAGCATCTCGGGCTCGCGGTCGCCGAGCTCGTCGAAGACCCCCGTCCAGCCACCGCAGGGAGGCAGGACGACACTCCCCTTGGAACCGCCCGGCAGCCGACGGACCATCTGCCGAACCGCCCTGACGACGGCCTCGACCTCGTCGGTTTGCAGGTGAACCGATCCGAACGACGGATCGACGTCGATGCCCTCGTGGGTCTCGAGCACCGCGAGCGGCGCCTCGAGGACCCGGCTCACCTCGGTGAAGCCTGCCCGAATCCACGCTTCACCCGCATCGTGGCTCGTCTCGACGATCACGCGCTGGGCCCGTAGATCGCGGACCTTGGCAAGCAGCTCGCGCAGAAGCGCTTCCGTCGGCGCGTCCACGATGCGCACGCGCACGGTGCCATCGGTCTCGACCGAAGTGTCGAAGCGTGTCACACTGAGAACGTTACGCAACCGTCCCCGTCTTGCTCCCCTCGGCCGGGCTGCCCTTCGGTTGGGCAAGGGCGGGCCGGGAAGCAAAGCAGGTCCGGGAGGCCCATCCAGCCACGAGCGCCGTGCCCAGGTGGCGCCCAGCCGAGCAAGGCGGCTAGTGGGGGCTGCTGGAGGGCGCGCCGGACCGATAGGCCCGCAGCCACGCGGCCGGCTCGGCGAAATCGCGGAAGCGTATGTGCGGGACACCACGACGACGCAGGTAATCGTCAAGCCCGCCGCCTGCGACAGCGAAGATGTGATCCGCCTCCTCAGCGGCACACCGGTCGGAGCGCCCATCGCCCAGGTACACGATCGTCCCGGACGGCACAAGTTGAAGCAGGCGCCGCCGCTTGCATGCCTCTCCGCAGCGACCGCACCGCGTCTCGTCAACGAAGCGGGCCACCCAGCCGCTGGGGCGCGCATCGACGGCGTTGGCGTGAACCTCGAGCCCGTCCAGGCCTTCCCGCTCGAGGATGGGGGCGATCAGCTCAACGAAACCGCTCGACAGAAGCAGGACTCGCCAACCATCCCGCTCGGCCTGCGCGACGAAGTCGGCGAACCCGTCACGCATCCGGACGTGCTCGCGAAGCCACTCGACGACCTCATCGAGCCGGGCCTTCACCCCCTGGTACTCGCGCCGAATGACGTCGTTGACCCCCCCCGCCCCGCCGTCGAGACCGGCCTCGATCTCGGCGAGCGAGCCAACGTCACCGAATTCCATGGAAACGACGTCGAGGTAGTCCTCGGCGGTGACGGTCCCGTCGTAGTCAACGACGATCGAGCGAGCTGGCATCGTGCCCGCACGATAGCCGCGCCCTCCTCGCCCGCCCGTGAGGCGCAGCACGGTGCGTCGCCAACCGAGGTGCTCTCTTGCTGCCTCTCGCCGGTGCTAGAGTTTCCCGGCGCGATGACGGATCTGCCGGAGCCAACGGTCGACGACATCGAGGCGCTCGTCGGCCCCGCAACGCCGCACTTCGCCTACCAAATCCGAGCACGTGTTCGAGAGCTGATCCAGGATTTGCCCGAGGATCACCCGACGCGTCGGTACGGCGAGACACGGCTGGGCATGCTCGATCGGCTCGGACACGCGACGTCCAAGGCAGAAGAGGGCCCGATCGAGCCGTCAACGCGCATCGGCTGGGACCAGATCCCCAGCCATGGCGCCGTGCGTGCCGCCGAGACACACGAAGCCGAGCCTGTCTCCGGCGAGCGGTAAGCGCCAGGCCGACGTGATCAGGCCGCTGGCGAGTCGACCGCTCGACCCGTTGGCGCGGCGGCCCGCTCGCCGCGACCGCTCGTCCACGGGCGTCCGTGCCGTTCGGAACCGGCTTCAGGGCGACAGTCGAGCCGGATGAGCGACCCAGCAGCGTTCTCGGGCAAGACCGTGCTCGTGACCGGTGGCTCGAGAGGCATCGGGCGCGAGATCGCCCTGCGCTTCGCCCGGCAAGGAGCCGACCGGGTGGCGATCGGATACCTGCGCAGCGACCGCGCCGCAGCCGAGACCGGTGAGGTGCTCGCTGCGCTCGGAGCCGAGCCCCTACTCCTGCGGGGGAACCTCGCCGACTCCTCGCGGGTGGCCGAGCTGCTCGATGAGGTCGGCCCGCTCGACATTGTCGTCGCCAACGCGGCGACGGGCGTCATCCGGCCGGCGCTGGAGCTTGAGGAGAAGCACTGGGACTGGACGCTCGACGCCAACGCGCGGAGCCTCTTTACGCTGGCGCGGCTCGCCGGGCCACGGCTGCCCGCGGGCGGCTCGATCATCGCGCTCTCGAGCCTCGGCTCGGTACGTGTGCTCGAGAACTACGTGCTGGTCGGAATCTCGAAGGCGGCGATCGAGGCGCTCGTCCGCTACTTCGCTGTCGAGCTTGCCCCACGAGACGTGCGGGCGAACGCCGTCTCGGCCGGGCTCGTCGAGACGAGCGCGCTCGACTACTTCCCCGACCGAGAGCGCATGCTCGTGCACTTCCGCGAGCGGACGCCGGCCGGCCGGCTCGTCGAGCCGGCGGACATCGCCGACACCGTCTGCTTTCTCGCCTCACCGCAGGCGTCGATGATCCGCGGCCAGACGCTGATCATCGACGGCGGCTACTCGCTCGTCACCTAGGGATACGCGCACAGCGGCCAGGCCGCCCCCCTCGGCCTCGGTGCTCCTGACATCTCGCTGGCAGCCGGCCGTTCGCCCGGAACGGGTGTTGCCCGCGATCGGGCCGAAGTGGCGCGGTGTGCGCTCTCTGTTTCGCCTTCGCCTCAGCTTGGTGACGACATCCCCTCGGCACCCTCGCGGGCGCCGTGAAGCTCCATTCGGTCCTCGGAGAGACAGACGCGACGCCCCGGCACCACCGCGAGCCCGTAAAGCTAGACCTCAGGATTCCCGCGTGGAACCTTAGGAGCCCCTTGGTTAACGGTTTCCGCTCAACCATGTGGCGCGGGGGACGCAGAGAGCCTGTGTTTCAGGGGTCGTTGATGCACCGGTGATGCACGGAAACACCCCTGTTCCAGGACCAGCACCTGGAGGAGGTGGCGTGAGAGCCCGTCTCGTCACCGTTCTGCTCGCGGCCGGGCTGTTGGCGTTGTTGTTCTTCTCGTCGTGGCTCGGCGGGTCGGCGTGGGCTGGTGGGCTGTTGGGCGAACGGGCCGCTAGGGATGGGGCAGCCGTCGAGGGGCACCCCTTGGAGTCGGTTGCCCGTTCGCCGAGCAGCCGCACCCGGTCGTTTTACCTCCTTCCGGCCGGGACATGGTTGCTCGACGGGGGGTCACCCGCCCCTCCTACTGTCCGGCCTTGCCGATGACGCCGGCGGGGCCGTTCGGCAGGGCGAGCCTGGTGGCGCGGGCGGGCCGGTGCCTGCCCGCGCGCTCGCCCGGTCCAGGCGGGACGCGTATGCGGCGATCCGGTTGGTGTTCCCTAGGGAGGCTAGGGCTGCTGCGCGGTGCGTTGTCAGGGTGGAGGTGGGTCGGGGGCATGGGTCCCGCTGGCGCAGGGTGTACCGGCAGGTGGTGGGGTCGGCGGGGGAGGTGGGTGTGTGGCAGCTGCATCCTGGGTGGCGGTGGCCGGGGGCGTGGTTGGAACGGCGGGGACGCGTTGTTCCCTTATCCGTGGCGGGTGCGCTATGACGCGCTGTATGCGACCCGGGTCGCCTATTGGCTTTGGGAGCGGGCCGGCAAGAGGTTCGGCCAGCACTGGTATCTGAGCTCGAAGAAGTGTGGGGTGCGGTGAGCGTGATTCGGGTTAAGCGGCGGGCGCGGGAGCGGGCGGCCGCTGCGAGATCTGCCGCGCCAGCAGGCGGCTGCAGGTCCACCATATGGTGACTGTTGCTGAGGCCCGCAAGTCGGGACGGATGGAGACGATTACCGCTCTCGATAACCTCGTGGTGCTGAGCGCTCCCTGCCACCGGGAGGCGCATCGTGTCTAGTGGGCTTCCGGGAACTGGGCGGCCCGCCAGTGGGTGGCGCGGAGAGTCCGGAGGCTCACATGAGCGGGGAAGCCGCGAGCGGAGAGGGCCATGGTGGCTGAGCGGGTGCCTGATCTCTGCAGGCGCTGGCTTGAGGAGTCGGCCGAGCTGGGGCGGATCGCAGGCGACGATGCCGAGTACCGGAGCGTGGATGGTCTCGACCGGCTCCAGCACGACCTCGTCGGGCAGGTGGGGCGGCTTCGCTCGCTGTTGCGGAGGCTCCAAGAGCGCCACCCCAGCTATCAGCCGACCCGCGAGGACATGGAGCGGGACGGTGGCTGAGCGCCGCCGGGTGGTTGTGTGGGGCTGGCGGGTCTGGGTGAGGGCACGGGGCCGTTGGCGGGGCGTGCCGTAGCGGTGGCTAGGCGCTGGCGGGTAGGCGAACACAAGGTTCTCTGTGTGCTCCGCGATCTCGGCGATTCCCTTCGCCGTCTGGGGGCACCCGCTACCTCGCCCTCGATGTGGAGATGATCATGGTCTACGCCGAGGAGCTGGTCGGCGCCGCCCGCGAGCTGCTGGCAGCTAAGGGCGGGCGGTGAGCCGGTCTGCTGTGCGGCGCGGCAGGGGCAGGGAGCGCGAGGTCACCGGCCTGTTCGGGGGCGTCCGCCTGGGCGGTTCGAGCCGGATGTGCTGGTGGCCGGCCGTTTGGTGGTGGAGTGCAAGAACGAGCAGCGGCCGGGTGTTCCTCGCGGGCGGTCTTGCGGCCCGAGCCTACTCCCGCCGGTCGGGGCTGCCCTGGACTGTCGCCAGGCGGGAGAAGGTCAAGCAGTCCTGGACGCTGACCATGGACGGCGAGACGGCGCTGGTGTTGCTTCGCGAGGCCGGGTGGATCGGGGGTGCCTGACCGCTGCGACACCGAGCCGCCCTGGCCGGGCCCCTGGGAGCCGGAGGAGCGGCCCAGCTATGGGCCGTCCCCGCCGGTGATCAGATGGGCGACCCGGCCGCCGACGCCGGGGGAGCTGCTCGACCGCCAGCGCAGGCCCGTCAGCTTCTGGCTGGCCAAGCGGGCAGACGGGGGCGCCGGGCTGATGAGGAGGGGCCAGGTGCGGTGGGTTAGCGCGCACGAGCCGCCCTCGGCCGCCGGCCCTGCCTGCACACGGGCGGGCTGCCCCGAACCCGCCGACCCGCGCCAGCACCGGGGCCGCTACTGCACCCGCCACGGCGAACTGGCCAGCCGGAGAAACCGGCTGGCCCAGACCCGCCACCAGAAGAAACCCAGGGGGACGGCCGGGGTGAAAAGCGATTTTCAACCGCAGCCCGAGGGTGGAGCCTGTGTCGCCTAGGTGTGCTGCCTGGCCCGCCGGGGGCAGCCCCCCACCCGGATGCCGCGGCCGGCCCGACCCTGAACCAGAGGGTGAGGGGTGGCGTCATGGCCGCCCCGGCGCTTGGCGAGGCGCTCCAGATGGTGGGGCGGGACGGTTACGATCCCGCCAGCCCGCAGGGCGCGCTGCGGGCCGCCAGGCTGTCGGAGCGCTGGCAGCGGCAGGCTGAGCAGGGGGCCAACGTGGTCCCGGGCCAGCTCGGCCTCCCGGGTCTGGGCCCAGGCTGGCCAAACCATGGCTCTGGGCGTGAGGATGAGGGTTTGGAGCGTGGCTGATGGCGGCCCGCAGGATTGGGAGGCGGAGGACAACCTCGTCGCTGGGCTGCTGTTCGCGGCCGCACCCGACGACGGGGCGGAACGCGCCGGCAGGTTCGTCCAGCAGGCCCGCGAGCAGGGCCTGTAGGGCCAGTGTTTCTACCGGCGCAGCCGCGGCCTGCTCTGGGGACCGCCGTCGCTATCAGCGACCGGGGCAGCAAGCCGGACGTCCCAGCGATACTCGACGAACTGGAGCGGGCCGGCAAGCTCGAACAGATCGGCGGGAAGGGCGCGGTGCTGGGGCTGGCCGCTGTGCCCCCCGTGTGTCGGCGACGCATCCAGCTGGGCGGCGAGGGTGGTCGCAAGCACCGCCAGCGGCTGCTGGCGGGGGCCGGCTACACGCCCGCCCCGCCGTGGTTTTCTATACCGCGCGCGAGCGAACCTGGTGTGAGTGGTGCCTGGGGCGAAGTCGCTTGACGAGCATCTGACGGGCGGGTCGTTTCGTGCCTGTGATTTCGAGACCCGTCAGGAGACGCCGCTTGGCCCGGCGCCGTCGACGCGGCTGGTAAGGAGGCGGAGCGGTTACGCGGGGAGTGGGCGGCCGCGGCCAGGGCAAAGGGATGAAGGGGTTCTTCCTGGACATTGGCACATTCCTCTTCACCTCTACCTACCACGCTATGTTCCGGATGTGCGAATAATTGGGTCCGCCGCTCATTCCTTCACAGATGAAAGGCGGTTACCGCTGGAGTGCGCAATAGGTTACCACGAAGCCAGATTAATTGCTGTAGGCTGTCGGATGACACTTGCGTCCGGTTATGGCCAGGGGCTCTCTGTGACCCTTACGGATGCAGGCGGTGTTAAGATGATGCAGCAAATGCATCGCCAGGCAGCACACCTGAAATTTGCCAGCCACATCCGCCTCGCCGAGATCGACGACGACGAGAGCGTCGGCGACTACCTGAACCGACTTCGTGTACCGGAAAAGCTACGGGTGACGCCCCGAGGGCCTCTCGAAATTATATTGGACGATATAGCGCCCGTGAGCAAGCACTGATGCGGGCGTAAATCGGAGGAATTATGCCGAGCACCGGTAGGGTTTACATACCCGAGCGAGACAGCGGCACCCTGAGCGAAGCGCTTGCTACTGTTTGCTCCGATGCAAGTCGCGTATCGACATTTGTCAGAAGAGACGGGGTCGCAGACGGGATAGCGAATAGCGTCGTCGTGGGCGGCGGGACTATTGACCCGGAGGCGGTGATCTGAGCCGTTTCCGGCACGAGGGTCTTGGACGTCATCCCCGACGTGCCGGAAGCGAATCGCCGCGCGCTCAGCACCGTCAGCTACTTAACCGGTTGGCGAGTGGTGATATGTCTCGACCACTCTCCGCCCCCTTCCGGCTGGCATGAGGCGCTCGACCCAGAGGCGACGACACCCCGCGTCTTGCTGAACCGGTCTGCCTTCCTGTGTTCCTGCGCCACTCCGGGCAAAGGCATTATGACCTGCTGATCGGGCTCGGCCGGGCCAAGCAGCTTATCCCGCTCGACAACGAAGAGATAAAGCAGCAGTTGCTGGGCGCCGCTCGCCGAAATGCGCCTTCGGGTTCCCCCCTTCCCGGCAACGACGAGGATCTGTTTGATCGCGTGCACCACTGGGAGGAGGCGTTGTGCATAGGGACGCCCGGGATGCTCGCCGCGGTGGCAAAGGTCCCGGGACAACTTCCGGAGCGTATCACAATCTGGTCTTAGCAGGCGAATACATGGGCGGGCCGTCGGTCAACGGAGCTTTCTCCAGTGGCTACAGCGCCGTGGTCGAGGCCGCAGACTTGTTCAAGTGTCGCGCTAACTAGGGAGGGCGTCCTGTCGAAGCAATGGCGCGCCGAGGCCACGGCAACACCATGGTGTGAAGCCGGTGTGATATGCTCGTGTTGCATAGCCAGAGTAAAATCCATTGGTGCCCTCTTTAGTTCCGAATCGAATGTCTAGAGTAATTTCCAAACGAGAGGTGGGGGGCGTCGACCGCAGATAGTGTGTTCTCGGCGCTGAGGCAGCGTCATGCGGCGTCCCCGCTGTTTCCATCGATCAGACGATCGTGTTCTGGAACCGAGCCGCCGAACAGATTTTCGGCTATAGACCAGACGAAGTCCTGGGCCGCCAATGCTATCAGGTGGTGAGGATCGGCACTCCCGGCGGTCTGACGCCGCAATGCTTGGAGGGTTGTCCCTCGATACGCTCTCAGCAGGCTGGCTTGGTGCCGGGGACGACTCGGCTTCAGATGTCGGGCTCTTCTGGGGAGTGTACGTGGGTCGTCATCACTCCTGTGGTGGTCGCCGGGATTCTGAAGGATGCGCCTCTCGTGGTGCATCTTGTCGAGGACAGTGCTGATGCAGAGAACTTCGACCAGGCTCGAGACTCGGTGCGGGAGGCGCTGGAGGCTAGGGGAGCTGACATTCTGTCGGAACGTCCCCTCGCTCCGACACCGACTGGGACGGCATCGCCGCTTACGGGGCGAGAGGTGGAGGTACTACGTCTGGCTGCCTTGGGCACGGAGGCGCCCCGGATAGCCGACGAACTGGGGACTAGCCTGCATACGGTGCGGAACCACATCCGCAATCTATGCGTACAAGCTCAACGCGGCCACGAAGCTCGATGCGGTGGTCAAGGACATACGTCTGGGTATTTTGCCTATAGACCGTTTGGGGCGAGGGCGCGGCGCCTACTTCCTGGCTGATCTAGGGCTCTGCGCGGGCCACCTTTTCGGGGCCCTTTGCCCAGCCAATCCACGAGGGTGCTTGGAAGGCAGGGGTTTGATCCGCCCACGTATAATGGCTCGCCCGACGCTGACTTATCTGGAGGCCCCGTGTCCGCGTCACCCGTAAATGAAGCTCTTCGCTACGAGGCGGGCGAATCGTGCCCTCCGTTGGTGTCCATCACCGTCGGTGCCCAGGGAGCCATCTTCGCCATTGCGCCGCTGGTAGTGGTTGTGGCGATCACGGCACAGGCAAGCGGTCAGGGCGAGAGCTATCTGTCGTGGGCCGTCTTCGCTGCGCTGATCATCGCCGGCGTACTCACCGCGCTCCAAGCGACGCGGTTGCCGCGGATCGGAGCGGGGCACGTACTTATCATGGGCACCACGCCCAACTTCGTTGCGATCTCCGTCTTGGCCCTGACCGAGGGCGGGCCTCCGCTGCTGGGGAGCCTCATCGTGGTTTCCTCGTTGTTCTACCTGGCTCTGGCGTTTTGGCTTCCCCTGCTGCGGCGGATCATCACCCCGGTCGTGTCTGGCACGGTGCTGATGCTCCTGGCAGCCACGATCTTGCCCATTGCCCTAGACACGGTGCAGGAGATTCCTGAGGAGGCGCCGGAGGCAGCGGGCCCGATTCTGGCCCTTGTGGCCCTCGCCATCACCGTAGGCCTTACGCTGCGCGCCTCGGGGATATTGCGGCTCTTTTCGCCCATCATCGGGATCGGGGTTGGCTGCGTCCTTGCGGCGCTGTTGGGCGCGTATGACCTGCAGCGGGTTCTGGACGCGCGTTGGATCGGCATTTCTGAGTTCAGCTTCCCCGGATTCGAGCTGACGCCCGGCGCCGGCTTCTGGGCGCTGTTGCCGGTGTTCATCGTCGTGACGCTGGTGGGTGGCATCAAAAACATTGGGGACAGCGTCGCCATCCAACAGGCCTCGCGGCGCAGACCGCGCGTGACCGATTTCCGCTTGGTCCAGAGTTCACTCAACACCAACGGACTCGGCATCCTGCTGTCGGGCATCGCGGGGACGCCGCCCACAACCGTCTTTTCGTCTACCAGCGTGTCACTAGCCAACATGACGGGCGTCGCTGCGCGGAGAGTGGGCTATGTTATCGGGGCAGTGTGGGTCGTGCTGGCGTTCTTCCCGAAGCTTCCGGCGCTTCTTCTCACGATCCCCAGCCCCGTCATGGGGGCCTATCTTCTGCTGGCTATCGGCCTGATCTTCATGGAGGGCATTCGGACCGTCGCCCGGTCGGGCCTCGACGCCCGGAAGGTGATAGTGATCGGCGTGGCGTTCGCGCTTGGGGCCGGTTTCGATTCGCAGACGACCTTCGCGGACCTGCTGGGGGGGACTTGGGGTGGATTGCTCGACAACGGGCTACTCATAGGGGCTCTGGCCGCCATTCTCATGACCTTGTTCCTCGACCTAACCAACCCGTTGAAGGGCGGACGCCTCCAGGTGCCCCTCGACGTGGCCTCTTTACCGGAGGTCGATGCGTTCGTGCGCCGGCTCGCGGCACGGCTCCGCTGGAATGATGCGTCGACGGAACGCCTGAGGTCCGTTGCCGAAGAGACGCTCCTCACGCTGGCGCAGGCCGGCGACTCTCCGCAGCTGATTCTCGTCACGCGTCCCGATGCGGGTGTGGTGGAGATGGAGTTCATGGCTGTCTTCGATGAAGAGAACATCGAAGACCGGTTGGCGTACCTGAGCGAAGAAGTGGAGGGGTTGGAGGAGGAGGAGATTTCGCTGCGACTGTTGCGGCATCACGCGTCTTCGGTGCAGCACCGAAAGTACTACGGGCTTGACATCATTACGGTGCAGGTCAGAGGCAGTCGCGCGCCTTGACGGTAGCGAACCCACTGTGGGCTGGTTCCGGTGCGCGGTATGATGCCGGTTGAGCGGGAATAGGCGGCTCCTTGGCGAGCGCGGCGCCGCCGTTCGAGAGGCGGACGGCGCCATTCGAGGCAACCCGCAGCGAGACAAAGCAGGCCGCTGATGCCAAAGGAGGCCGGCCATGGAAGCTGCCGACCAGAGACGCGGGGCGCCCGGTCCCGAAGAGCCGATCGCGGTCGTTGGGATTGCGTGCCAGTTCCCCGGAGCGGACGACATGTCGGCCTTTTGGCGGCTGTTGGAGGCCGGCGAGAGCGGGGTGACTGAGGGCGTTCCCGGCTCCGGCGTGGGCCGGGTCGGGCAGCTCTTCCCGGAAACGAGCGCGCAAGCCGAGGCCTGCCGCTTCGGTGCCTTTCTTGAGGACCTCGACCAGTTCGATCCCGCCTTCTTCCGCATGTCGCCCATCGCGGCGCAGCGGCTCGACCCTCAGCAACGGC
>JAPOVR010000035.1 GCA_026708005.1 Actinomycetes bacterium
AGGAAGGAGATCTTGTAGAGCCCTGATGCCGCAGCGGCAGCTCGGCAAGCCTAGGAGGTAATTCCCCTTCTTTACCGTCCACTCGAAGCGGACGACCTGTGACTCGCCTCGCTCGCTCATCGCAGCCTCCCCGTGTTGGCCGGATTCTTCGCAAGGATGGCAGATCCGTGACAGATTCGCATGCAGATTAGCGCAGCCGTGCCCAGGCACCGGAGAGAGGCGCGACGCGCCTCTCTCCGGTAGGTCTTGCGTGTCGGGGCCGGGTGTTTGGCCGGTCGGGTTTGTTAGTCGCCGTGGTAGTGGTTGTTGCCTTTCGCGTCTCCTTTGCCGAGTTTCCGCCATTGGTCTTGGAGGACCGGGCTGCCGTTCGGGTTCGGCGAGAACGTCCTGTAGTACATGACCTGGTTCTGTTCATGCACGTGCATGAACCCGATCCCGTGCCCGACCTCGTGGACCATGATGCTGCGGATGTCGTAGTTGCCTGCAACCCCTGGCGCCCAGCAGGTGACGTTGCTGTGCGCACAGTGGGTCGGGTGATCGGTTTTCACGGTGCTGCTCATCCGGATGTCGAACTCGTCGATCTCGTCGCCTTCGTAGTGGTAGACCGCGCAGGCGATCGCGATGCCGCAGCCGATCTCGGTCATGCTCCCGTAGTCCCTGGTTGATGTGCCGTCCCCGGTCCTGCTGTTGTAGGCGACCGTCGTCGTCCCGGCGTAGGCGAACAACACGTTCGACTCGTCCGGGACGCCGCACCAGTTCCGATTGTACTGCCAGACGTTGTGGGCCTGGGTGATCTCGGCACGCACCGTGCTCGTGCGGAGCGCCTGATGGAACGAGTTCTTGTTCCAGTGCCACCGGATCGTGCCGGCCATGTCCTCCCCGGTGTGGCTCCACACCTCTTTCGCGCAGCCAAGGGACGCGGCCAGCGTCCTCACCGGTTTGCGGGCCGCCGGCTCCCGCCCAGGCTCGGCAGAGTCATAGGCGTGGAGCAGGAACACCGTCTTCTCCGGGCTCCCGTCCCCGTCGAAGTAGCGCACCCGGAGCGTCTTGCCTTCCGGGCCGCGGGACTGCTGGGCGAACAGGGTGCCGTCCGCCCTGTAGATCGTGCAGGCCGCGAACCCGGCCTCGTCTGTCCCGGTTACGAGCCTGCCGCCCGCGGGGACCTGGAACGGCTCCGGCGACCTGTCCGGGTCGGTCCCGGCCGGGAGCGCGTCACAGGCGACCCCGGGGGCCGGCTCTTGCCCGTGCGCGGCGACCGCGCCCAGCCCCGCCGCCAACACAGCAGCTGTTGCTATCAAAACCGTGCGTCTCATCAGTCTCATCATTGTCTCCTCCAACACTCAAACAGACAGCGGAAGGCCCCACCCAGAGGGAAGGGGCCGGCAGGGAACTCACATCGACCACCCCCCGTCATGCCGCCAAACGTGTCGTCGAAGACCCATGCCCAGGGTCATAACGGACCTTGCGGCGACTGTCAATGACCCTTTTAACAAGCCTTGGGCCCGAACAAGCTGGGACCGAATATCACGGGTTCAAGGTGATAGAAAACAGAGACGAGCCGGGTCTGGTCTACGGAACCTTCTGCCATGTTCCGCAGCCGGACGACTCGAAGGCTGTGTCGCTGTCGAGGATCAGGACGACCGCCTCGCCGGCCGCCTTGTTGTCCCTGGTGACCGTGCCGTCACTGTCCAGGCGCGACCAGTAGCAGGTCTTGCCGGGGGGCCTGGCCCGGTAGACACCGGGCTCGATGTCTTCGCCAACCAACCAAACTCCGTCGCTGAACCGGTCTCGGCGGTCGAGTGTGCTGATACTCACCGACGGGGCCGGCGCAGTAGGCGCGGGCAGCTTCTCGTCGGCCCAGATCGGTTCTTCCCGGCCGGGCGGCCAGACCGATACCGGCGGGTCGTCACGGTCGAAACCGCCCGGCGGCGGCGGCCACGCCGAAGGCTGGACCGGCCCGTCGGTCGTCATCCCAGTCTCCGGGAACTCGACCGGGGGCGGCGGCGGAGGGTCGGGCACGACCGGATTCACGCCGCAGGCCGCCGCCGCGAGCAGAAACGGGAGAGCCGCGACCAGGACGAGCGGCGGGCTGCGCATGACGACCTCCCTAGTTTCGCAGGTCTCTCCTAGAGTTGGGCGGCCACCTGCTATACGAGTTGCCGAGGCCCGTGCCTCGGCCTTCGTTGAGCGCTGATTGGGATCAGGTCAAAGATCGGTTCGCGACTTGGAATGTCCGGTGGCGGGCTGCCCGCCTCCTGCAACAACGCGACATCAGTGGACCGGACGGCACCCCGGTACCATGAGCGGGATCGCCATAACGCCCTGCTCGTCCGCGAAGACTGGTTGCAACAAACCTCCGATCGGTCACTCGATCGTGTTCGAACTGCTCGAGGAGAAGCAAATGTTCAAGAAGTCCCCTCCCCCATTTGTTGAGTGAAGTGACAGTGGTTAACATGATTTCATCACTTGGAGAAAACGAGTGGAAACCATTTGAGCACCGTCTAGATCACAATCTTAATTTACAGCTTTAGAGTAGCGATAAGAGCAACCGATTTCTAAAATAGTACCGATCTTATAGTAAAGTCTTTACCTATAAAAAGAGGCTTGCCTGAACACCAGTGATCAGCTTTTCTACAAGCCAGATCTGTCCAAGATGAGTGCATCAAAATAGTATGCATTTTTGTCACTGACAGATGGGGGACGTCCGCTAGGACAAGATTGTAGCATCATATATGATGAACAACTTTCCGGTGCCTCTATCGTTTAGTGATTTTTGGTCCGACATAAACGACATGCAGTTGCTCGCTTGCCCGTATTGGCCATGAGAAGTGTACCCTCAACTGAGGGGATTTAACCTTGCCATGCCATGTGCAGTACAGAAACTCTCCGGCGTTCGACGGATGTGGGAACGTGAGTTCTTTCTTGAAACCCGCTTTCTCTGTATCGGAGGAGTCAGAAAACCACGCTTTGTCTCCGGTGAAATGTTGCTGGTAGATCTCATGGCCCCGGGGTGTGCGGTCGCCGCGTTCGTCGAAGCAGCTCTTGAGTTGGTGTAGTACATCGAGGCGCAGCAGCAGACGCTCGGCTGCGCCTCTGCTGAAAGAATGCCCCTGGAGCCGCTTGAAGCTGTCCGGCGAGAACGTCAGATCCGGGTAGCGGCTCCGGGCGGTCGCTTCCAGGTCTTCCCAGGACCCAGGTGGGGCAAGGGTGTCGGTGAGGGCGGCCTCAAGCTCGTCGGCGCCCCAGAAGTTGCGGACATCGACGCTCCCCTGGCGCCCGCTTTCATGCCGACGGTCAACGTGCAGAGGCGAGACGAGCCAAGACGAGGGGCTGATACTGACGAGACCGCGGTCGATTCCGTGGAGGAGGCAGTAGGCCGCCTCTCCTACCGCGGTGTCGGTGACGATCTCGCCGTTGCATTCCAACCACTCATCGTCGCCGTGCCACCGATCGTCTTCCCAGAAAGGACCGTGGCGAGTAAGCCACTGCATCAGCGATCTGCATTCGTCTCTTCCCAGAAGCTGGGCCGCCTTCGGCATCGTCATGCCGGGTGTCACTTGCGCGTTGGCGAGGTTGCGGTGGCACTGCAGCTCCCTCCCGAGCCGGCGCGCTACAGCCCGGATCGCCATCACACGACCGATAGCGTCCTTGAATGTCTCTACGGAGCGGAACTGCCCATGGATGGAGCGGTCGTTGAGGATCAGCTCCACTCAGTCTTCTCCCCACCCCGCGAAGTAGCTCGTGTCCTTGTCGAACTGGTCGAAGAACCCCTCAGGCCAGTCGTCGATGTTGCCGGAGCCGTCCAGCACGGGGCTCACCACCTGGGCTTGGTCGTCTTCATCGGAGCGGGGCCTGAAGAAATGGATGGCGACCTGGTCTGCGTCGAGCCGGCCAGCCTTGACTGCGCGGCGGACGCCGTTCAGCACGTGATCGCTGTGGGTCTCCACGAGCACCTGTACCCCGGCGCTTGCCACTTCGGCCATGAACTGCCCCATCTGTGCCTGGCCGCCGGGATGAAGATGCACCTCCGGATTCTCGACCAAGAGAATGCCGTCTTCAGCCAAGGTCAAAGCAGACACCACGACAGGCAGAACCTGAGTGAGACCGAACCCCGTGTGGATCGGGTTATGGAACCCCGTGGCTTCCGACGTGCGCAAACCCAACAACACGGTGTTCGCCTGCAACGCCTGCCGCAACTCAAGGGCGAAGCCCGGGAAAAGCGTCCGCATCCGTTCCTCCACCTGCCGCAGCCGGACCGAGGGCACCCCCGGCAAGACAAGCCCGTCCAGCACAGGCTCATCCCGACCCCAATGCAGAACGCTTACCGTGTGCTCACCCCGAGGACCAACGACGCTCACAGTATAAGAATCCTCAAGCACATGGGCCTCCTGGGGCGCAATCCGCTCGGCGGTGATATAAGCCAAACCCTGCAGACGGCGGGCTAGTGACTCAACAGACTCCCCCTCATCCGGAGGCAACAGGTACCGCAGCTCCCGGGGCTGCTCGACCGTTCGGCCGTTGACAGAAGCACGCTGGACTTGCATGGACATATCCCGCCGGTCGCCGCCGAACACCCACTCGTAGGCGTTTCCGTCGTCCTCCAAGAGGATCTCGAAGCTGTCTCTTCCGGACTCCTCGTCGACCACATCCAGCGTCGCGCCCAACCGGACACCGGCACCGTTGAGTGCAAGCCGCGTCGACCATTCGTGCTCGCGCATTGTCTGATGCAATAGCACAAGTGCCTGAAGAACCGACGACTTGCCGGAGGCGTTAAGACCCGTGAGCAGCGTCAGCGGCCCAAGAGGCAGCCGCAGAAGTTCGAAGCACTTGAAGAAACGCACCTCAAGCTGGGTAAGCACCAAACACCTCTTCAAACATCGCCCTAGCCATCCCGAAACGGGATCTCACCTGCTTCACACTGTTTGGTCCTCGAGTGATCGAGTCAGAAAAATCCTCGTTATCCAGCAGCCGGAAGAAGGCCCCTCGGACCGCAGTAGACCGCCCTTCGACAATATTCCGCGGATACCTCGACAGCCCCGTGGACATAACATCCCAAAGAGAGGCATTGATGATGTGACGGTCAACCTGTGCTGGAACATGTTTCCGGAAGGCATGCTTCTCGAACAAATAGAAGTTGTTATCGAGCGTCACCCTGAACTGTTTCGACAACGCCGGCAGCTCCCCTGTTTCGGCGTTCATCTTCCTCAAGCCCTTCGCCAGGAAATCGTCCATGTCCTGGTACTCGTCAAGACCGAGGATCTGAAACGCGCAGAACCGATTGACGAATTCGCGGTCCCTCATCTTCTCAGTCCGAAGGCTGCCGCCGGTTGCCTGCAAGAAGAGATCGGTCCTTGACTCCTCCTTCAAGAATCGCGTGGCCTCACCCGTGAACAGGCAGTTGCGCATCTGCTGCCGGGACAAAGGCACGCCACCGTTCACACGCTCGAAAATGTCCAGCCGAGCTCGCTCCGGAACCTTCGTGTCGATGACGTAAAGGATCAGGTTGCAGTCTTCGATACGATTCTTGAGCTTCGGCGACAGATCCTCGAACCTCTTCCTATGCAGATCGGGCCTGTCATCAAGGCGAAGACGGAGCTCATTATTCACGAAGCGGCGGAAGGTAGAGAGACGCTGCAACCCGTCAACAACCACCATACGTCCCCGGTCGTCCTCAGCAAGATAGAAGACAGGCAGAGGTATCCTCATCATCACTGACTCAATGAGCTTGCTCTGCTTCTCCTTATCCCAGATGAAATCACGCTGGAAATCGGGATTCATCACAAACGAACCGCTCTCTATCCTACGCAGCACATCATGCACTGTCCGCTGCTCATTCCGTATCAACAACGTATCGATCGGGTAGTCACCCCACGAGGAAGAGCCACCGTCCCCCAAACCCTCAATCTCTTCAGGCTCAACGCCGGTCTGAGCCACGACGTTTCCCCCGCTTCCGATCGCTTCTACCGGTTTGTCCACGATTTCCAGGAGAGCCTAGCAAAACGCTGAGGCCCCACTAATGACCTCTTAGTCCAACCGGGCCATCCCTGCAAGACACCCCACCCATGGAGGACACCTCAGGCGTCAGCCTCGTACGCCAGCACCAGTAACGCCCACCCTTCCACCCCAGCGCCCCGCAGCACCACGCCGCCGACCGCCTCCCCGCCAAGCCCACCCCGCCACCCACCTGATGACGCCCCCGTGTGCGCAGCCGACACTAAAGCTACCCCCTCCACCACCCACATCCCTACAGCAAAAGCAGACCAGCCCCAGCGGGGCAGGTCGCCTACAGATGCCTCCGACACTGACCCACCCCCCACCCCGAGACCCAACGCTTCCAACCTCCGGACAAGCAGACGCCGCTTCGCTCCGACGTGGGTAAAACCTGGCGGATTCACCTGGCGGATTCGTGGGTAACCGCCCAGAGCCCTACCAGCAGACCCGCTGGACCCAGGCATCCCGCGTTTCCGCGTTTCGCTAGACTCTCCTAGAGCAGTGGCTAGACGAGTTGCCGAGGCACGAGCCCCGGCCTTCGTTGAGCACTTGCCGTCTACATGACACGACATGATGGTTGTGCGAGTTGCCGGGGCGCGAGCCCCGGCCTTCGTTGAGCGGGGTTGTCCTGGTTTGGTTGGCGCTGGTTGGTTAGGCAGCGATGGTTGTTCGTGGTTGGGTGTGGGTATGTTTGCTCGAGTCTGATGTTGCCGAGCGCTGGGTAGCGCCGGTGGGTGTTGAAAAAGCCCTCGATGTGCTGGAAGAACGCGATCTAGCGTCTGGTCTCGGGTCAGGGATGTGTGCCGACGGGAAGCCCGGTCTCGAGTGCTGCGTAGAAGCTCTCGGCGACCGACAGCCGGTCAGGGGCCGACACGCGAAACTGCCGTCCGACCAGATACCGGAGCCGTCGGTGCCTCCCCGACGGGAATCGTTGTCCGCCACCGCCGTTTGTCGCGGCGAGAGACGCCTTCGACCCCGAGCTCACGCGCCAGTCCTGGCGACGCGCTAGTGCCCGACACGAACGCCGTGTTCGTCTGCAAGGCGGGTGTGGATGCGTGGAGCACCATGGGTCTCACGCGACTCGGCGAGTGGCCGCCGGATCAGGTGCTTCAGTCGCTTGTGCACCGTCAACCGGGCGAGAGAGCCCGCGTTTCTACCACGCGTAGCAGGCCCACCCTGGTCACGCCGGGCACGTCGCACAGCAGAGAGACAGGGCGCTGCCCGGCCTCTCGATCGACCAGCCGGAATCTCATCTCGGCCGGTCGGTCTCCCTGGCGAAGAACCCGCTGCCCTCCGCGCTATCTCCCTTCTCCCCCGAAGGCATGCACTCCCACGACGCAACAAGCGCAGCCCCCTCCACGCTCCCCGCTCGCCAGTCCCCCGGTTCTGCCCTTGGTCGACGTCCGATTGGTGCGCCCACCGCCTCAGGGGCCCCGGTGCAATCCTGAGCCCGCGCGACATCACCAAACATACGGTGACACACCCGGTAGGACCGAACCGCCTCCCGGCGAAACCCCTGGCGAACACCCCGCCTTCCCACGACCCACCCCTTCCCCGGACACCTCACCGCGCCCAACCCCAGGACGCCAACCAAACTAGGCCAACCCTAACTCCACCCCAGGAGGCCGCGCTCAAAGAGAAACCCCCAACTAAAGGGAAACCCAGAAACAAATCCTACTCCTACTCCGAACCAGCTCGACGGCCACCAGGCAAAGACCAGCAACCCACGGGCACAGCCGGACCCACCTAGGCCCACACCGCGACCAGAAAGAGCCCACCATGGCACCAACCACAACTCACCCCGGAGTTTCGCAGAACCTTTCGCCGAACCCTCCTAGGCAGCAAGACAGGCCGGCAGGGACCCCCGCCGGGGCAGGCGTGCCCACACGGCCGGCCCCGTCGGGTGGCCGCGGGTTTTGGACACGCGGCCGGAAGATCACTGCGGGCCTGATCGCCCTGATCGCTGTGATCAGATCGGTCAGCGGCGGCAGCAGCGAGACCGGTGAGCGGCCACCCCCCAAACCGCCGGGATTTATGTGCGTAAGTCACACCAGGAGTCCGGCGACGCTCGGCTTCAGCTTGAGCGTCCCAAACTCCTGGGTGAGACTTCCGGCTGAATCGCTATCGGCTAGCGCGCCGGGCGGGTGACAACCTCGATGTCGGCCTTGAGGGCCTCGGCGACCACGTCCAGGGTCACGTCGATGCTGATGTCGGCTTCGAGCTCGGCCTTCGACGGCTGGTAGGTGCAGGGCTCGAACTCGACGACGGGCCTGCGGGCCGGCTCGCGGGCGGCTTGCTGATCGCTCATGTCCAGCCTTTCTGACGCCTTGTGCCCTAGCTCAGCAATGGCGCTTGGGTGGGGGTGGTGGTATGGTGCCAGCCGCCTAGATGGTTGGTTCCGCGGTGGCGGCGGTGTGAGGGGTTGTGGCGGGAAGGTCGGGGTCGGCGGTGTCGGCGCGGCACCGTCGAGCGGGGAGGCCGCGATGCACGCCGGCCTCGGTCTTCTCTGTGCTGCTGGTTGTTGCACGGCTGGTGATCTCCTGCCCGAGTCCAGCAACAAGCGGCGGCGTCAGCTCACGGACGCGGAAGTCGTGACGCTCGCTGTTGCCTAGGTCGCGATGGGGATCCCGTCGGGATCGGCGATTCCCGCGGGCCGCCAGCTCGGTCACCTGTTCAAGGCGCTGCCCTCCCAGCCGGGTCTTCCACAAGCGCCGTGTCAGGCTGCGTGAAACCATCGAGTGGCTGAGTGGCGTGTTCGCCGGTAGCGGCCCGGGCAGCCGCGACAACATGCTGCTGCCCGGCTCCGCCCCAGCCGAGTGCGGCAAAAGCATCGACACCAGCCGCCGCAGCCAACTCGCGGACGCCTGCGGCTACGGGTACTGCGCCGCTCGCTCTCGCCGGTTCTGGGGCATGCGCCACGGCCTGTTCGCGCCCGATTGCACCCCCCGCGCTGTCCAATCCGCCCCAGCCGACCGGCCCGAACGGGACGTCGCGCTGCAGCTGATCCCCCGCGCAACCCCGCGGCGGCGAAACACTCATCTGCGACAAAGGCCATAACCGGCACCGGCTTCGAACACACCGTCAAACAACTCGGAGCGACCATCATCCGCCCAGCCCGCGCAGAGGAACCCAGACCCGGCTCCCGGCTCCACCCCGATCCGCCAACGAGTCGAATCGATCTCCCACACCCTCAAAGACCTCCTCACCCCCGAACGCCACGGCACCCGCGCACCCACCAACCCCAGCAGCCCGCATCGCCACACGACCCCCTCACCCTCACAACCCGCATCCGGCTCAACCACCAACCCGCCCGCCCAACCCGCGCACCCACCAACTCCACCACCTAAACCACGGAATCAACCACCTAGGGCGGCTAGTCGTCGTCGGTGATGGTGCCGGTGGCTGTGCCGCGGGCGATGGCGAGGCCGCCGGCGTCGGTTATGACCACCTGGAAGGTTTCGTTGTCTTCTTTTTTGTTGTCGTCGAGGATGGTTATGTAGGCGGCTGCGCTGGTGACGCCGGGCCGGAAGGCGACTCTCCAGGTGACTTTCTGGTAGTCGACGTTCTCCTTGGCGGTGACGGCGCGGGTGGTGTAGGTGACTACCGCCATCTCGGTGGGGGCTTCGTTCAGGGTGATCGAGAACCTGAGCGTGTTGCTGTTGAGGTAGGGGTGCTTCTCGGTGGTCTCGGCGTCGTGGATGGTGATGGCGGGCGCGTCGGTGGCCGCCGGCTCGTCGTCGTTGGCGATGGCCACATCCAGCGGGTCGCCCTCGGCCGTGACGCCGCCTGAGAGGTTCTGCCCGGACGGGGCACGCTCGCCCGCGGCGAACGCCACCCGCACGGTGAGCTCCTCGGCGTCGTCGTTGCGCGTGGCTGTCAGCAGCAGGGTCGCCTCCTGCGCCCCCGCCGCGAAGACCACCGCTGGCTGCTGGGCGCTGTGGGGGTCCTCCTCCAGCAGCGTCACCTGCTCGTTGACGCCGTCCCCTTCCTTCAGGGTGAGGGTGTAGTGGCTGCCCGCGTCGGCCCCCGAGATGTCCAGTGGCGCGGTCAGGCTCTCGCCTGGGGCCAGCGCCCGGTTGAGGGTGAGGGTGATCTCCCGGACGCCGCCGTCCTCGGCGATGGGGGCGTCGGCGTCGGCCGCCAGCGTGACGGTGGTGGCGTCGTCGTCTGCGACGGTGACCGTGGCGGTGCCCTGGCCTGGGGAGATGGTGTAGCCCTGGCCCGCGTTGAGGGTGAGGGTGACCGTGCCGTCGGTCTCGTCCGCGTCGTCGTTGACGGTGGCGACGGTGTGGCTGACGCTGCCGCCGGTGGGGATGATGACGGTCGTTGAGCCGGTTGACGCCCCGTAGTCGCCCGTCTGGGTGACGGTGAGGGTCACGGTCAGTGGGCTGGCCGGGGCGGGGCTGGCTGTGATGGTGAAGGAGGCGCTGCCGCCTTCGGTCACGCCCGCTCCGGCGGTGACGCTGACCTCCGGTGTTGCCGGGGGCGGGTCGTTCGTCTGCGCCGATGCCGACGCGCGGCAGGCCTCGAGGCGGTCGAGTTCCTTGTATGTCTTCTGCCACAGTTCGTTGGGGCCGTCGCCCTGCCAGTTGGGGTCCTGCCGGTCGGGGCGGGCCTTGATGTCCGCCACGGTGTAGGTGTCCGTGCCTTTCATCGTGTTATGGGAACGGGTGAAGGTCTCCACAAGGTCGGGCCTTGCTCCGTTCCACGGGTCCCGGGTTTTGGCTTCCACCTGGGCGAGCAGGTCGGCGTCGGTGGTGACGCAGCTCTGCTGCGCGGCGTCATCGTCCTGGACGTTGGCCGCGTCGTTGTCGGAGACGGTGGCCGTGGCCGCGCCGTTGGTGGTGGAGACGGTGTAGCCCTGGCCCGCGTTCACCGTGACGGTGACGGAGCCGTCGGTCTCGTCCGCGTCGTCGTTGACGGTGGGGACGGTGTGGCTGACGCTGCCGCCGGTGGGGATGGTCACGGTCTGGGTGCCCGTTGCGCCGGATGCGGCGTAGTCGCCGGTCTGGGTGACGGTCACGGTGACCGAGAGTGGGCTGGTCGGGGCGGGGCTGGCGCCGATGGTGAAGGAGGCGTTGCCGCCTTCGGTCACGCCCGCTCCGCCGGTGACGCTGATCTCCGGCAGGTCGTTGTCGGAGACGGTGGCCGTGGCCGCGCCGTTGGTGGTGGAGACGGTGTAGCCCTGGCCCGCGTTCACCGTGACGGTGACGGAGCCGTCGGTCTCGTCCGCGTCGTCGTTGACGGTGGGGACGGTGTGGCTGACGCTGCCGCCGGTGGGGATGGTCACGGTCTGGGTGCCCGTTGCGCCGGATGCGGCGTAGTCGCCGGTCTGGGTGACGGTCACGGTGACCGAGAGTGGGCTGGTCGGGGCGGGGCTGGCGCCGATGGTGAAGGAGGCGTTGCCGCCTTCGGTCACGCCCGCTCCGGCGGTGACGCTGACCTCCGGGGTTGCCTGCTGCGCCTGCTGGTGGCGCAGCGCGTCGAGCTTGTTCGCCACCTTCAGCACCAGTGCCCAGCGCTCCCTGGGCTTCCCGGCTTGGACGCTTGCCGCGTGCTCCTCCAGCTCCTCGATGGTGAACCCGCCCTCCTGGC
>JAPOVR010000144.1 GCA_026708005.1 Actinomycetes bacterium
GACCGAGCCGAGCTCGCCACGCGTCACCGCCTCGTGCACGGCCCGGTAGCGGGGGTCGAACCGGAGCGTGTGCGCGACGAGCAGCGGGCGCCCGCTTGCCTCGGCCGCGCCGATCATCGCGTCGGCGTCCTCGAGCGAGCTTGCGAACGGCTTCTCACAGAGGACCGCTGCGCCCGTGCCCAGCGCGAGCTCGACCGGCCCCCGGTGGAGGTGCTCGGGCGTCGCGACGACGACTGCGTCGAGCTGTGCGTCGACGACAGCGGCCGCCTCGGCCTCGAAGCGCGTGCCCTTCGGGCAGGCCGACGTTCTCTTCGGATCGGTATCGACGCAGAGGACGAGGTCGACATCGCCGATCGACGCGAGGATCGAGGCGTGGAGCTGTCCGATGAGGCCCAGTCCGATGACGCCGCAGCGCAGTGCCTGGGCGGCGCTCACGGCGCCCGCACCTCGCGCGTCCACGCAGCCTCAGAGCGGAGCAGCTTCGGCACGCGACTACCCGCCGTCCAACCCTGCGCTCATCTCCAGGCGGGCTGCGTTAATCAGCCGACGGGTGTACTCGTGCCCGGGGCTGTCGAGCACCTCGTCGGTCGGCCCGTCCTCCACGACCGAGCCATTGAGCATCACATAGACCCGGTCGGCCAGGAAGCGCACAACCGCCATGTCGTGGCTGATCAGCACGATGCTGAGGCGGTCGCGCAGCTCCTCGAGCAGGTTCAGGATCTGGCCCTGAATCGAGACGTCGAGCGACGAGGTCGGCTCGTCGGCGACGACAAGGGATGGGTGGGGTACGAGCGCGCGGGCGATGCAGGCGCGCTGGAGCTGGCCCCCGCTCAGCTCCGCCGGCCGGCGCGACGCCACGGACTCGCTCAGCCTGACGAGCTCGAGGCACTCGATCGCTCGGCTGAGCCGCTCGGCACGGCTCCCCAGCTGGTGGACAATCGCGAAGTCCTGGACGCTGTCGAGGATCGACATCTTCGGGTTGAGGGAGCTGCGTGGATCCTGGAAGACGATCTGGATCTTCCGTCGCTGGCTACGGTCACGGCGGATTCCGACCGGCTTCCCGTCGAGGATGACCTCACCTTCGCTCGCGGCGTCCAGGCCGACGATGATGCGGCCCAGCGTGCTCTTGCCCGAGCCGCTCTCCCCCACGATTCCCACGACCTCGCCGGCCTCGACAGCCATCGAGACCCCGCGCACCGCCTGCACGTGCACGCCGCGCGCCTTGAAGAGCTTCGAGACGCCTGACAACTCGAGCAGGCGACCGTGGCCGTTCCGCGTGCTCAACCGAGCTCCTCGGCGCGCACGCCCGCGGCACCCGCAACCGGCGAGTGGTGGCACCAAGCCCGGCTGCGGCCCCCCTCGACCGCGGGGCGAGGCTCCGAGCAGGCCTCCGTGGCCGCGTGGCACCGCGGCGCGAACCTGCAGCCTGCGGGGAAGTCCTGCGGATGGGGCACGGTTCCTGGAATCGTCAGCAGAGGGCGGGTTCGCCGCGCAAGCGAGTCGACCGACCCGATCAGCCCTGACGTGTAGTGGTGTAGCGGCGCCCTCAGCACCTCGTCCGCCGGCCCAAGCTCGCAGAGCTGGCCGCCGTAGAGCACGGCGACCCGGCGGCAGACGCGCCGGATCA
This sequence comes from Actinomycetes bacterium, assembly GCA_026708005.1. Classification (GTDB taxonomy): domain Bacteria; phylum Actinomycetota; class Thermoleophilia; order Gaiellales; family Gaiellaceae; genus JAPOVR01. The sequence continues at coordinate 1,628 of JAPOVR010000144.1, forward strand.
CGTCGAGGTCGTGTGAGATGAGGACAATCGCGAGGCCCAGGTCGCGCTGCAGGTTCTCGAGCAATTCGAGGACCTCGGCCTCGACGATGCGGTCGAGCGCGGTTGTCGGCTCATCGGCGACCAGCACCGCCGGCCGTCGCAGCAGCGCGAGGGCGATCAGGGCGCGCTGGCGCATGCCGCCGGAGAGCTCGTGCGGGTAGCTCTCAAGCACGCGCGGCACGTCTCGCAGCGCCACGAGCTCGAGGGCTTCCCTAGCTGCGCTGCGCCAGCCGTTGCGCGGCGAGAGATCAGCCGAGCGCCAGACGTCAGCGAAGTGGCCGCCCACGGTTCGCGACGGGTTCAACGCGACGAGCGCGTCCTGGAAGACCGAGGCGAGGACCGGCCCTCGTAGCTCGCGCAGCTCCTTCTCGGTGGCGTGCAGCACGTCGACCTCGCCGACCAGGACCCTGCCCGCCGCGGTTGCCGTCGGCGGCAACAGGCCGAGCATCGATCGGGCGAGCAGCGTCTTTCCCGAGCCCGACTCGCCGACGAGCCCGAGCGTCTCGCCCTGGGAGATCGTGACCGAGATGTCGTCCAGCACCGGGATCTCGCCGTAGTGGGGCCTGATCCAGACGCTCACGTGCTCGACAGTGATCATGCGCCCATCCTGCCCCTCACGACGGTCGGCTGCCACTACTTCGCCGTCTGGTGGCGGATGTCGAAGTCGGCCGGCGTCAGCCACCGATCTGCGACCAGATTCAGGGACATGACCGTAAGGAAGAGGACAGCACCCGGGAAGATGCTGACCCACCAGGAGCCGCCGATCAGGAGGGCCTGGCCCTCGAGGATCATGTTGCCCCAGCTCGCGCGGGGGGGCTGGATCCCGATCCCGACGAAGCTGAGCGCGGCCTCGAACAGCATCGCGTCGGCCACGAGCAGCAGCGAGTAGGCGCCGATCGGCGCGGCGATGTTTCGCAGAACGTGGACGCCGAGGATCCGGGACCACGACGCGCCGGTGCTGCGCTCGGCGTCGACGTAGCCGAGCTGGAGCTCCACCACCACGCGGCTACGCACGAGCCGTGCGATCTGCGGCGAGATGACGACGCCGATCAGGATGGCCACGAACACCAGAGCGGGCCCGAGCAGCAGGCTCACCAGGAGCGCCAGCACGATCGTCGGGAAGGCGAGGATGACGTCGAACGAGCGCATGATCGTCTCGTCCGCGAAGCGGGGCACGATCGCCGCGATCATGCCCAGCAGCCCCCCGCAGACAATGCCGATGGCCACGGCGAGGAACGCAACCCTGATCGAGACGCTCGCGCCGGCGAGCACCCGCTTGAAGACATCGCGACCGAGGCTGTCGGTGCCCAGAAGGCGATCGAAGCCAGGCGGCTCGAGAATGGCCGAGGAGGGCGTGGTCGACGCGTCGGCGAGCAGGAGGCCTGCGACAAGCCCGCCTCCGCCCACCAGCACGAGCCAGACCACGGGGAAGAGGTTGACCGCTCCCTTGCCGGCGCTCACCAGCCGCGCGTACCAGGCGGGCTCGTCGCGCAGCAGGATCAGCTCAGACATCGGCCTCGCGTCCTTCCGCGCGCACGTCGAGCAGCGTGTGGATAACGTCGACGATCAGGCTGATGAGCAGGAATGCGACCGTGGCATAGATCGCGGCCGCCTGCACGATCGGGTAGTCGCCTTGACGGGCCGCGGTGAGAGCGATCTGGCCGAGGCCGGGCAGGTTGAACACAAACTCGACGAGGAAGGCTCCGCCCAGCATGTATCCGGCCTGGACGCCGATCACGGTCGTCGGCTCCACAAGGGCGTTCCGCACGATGTACCGGGGAACGATGCGCCGCCGGCTGATGCCCAGGCTCTTCGCGGTCAGGACGTGGGGCAGGGCGGCCTCCTCGACGACCCGTACCTGGGTCACGCGCGCGATCAGCCCGGCCGGGCCGACCGCGAGCGTCACCCACGGCAGCAGCAAGTGCTTGAACCACCCGGCTGGATCCTCCGAGAAGGCGACGTAGCTCCCGGCGGGCAGCCAGCCGGCGTTGACGCCGAGCAGCAGGATGAAGACGAGGCCGAGCCAGAACTGCGGGATCGAGAGGGCGAGCACGGTCGCCGACGAGATCGCCCGAGAGATCAGGCGCAGCCGTGTCAGACCGCCCATGATGCCGACGGCGCCCCCGAGCGCGACCGCGAGCACGAGCGCTCCGATCGTGAGCTGAGCCGTGACGACGACTCCGCGGCGGACGCTGTCGAAGACCGGTGTCTTCGTGATGTACGAGTCGCCGAACTCGCCTTGGGCAGCGTCCTTCAGCCACAGCCAGTACTGGGTCACGAGCGGCTCGTTGAGGTGGTAGCGCTCGTTGAAGGCCGCCTTCGCCTCCTCGGGAGCGAAGAAGCCGAGCGCGAGGATGTTCGGGCTCGTCAGAGACAGGCGCCCGAGCATGAACACGATCAGGCTCATCCCGAAGAGCGTCGGGATCACGAACAGCAAGCGCCGCCGAATCAGGCGGCGGCGCGAGCTGTAGCGTCCTTGCGGCTTGCCCCGAGTCGGAGGCTCTTGCTCGTCCGTCGGATTGCCTCGGGGCGGGTCAGGCATGAGGTCCGCCGGCTAGTCCATAGACCGGCTTGTGCTCGCGTGGGACAGCGTGGGCGGCTGTGCAGCCAAGTTGGACGGCACGTCAGACAGTGCTGACGCCGACGAGCTCCGGGACGTCGTCCTGGCCTGGTGCGTAGCCTTTGATGTAGGGCTGCCACGCGCCCGCGTTGCCGACGGAGAGGAACGCGTAGGCGTTGGGCACCGAGCTCGAGAAGAGTTCCTGCACGGCGAGGTAGCCGTGGATCTGCTCCTCGACGGTCTGCGCGGCGAACGCCGCGTCGACCAACCGGTCGTACTCGGCATCGCGCTCGGCCGTCTTCTCGCTCGTGCCGTAGAAGCCGTCGCGGTTCGGGCCATAGTTGAACGGGCGATAGCCCGTGTCCGCATCAATGCCGAGCGCGATCCACGTTCCGTACGCCACGAAGACGTCGTACTCGCCCGTGGCGACAATTCCGTATCCGGCCTCGGTCTCGGTCAGCCTGATGCTGCCGCGCATCCCGATCGCGTCGAGCTGCTCCTTGATCAGCGTACCGACCTGGGTGATCCACGGGATGGTCGAGAGCAGCATCTCGTAGTCGAAGCCGTCCGCAAAGCCGGCGTCGGCGAGGAGCGAGCGCGCGCGGTCGGGGTCGTACCGGTAGATCGTGGAGGGAGCGACGTGGTACGGGTGGCTCGCAGGTAGCTGCGAGTCGTTAAAGGTCGCTGTGTTGCCCGGGAACACGCTGTCGATGATCATCTGCCGGTTGATCCCGTACAGCCAGGCTTGGCGGACGCGCTCGTCGCTGAACGGCCCGGTGTGCTGGTTCATCTCCACGATCATCTGGCGCCCGCCGAACGTCACTCCCGTCTCGACCTGCCCGCCCCTCTGGAGCGTCGGCAGATCGCGGTATGGGGCTTGATCGATGATGTCGAGCTCACCGGAGAGCAGCTGCACCTCGCGGCTCGCGTCCTCGACGATCCACTCGAGGTTGAGCTCCTCGTTCTGCGGATCGAACGCCCCCCGGTAGTCGGCATAGCGCTGCAGCTGCACCATCGTGCCGGGAACGCTCGACGCCAGCGCATACGGGCCGCTGCCGATGGGGTTCGCACTGAACTCGTCTGACCCGACCGACTCGAAGTAGGCCCGCGGCATGATCATGGGCAGCGAGACCGCGAAGTTGAAGGCAAGGAACTCCTGCGCGAGGTTGAACGTGATCGTGTCGCCATCGGCGGTCACGGAGTCGATCAGACGGAGGAATGAGCTGAAGAACGAGGCGGTTTCCGGGTCTTTGTAGTAGTCGAAAGTCCACACGACATCGTCGCCGGTCACCGGGGTGCCGTCGTGGAACGTCAGGCCCGGCCTCAGGGTGGCCGAGTACGTGTTCTCTCCCACCTGCTCGGGCAACGCATCGAGGATCATCGGAACATAGGCGTTCTGCGCGAAGTCCCAGCGCACGAGCGGCTCGAAGATGTGCCGGATGGCGGTGATCGAGCCGAGCTGAGGCGCCAGGGCTGGGTTGAAGCCGATGAAGGTGTTCGCGAGGGCCATCTTGATAACGCCGGGCCGCGGGGAGGTGGGGCCGGCTGGCTCGGGGGGCGGCGGCGGCGGCTCGGGTGCCGGCGCAGGCGCCGGCTCTGGCTCAGGTGCTGGCGGCGGCGGTGGCGGCGGCGGCGGCGGCGGTGCGGGAGCGGTCGTGCCGTCGCCGCCGCCGCAGGCGACGACGATCGCGGAAGTCCCGATCGCTGCCGCAGTCAGAAGCCCGCCGCGGGCGAGCAGCTCCTTCCGGGTCAGGCTACGAACGCTCCGGGGGACTTCGTCCTGCACCGGCTCGGCTGCCGGGGCTCGGTCGGTGTCTTGCCTCATGGTCCTGGGTGGAGTCTCCGTGCGCCTCCTGCATCCCCGTCCCTTCATCCGCTGAAGAAGTGGCGTTAGTCTAGTCGCAGCGATTCCCGTGCGAAAGCCGCGTCTGCGTCGAGGTCTTGAAGACGCATCGCAGGGCTGGCGCCGATGCGATCCCAACCGGGCGCGACCACCGCTACCAGGCCGACCAGCCGCCGTCAACGACGAGGTCGTGACCGGTGACGAACGAAGCCGCGTCGGAGGCAAGGAAGACGATCGCGGCGGCGACGTTGTCGACGGTTCCCAGCCGGCGGGCGGGGGTGCGCTCGACGAGGACCTTGCGCACGTTGTCCGGCAGGAAGAACGAGACGCCTTCGGTCTCGATCATGCCCGGGCTGATGCTGTTGACCGTGACGTCGTAGCGACCGAGCACGCAGGCGAGCGCCCGCGCCTGGGTGATGATCGCGCCCTTGCCGGCATGGTAGGGAACTGAGCTGATCCCCTCGGGCGCGTGGTCGCCCGCATACAGGTACGGGTCGGTGCCCAGCGACCCGTAGACCGAGGCCACGAAGATAAGCCGGCCGTGCCGGCGCCGACACATGCCCGGCGCGACAAGCTGGGCCAGGGTGAAGGCAGCGAGCGCCGAAACATCGAGCTCCGCTTGCCAGTCGTCGAGAGACCACTCGAGCCACGAGGCGATCTCCGTGCTGTGGCCCGCGTTTGAGACGAGGATGTCGATCTCGCCGAGCTCGTTCTCGACCGCCTCGATGAGCGCACGGCGCTCAGCGTCGTCAGTGACATCGGTCGGCCTCGCGTGCACCGCGCAGCCGCGTTCGTGCAGCTCGCCGGCCGCGCTCTCGAGCGGCTCTCGGCGCCGTCCGCAGATAGCGACCGAGGCACCCGCGTCGGCAAGTGCCAGCGCGGTCGCCCGTCCGATCCCCGTGCCGCCACCGGTGACGAGCGCCACGCGGTCACCAAGCGAGTACGGCCCTGTGCTCTGCTCTTCACCCACCGGGCTTCTCCCCTGCTCCGGCCACGATCACGGGCCAGCGCGACGACGGCGTGAACCCGATGCGCCGGCAGAGGGCCTTCGCCTCTCGGTTGACCTCGGCCAGGAGCGAGCCGAGATCTATCCTCGTCGGTAGGCCTTCCTCGACCACGACTCGGCCTCCGACGAGGACGGTGCGAACAGTCCGGGACTGCCCGGAGAACACGAGCGTGCCGATCGGATCGAGCGGCGGATGCGCCTCGGGCCGAGCCGTGCTGTGCACCACGATGTCGGCCAGCTTGCCGACCTCGAGCGAGCCGAGCTCGTCTTCCCGTCCCAGCGCTCGAGCGCCGTGGAGCGTTGCCATCTCCAGCGCGGCCTCGGCGGTGATTGCGGTCCTCACCCCGCTGGTCTCCTTGTGCACGGTCGCGGCCAGGTAGATCGAACGGCTGAGATCCCAGGCGTTCTGCCACTGCGTCGCGTCGGTGCCGAGCGCGACCGTCGCGCCGCGGGCGAGCAGCTCCGGGAACCGTCCCCGCAGGATGCCCCCAGCAGCGTACATCAGCGTTGCGGTCGGACAGTGGACGACGGCGCTGTCGGTGGCCGCGACGAGCTCTTCCTCGGCCGGCGAGCAGTGGTTGAGGTGGACCAGCATCGTGTTTGGGGCGAGGACTCCGAGCTCGGCGAAGCCCTCGAGTGGCTCGCGGCCTCCGAGGGCCGTGCGGCGCTCATCGACCTCGGCCGAGCTGAATGACTTGTGGAGGTTGAGCGGCACCCCGTGGCGATCGGCGAGCGCCTTGGCGTCGCGAACGAGGGCGTCGGAGCAGAGCTCCATCCCGCACAGCCCGGCGCAGGCCCACACGTTGCCGTCGCCAGCCGGGTACCGATGCAGGCCGTCCTCGAGCCGGGCAAGGCACTGCTCCGGATCCCGGTCAAGCGCAGGGATCTCCTCGCCGCCGGAGTCCCCGACAAGGTTGGCGATCATGCCGCGGATCCCGACGGCCTCGACTCCCTCCGCGGTCGGCGCGAGATCGCGAATGGCACTGCCGGTATCTGCGAAGCAGGTCGTCCCGTTCATTGCCATCTCCGCGCACGACAGGCGTGTGCCGAGGTTCTCGTCCGCGTCCGAGACCCCGTTCAGCATCAGCACGTCGAAGTTCCAGAACACCTCGTCCTCGCTGAAGTGCTCGGGGATGAAGCAGCGCGCGAGGCCCCAGGCGACGTGGGCGTGGGCGTCGATCAGGCCCGGATGGACGAGTCCACCGCGGGCGTCCAGGGTGCGTGTCACCTCGATCGGCTTGGAGGGAGCGGATCCCCCGGCGAGCAGCGCGATCCGTCCGTTTCGAACACCGATGTGCCCACGGTCGAGGATGCGGCGCTCGGGGTCAAGGGTGACAACGACCGCGTCCGTGAGCAGAAGATCCAGCTTGTCCGTGCTCATCGGTGCCCGCAGGCCGCTTCCAGGAGACCTTGCACGGGCTCATCGTAGGCGCATGCTCCACGGGGTGAGGCAACCGGACGGTGCATCGCATAAGATAGGCGATCGCCAGGCTGGCCGAGCCGCGAGGCTCCCGCTGGCCAGGCGCAGAGGGCTCACCCAACTCGACGGCATGCGATGACTGCAGCCCGCGCCGGTACACGGCTTGCGATCGATATCGGCGGCACGTTCACAGACGTCGTGTTCCGGGACGGCGAGGGCCGCCTGCGAGCGACGAAGGTCCCGACGACGCCCGACAACATCAACCGCGGAATCGTCCACGGCATCGAGCGCATCGGGACGGCGCCCGAGAGCCTCGAGGCGTTCATCCACGGGACGACGATCGCGCTCAACGCCCTGCTCGAAGCGAAGACTCCCCCGGTGGGCCTGATCACGACGCTGGGCTTCCGCGACGTGCTCGAGATCATGAGGACGAACCGGCCGGACATGTACGACCTCCAGCAGGACAAGCCAGCTCCCCTCGTGCCGCGACGCTGGCGGCGTGAGATCAGCGCACGAATGGCGGCCGACGGAGAGACGCTCCAACCCGTCGACGCCGACGAGGTGCGTGCCATCGCGCTCGACTTCGCCTCCGTCGGCGTCACGACGATCGCTGTCTGCCTGCTCAACGCCTACGCGAACCCCGAGCACGAGCGTGACGTCGCCGCCGTGCTGCGCGAGGTCGTGCCCGACGCCGTCGTCTCACTCTCGAGCGAGGTCAACCGGGAGTGGCGCGAGTTCGAGCGGACGTCAACGACCGTGATCAACGCGGCGACGAAGCCGGTGATGTCTCGCTACCTGACCGAGCTCGAGCAGTCGCTCGACAGTCGTGGATTCGCCGGAGAAGTGCTGATCATGCAGTCGAACGGCGGTGTCATGTCCGGGTCTGAGGCACGGGTGCGACCCGTTGCGACCCTGATGTCGGGGCCGGTCGGCGGGGTCGCCGCGGGTGTGGAGATCGCGCACCAGGTCGACCCGCCGTCGAGCCTCGTCACGCTGGACATCGGCGGGACGAGCGCCGATGTCGCGGTCATCGAGGCGGGACAGCCCGCAAGCAGCACCGTCGGGCGTATCGGCGCCTGGCCGGTGATGGTGCCGATGATCGAAATCAACTCGATCGGGGCGGGCGGCGGCTCGATCGCGCGGGTTGACAGCTTCGGCTCGCTCTCGGTGGGCCCCGAGAGCGCGGGCGCCGTCCCGGGCCCCGCCTGCTACGGGCGCGGCGGCTGCGAGGCGACCGTGACCGACGCCAACCTCCTGCTTGGCCGGATCAACCCTGAGTACTTCCTCGGCGGCGAGTTCAAACTCGACGTCTCAGCCGCCGAGCAGGCGATCGAGGAGAGCGTCGCCTTGCACTATGAGATGACGATCCACGAGGCCGCGAGGGGTGTGATCACTGTTGTCAACTCGAACATGACGCGGCTCGTGTGGGAGGAGATCATCGGTCGCGGGCACGATCCGCGCTCGTTCTCGCTCGTCGCCTTCGGGGGCGCTGGTGGGCTCCACGCCTGCGAGCTCGCGCTCTCGCTCGGCATCCGCGAGGTGATCGTCCCGCCGGAGCCCGGCGGCTTCTCCGCCGTCGGCATGACCGCCGCCGACATCCGCCACGACCTGAGCCGCACGCTCGTGGAGAGCGCGGGCGGCACAGCGAACGGAGGGGTGCACGCGGCGTTGGAGGAGCTCGAGCGGTCGGGGCGGGTGCGGCTCGAGAGCGAGAGCCTCGGGTACGAGCACATCGACGTCGTGAGGATGCTCGAGCTTCGCTATCGGGGGCAGCGCCGAGGCCTGACCGTGGAGCTTCCTCCGCAGATGGACCGCGATGCCGCCTCCGAGCTCGGCGCCGCCCACGCCAGCTTCCACGAGCAGCACGGTCGGCTGTACGGCTTCAGCCGGGACGACGCGGAGGTCGAGATCCTGCGCGTCCAAGTCTCGGTGATCGGTCGAGTGGGGCGCCTGCCGCTGCACGCGATCGATCCCGACGAGGTGCCGCCCTTCGAGGGCCCGCGCGCGCGGCCGCTCTTCCTCGAGGACGGCCTGGGCAAGGCGTCCGTCTGGCGACGAGCTTTGCTCGCCGTCGGCGACGAGCTCGCCGGCCCGTGTACCATCGAGGAGCCCGGCTCGATCACCTACGTTCCGCCTGGCTGCACCGCGACCGTCGATGAGCACCACAACCTCAGGATCGCAGTTCCGCAATCCGAGGGGGTCTCGCGGTGAGCGTCCGGGTCGATCCGATCACCCGCGAGGTGATCCAGAACCGGCTGATCTCCGTCGTCCGCGAGATGTCGATCACGGTCGAGCAGGCCTCCTACTCGCCCATCATCTACGAGGTCAAGGACTTCAGCAGCGTCCTGCTCCTGCCGAACGGCAATCTCGTCGCCGAAGCGGAGGGCATACCCAGTTTTCTGGGCGCGATGCCCGAGCTGCTGTCGCCGGTGCTGGCCCGGTATCCGCACGAGACGATCCGACCCCAGGACATCTTCGTCTCGAACGACCCCTACACCGCGAACGGCACACACAAGAACGACATCAACGTGCTGAAGCCAGTCTTCTGGGACCACGAGATCATCTTCTTCGCCGTCAACAAGGCGCACTGGACCGACATCGGCGGCAAACAGCCGGCCAGCTGGTCGCCCGATGCGACGACCACCTTTCAGGAGGGGATCTGCATCCCGCCCGTTCGCCTCTACGCCGAGGGCGTTCAGAATGAGGAGCTCCTCGAGACGATCCTCGTGAACACGCGCGTCCCTGAGGATAACCACGGCGACCTGATGGCCCAGATCTCGGCCTGCCACACGGCCGAGCGCCGCGTCCACGCAATGGTCGAGGAGTACGGGATCGAGCAGGTACGCGCGTGCATCGACAGCCTGTTCGACTACGTGGAGCGGCGGGTCCGCGACGAGATCGAGCAGGTCCCCGACGGCACCTACTGCGCGCAGGAGCGCGTCGAGTCGGACGGGGTCGGGGGCGACCCGATCGAGCTGCGCGCGACGGTCGTCATCGAGGGGAGCAACGTC
>JAPOVR010000049.1 GCA_026708005.1 Actinomycetes bacterium
CCGCCGCTGCTCCTGTGGGAGATCGAGGAGCGGTGACCCCAGGAGGCGTCCGGGTTGCCGTGGCGGCAACCCAAGGGCGAGGCCGTCTGCGGCCGGCCGGCGGGTCCCGGATCCGGCTGCGCCCGAGCCTGCCGCATATTCACGTCTGGGCTCACCCGGCCTGGATGGCGCCCTGAACCCACAACCTGTCATATGGTTACCCTTCGCTTGCATTTGGTGCAGAGCATTGCGATGGTTACCGTGTCGATAACGAGTGGCCGCCCACAGTGCGGGCACTTACGTTTCAGCGATTTCGGTTTCTTGACTCTTGGTGAGCACAGCATCGATGCGTTCCTGGTCGCGAGGTATGGCGACTGTTAATCTCTCGTCTCTTACCATTTGAACACCCTGGAAACTCTAGCCAACAAATTCTAACCAACAAGTGTGCTTAGTACTGTTACAGCTCGGTTAAACTTCGATTTACGGGGCCATTCCATACATCTCAGCTTCTTTCTCGTTCCCTCCCTCAGTTCCTCCTGACCTGCCCCCCCGAAGGTGGTCCGCCCTCGATGTGGGGGAGTGGATCGCGGGAGGGGGACGTGGTAGCGCGTCGACGGTAGGCGCCGGAGCAGATCGTCGGCAAACTGCGGGATGCTGAAGTGGCCTTGGCGCAGGCACAATTGGTGGCGCAGGTTTGCAGGCGCTGGGGGTGACAGGGGTAGACGTACTACCGCTGGCGCAAAGAGGATGCGGTGGCATGCGGGCCGCCTAGACCAAACGGCCGGGGCAGTTGGAAGGTGAAAACGCGCGGTTGCGGCGGGCTGTGGCCGACTTGTCGGACGCCGTCCAGGTCCTGCGGATCTGGCCGAGGGAAACTTGTGAGCCCGACGCGTCGGCTGAGGGCCGTCACGCAGGCCATGGGCAGGTCTTGCATCCGGCCGCGCCCTACCTGCCGCAATTCACGTCTGAGCCCACCCGGGTTCGGTTGGCGGGGCGAACCCACCAGCGGTTGGCCCTTGCGGCTGCCGGCCGTGGCTAGACGAGACACTACCTGGCAATCCTCCTGGCGGCCGGGGTGGCCTGGCGCATTCCGGGGCCGACAGTGTGCTCTCCACCCTCACCGAGGGGCTGTCCGACTGCCCACAGGTCTCCCGCGCACCCGGGCGCGGACAAGGGCCCCAGGGTTCACCTAGCCAGGCCTCGCCGGCCTGGCTAGGCCGCGCCGGTACCCGCCCGCCCCTTCACCCGGCCCGGCAGCCCCAGAGAGGGAACAGCCACACCCAAGCAGGGCTCCAACAGTAAAACCGCGATAACCGGCCACACAGGGCGCGAGAACCCCCCTCCCCCCCAGGAAAACCCAAGCCCCTGGTCGAAGGCTGGCACCAAACCCACAACCCAGCCTCCGCCCCCACAGCCCCGCTCGCGTACCGCCCACCCCCACCCCAAACCACCACACCCCCACGCCCTAGCCTGTGACCCCCAACCAACCACAACCCGAAAGAAAACTCACACCACAGCACTAACATAAGCCCTGGCACAAACACCGGGGGCAGGTCGCTGATTTTCTCCCGAAGATCGGGAGATTCGCAGAAGCCTCACGAATCTGCTTCAGCCCGCGCTCAGCCGCTGGACCCGGCTCTGGCACCAAGCCAGAGAGCAACGTGCGCAGAGCTAGAGAGCAACGCGCGGCTCGCAGCGCGCAGCGAGTTCCCCGGGCCGTTTCGGCACCATCGCCCACCTCCGCTCGACCCGCGCACCGGGTCGCCCAGCCATCGAGGCACGGGGAGCCTCGAATGGACAGCCGCAGAGGATCGGCAGCTAGAAGCCCGCGGCGAGCCAGGCCAGCAGCGCTCGCTGCGCAGCCTCGGATGCCTCTTCGACGCGCCAGCTTGCACGATCGCGCTTGCCGACCATGTTCGAGATGCCACGCACCTCACCGCACAGGACACCCAGGGCGCTGGCCACCTGGGCCACGGCCGCTCCCTCCATCGACTCGATGTCGCCGCGCGTTCGCTCCTCGAGCGACCGCGCTCGCTCGTCGGTGCCGGTGCAGGTTGCGACGGTGACGAACCTCGCTCGCCGCTCGGTAGGGAAAAGGTCGAGCGTGAAGGCGCTCTGGCCGAACCCAAGCTCCTCAAGATCGAGAAACCGCTCCTGCGTCTCAACCCCGATGTCCCCGAACGTCTCCGACTCGGCGCAGACGACATCCAGCGGCTTGAAGCCCGAGCCTGGGTAGGCGCCGCCAATTCCGCAGACGACGACGCCCGAGACGTCTTGGCGCGCGAGGAAGAGCGCCACAGCGCTCGCGGCGCTCACCGGCCCGATTCCCGTCTCGAGCAGCGCCACGGGCTGGCCCGCGAGGAGGCCGCGATCCGTATCGCCGAGGTGACGGCGAAGCAGCTGGGCCTCAACCGCGGTCGCCACCGTGATCAGCAGCATCAGCGGAACCTACGGCATCCGCAGCAACCAGTGTCGGGAGCGTGCAGGAAGGCGCCGCCCAGGGCTGGTCGCTCTCCGGAACCTGGTGCCGCTGACGTCTAGCGACGCGGCGCTAGCGGAACTCATCAGCGTGCTCGATCCACCACTCCGCGATATCGATCCAGCGCGCGAACCAGACGTCGCCCTTTTCGAGCGCGTGCTCGATGAACTCCTTCAACGCCGAGGCGCGCGCTGGCTGGCCCAGCCAACGCGCGTGAACACCGATCGACATCATCCGCGGGTGCGTGGCGCCCTCGTCCCACAGGTAGTCGAACGCGCGCCTGCAGTGATCGACGAACGAGAAGGGGTCTGAGTATCCCTGCCCAGGGAGGAAGCGCGAATCGTTCTGGACCATCGTGTACGGGATCACGAGGTGGCGCGTGCCGCCGACCTCGACGAAGTAGGGGAGGTCATCGTCAAACGCGTCCGCGTCGTAGAGGAACCCGCCCTCCTCGATAAGCAGCTCCCTCGTATGGCGCGAGGGCAGCGTGCGGCTGTACCAGCCTCGTGGACGCTCGCCGACCGTCTTCTCGAACGACTCGATGGCCCAGGCGAGATGCTGGTGTTCCTCGTCCCGGTCGAGCGCGTAGAGGTTCTCCCAGCGCCAGCCGTGACATGCCGGCTCGTGCCCGGCCTCATGCACCCACCGGGCAACCGCTGGGTTGAGCTCGTAGGCAACCGCACAGCCGAGCACGGTGCTCCTGACGTCAAACTCGTCGAGGAGCCGCGCGAGCCGCCAGATTCCTGCGCGACTGCCGTACTGAAACACCGACTCGGTCGCCGAGTCGAAGTCAGCAAGGTCCTTGGGGTACTGGATCTCAGCCTGTGCCTCCGCACAGCCGTCGCCCGCCGAGTACGAGTACTCCGAGCCTTCCTCGTAGGCGAGCACGAGGCTGACGGCAACGCGCGCCTCCTCCGGCCACACCACACGCGGGACGTTGCGGCCGTAGCCGACGAAGTCCCGACCCTGATCGTAGACACCCACGGTCTCACCTCTTCGCCCACCGCAGGCGGCGTCCTCCAAGCGACAGCCGCCCATGCCGAGCCACAGCACGGTGCACCGAGCCACTGCGCGGTGCACCGAGCGACTCGCTGCGCATGAGGCCGCGGGCCGCGCCGACGCCACCAAACCGCCGGAAAGGGCGACCCGCCCCCCACCACCCGGGGGAGGGTAGCCGAGAAAAGCGCAAGACTTTCGCACGCTGTGTGACGAAAGCGTCACGAAACTGCGTCAACTCCGAACAGCCTTGCCGCCTAGCCCGGATGCGCGCACAGGAGCGCGGCTCCTCGCTGCCTCCAAGAGAGTGGCCGCGCCCAAAGGAGCGCACGGAGAACCGCGGCTCGTGGGAGCTCGCCGGGTACGACGCAGCTGAGCGTTGACCGACGTGCACAGGGAAACTCGCCGGCAGCCATGAGCACCTCGTCCTCGGTGCAGTCAGCTGAGCATGTACCGAGTGGCGCATGGAAGCGCGCCGACAGCCGTGGCTCGCGGAGAGTCGCGAGGATCGTGCCCCGCTCCCGAGAGCCCCCCCCGCTTCCGAGAGGCGCCCCATCGACTCCATTTGCCGTCTCTCTACCGAGGGTCGTCCCACGCTTCCGAGAGCGCCTCGCGTACAAGTGAGCGCACCACCTACAGCCAGCTCGCCCTTCTGCGCGAAGAGAATCACCCGCGCGCCAGGAGCACAGCTCCCGCTGGGGCCGCAGAGAGCACGCCGAAAGAATCGCCCCGCGCACAAGGAAGCGCAGCTCACCACCACAAGCAGCGCCCGCTTGCCCGCAAATCCCCCTGCAGCCGAGGAAGCGCGCGCAGAGACACCCTAGAGGCAGCCCAGAGACAACCCTTGTGGTTTGCGGCTCAGCCGCCGTGCGTGAGAGTTCCAGCTTCAGCCGTACCTCTCCCGCACGCGGTCGTCTCGGCGCCCCAGCTCCTCTACCGCTCCCAGTCTCCAAGGGGACGCATGGCGGTCACGGACGCGGCTGGTCAGCCGCCAGCCTCCAAGAGGGCGCGGGGACAGCCGTGCTGAGGATCGAGAGCCCTAGAGCCCGAGGAACGGAAGGTAGGGCTCGTCTGGCTCGGGAATCTCGACGATCTGAGACGCAACGATCACGAACTGGCCATCCTGGTTCTCGAGGGTCCCGGCCACATCGAGCCACGTATCTTCTGGATACTGGTCTGCCGGGGCAACCTCGTGCGGATCGACGGCCACGAAGGAGGGCGTCGCATCTGCTGCGCAGCAGGCTATGTAGAAGCGAGCCAGCTCAAACATCCCATCAGGAGTGTCGTCGAGGCGTACGACGAAACCGATCAGCTTGAGCTCGATCCCGTCTGTCAGGCCAGCGTACTCTGCGTAGCCAGGATACTCCTCGCCTGTCTGGAGGTGTACGAGACCGATCTTCGACGGGTCCTTTGCCCCCGGGCTCTTGCTCAGAACGACGTTGCTGGCCCCCGCGTCTTTCTTGGAGACAGCAAAGGAGCCCAGCTGGGCGTTCGGAATGAGAATCACCCCAAGAATCGGCAGAAGGATGAGCCCCAGTGCTGCCGACTCCCGTCGCGTCAGCGAGCCCCGCACGCCGCTTGAGCGGAAGCCAAAGATAAGATACCCAAGCAGCACGACTGTCAGCGTGATGGCGCCGAACGGGATCACCCAATCGGTTCGCGGCCCGACGTAGCGGGACAGCTCGCCCGAGAGCCAGAGCCACATGAAGAACCCCGCCCAAGCGAAGATGACAAATGCACGCCCAGTGCGTCGCTGGAGCTTCATTTGAGCGCCTTCGGCTGATCCATGGCCTACTCGACGAATAGTCCAAACACAACGGTAGCGGCGACCACCGTGATGATCGCGACCGGCAGCAGGGCCCTGATGAAGCCCCGTGTGAACGTCGCTCCGTAGAGGGCGAGCAATTTCGTGTCTACGATTGGTCCGAAGTTCAGGAAGCCAAGCTGAGAGGCGAAGCGAAACTGCGTGAACGAGATCGCAACGAATGCGTCCGCCTCAGAGCAGAGAGCCATGACAAACGCCAGACCCATCAGGGCAAGCGTCGAGAGCACAGGGAGCTCGCCGAGCCCCGTGATGATGTCCTGAGGGAGGATCACCTGGATCACCGCCGCCAGCGCCGCCCCGATCACGAGGTATCTGCCCATGAAGAGGAAGTCGTCGGCGACATGAGCAGCGAACAAACGGCCCTTTCGGAGCTTTGAGCCTGTCGCCGAGATCGCGCAGCCGTCTGCATCGAGCTCGTCCTGTCCGTGGTCGTGCGCATACCTAGACGCCGCCGCGACTGCCTCGCTCGCGCTCGCTGGCCGCTCCCGAAGCAAGCTCTTCGTCGAGAGCCGCCCAATCACCATGCCGGCGACGACTGCAACGAAGAGGCCAACGGCAGCGCGACCAAGCGTCATTTCCAAGGCGTTGCCGCGCCCCTCGTAGGCGACCCAGGTCGATGCGAGCACAACCGGGTTGATCGCCGGGGCAGCGAGCATGAACGCGATTCCCGCCGCCGGCGCCATCCCTTTCGTCATCAGCCTTCGGGCAACTGGAACCGAGCCACACTCGCAGACCGGGAAGGCGAGCGCGCCCGCCGAGGCCACGGGAAGCTGCAACGCGACCGGGAGGCGAGCGATGCGGGAGAACAGCCGCTGGGGCACGAACACCTCGATGGCCGCTGCCACTGTCGCGCCAAGGAGAACGAACGGGATCGCCTCGACGACGAGCGAGGTGAAGACGATGACGAACGTCTCTGCCGCGGCGATCTGATTGAGGCCCAGCGTACGCCCGACCGCAACGAGCACAGCCGCCGACACGAGCATCCCGACGACGATCCCGAACGGCGACGCCAACAGCCCCGTGACGTCGGCGATCGGGCTCCGTGGTTGAGCCAACGCCGCGTTCCGGCCGAGACGCAGATCAGTGTCGGTCTGACGAGTCGCCATGTCTGAATAGCTCGAGGGACTGCGGAGCTTGTCCTAGGGCAGCGCCAATAGTAGACCTACAGACGAGCGGCCCATGCCGAAGACACGGCCCGCCCCGTCCTCAGCGGCCGGTGGTTGCGACGATCCCACGATGCGGCGAGCGCGTCGTTGACCCCTACCACGCCACCCCGGGAACATCCGCCACGAGAACGGTCACGCCGGCTGGGTCGGCGCTCTTCCCTCCGCGCGACTCTCGGGTGGCGGCGCGTCTGCGCCCCACGGAATGGCGATGTCGAGCAGCGGCGCGTGCTGTTGCGCACCGTAGATGTCGGAGTCCCCGAGCGAGCCCTGGACGCGCGGACGGCGCAGGGTGAACTTGAACCCCATGCCGGCATCGAACACGAAGGACGAGGTGATCTGCTCGGGAGCGATCCCATAGGCCGCCGCGACGGCTTTCTCGCTGAGCGCGCCTGTATCGCGCACGTACTCGAAGATGTGCCGTCGCTCGAAGAGGACATCCAGTGTGAGGCGATACGGCTTGGCATTCTTGCTACGGATGACGGAGGCAAGCTCGCGCAGCGGCCGCGTCTCGACGCTCATCGGGCCGAGAGCACGCGGTCTTGCCGACGGTCTCCAGCATAGGCGCACCCCACGTCGACAAGCTCGATCTGTACCGGCTCGAGCGGGTCGTCGACCTCCATCAGGTGGTACACCGAGAACTCGTACACATCCCCCACCACGATCTCCGAGGGCGAGTACAGGAACGCGAGGTTGCCGGCGTTGTTGAACTGGCCGGGGTAGTCGAGGTGAAGGAGCGCGCCGGCAACGTGATGGCAGACCGTCTTCGCGAGCTCGGCGGTGTCGGCGACGGCCTCGATGACCAACCCGAGCTCGTGCGCGGCGCCGAGCCGGTTAGGCTCGAGCTCCTTCATGACAGCATCACGACCATAGGCATGGAACTCGAGCCGGTAGTCGGTTTCGTGCACACCAACGTCCTCGAAGTAGCGCTCGGTCCGGCGCCGCGCCTCGCCGAGCACGGCGTCGATGCGAGCGATCATCGTGGGACAGCGCACGCCGGCGATCGAGATCGCGCGCTCCCCTATCCGGCGCGCCCCCTCGAGCTTCACGAAGTATCGGTCATGCTCCGTGTACCGGGTCCCACGAACGCGAACCCGCCGCTCATCGATCTGCTCGACGCGCGTTCGCGTCAGGTCGAGCGCCCCTCCGGGCCCGCTCTGCGTGAAGGGATCCTCGCGCTCGTAGAGCGAATGCGCGCTCACAGAGGTCACCGTGCAGGCGCGCTGCAGACTGCCAGGGGCAAGCTCGAAGTGATCGGCACGAAGCGTGCCCAGCATGACGTCCATGCTGATCGGCTCGGCCGCGAGCGCTCCGCACTCGAGGATCTTGCCCAGATGCAGCGCAAGCCCGCGATCGAACCCCTGCAGGACCGGCAGCGCCGCGAAGATCGCGTCGTCGCACGAGCGGCCCGCCAGGATAACGTTGCTCCCCTGCCGCAACGCCTCAGCGATCGGCTCAAGACCCATCTGCGCAACGATCCGCGCGCTGGCTGCAACAGCATCCGCCGTCAGCTCCTCGCCCGTGTCGAACGGCACGATCGCACCGGCTGCCAGCTTCTCCTGAACGACTTGCGTACTAAGCTCCGACTGGATCACGGCGAGGCGAAACGACCAGGCGTGTTCGCGTGCCAGCTCCTCGACGATCTCGCGGGTCCAGTTCACATGCGCACGGGCACCACAGCCGCCGGCTGTGCCAACAATCAGCGGGATTCCCAGAGCGAGCGCGGCGCCGATCAGGATCTCAAGCTCCTTCCGATTCTCGATGCGCTCGGTAAACGACTCACCGGCCCCGAGGTAGTACGGGCCGGGATCGGTCGAGCCGGCGTCAACCGCGATCACGTGCGGACGATGCTCGTCGAGCACGCGTGTGAAGTCATCGACGGAGAACCCGTAGCCGAGCGTGCCCGTTGGCGCGATGAGTCGGATCTCAGCAGTCGTCGAGGTCAACGCACGGTTTCAGCTGCCGGCCACGCCGCCTCCTCCAGAGGCGCCCCACGAGCCGACAGGCTACCACCTCAAGGCTCCAGGGGGCACGCGTGCCGGCGGCGTTAACACGCCAACGAGCGGCCACCCAGGCTGTCCTGCCCGAGAGCTTCAACCGGCAGCGGCCGCACCCCGACGGCAGCGGCTGGCGCAGCGACGCTGGAGTCGCTCGTGCACTGCGCTCGGAGTACCCAGCCGCCGTGCCACCCTCCCTTTGCTGTCAGCCGGTCCCGCCGCGGGGAGCCTGATGCGCCGCGCGAGCTCGCTCGGCGCCTTCGCGCTCCTCGGAAGCGCAGTCCTCATCTGGGGCACCGGCTACTGGCCAACCGCCATCGGCGCCGAGCACGCAGCGAACGTGACCCTCGCAGGCCTGCGCACTTCAGGTGGCGGCGTGACGCTCGTGGCGCTAGCGGTGCTGACCCGAGCGCGGTTCCCGCGAGGGGCCCTGCTCGGCTGGGCCGTTCTCACGGGCGTCACCATGATCGCCCTCTCGCTCTGGGGAACGACCGAGGCCGTCGCTCGGGCGGGGCCCGGTAACGCCGCCATCGTCATCAACAGCGCGCCTCTCCTTGTGGCTGCGCTCGGGTGGATCATCCTGCGCGAGCGGCTCAGCCCGTTCGCGCTGCTCGGGGTGCTCACCGGCTTCGGTGGGGTCGTGCTGATGGTCTCGTCTCAGCTCGGAGGAACCGTCGACACAGCACAGCTTCTGCTCGGAGCCGGCCTGGCCATGGCGGGCGCGGTGGGCTGGGCTACCGGCACGCTGATGCTACGAGCCCTGGCCCAGCGGGAAGGCGAGCTGGACATGCTCGGATTCACCGCAGTCCAGTTCGCGGTCGCCGGCACGCTCCTGCTCAGCGTCGGCTTTGCCGTTGAGGGCGCAATGGCGACGGACTGGGGCGCGCCCGCCCTGTGGGCGGTCTTCGCGTGGATCGGGCCGGTGAACACGCTCGGGGTTGCGATGTTCTTCGTCGCGCTGAGCCGACTGGCGGCCGCTCGGGCCTCCGCAGCGCTCTTCCTGGTTCCAGCGGTCGCCGTCATCGTCGAGATCGCGCGGGGGAACGCGCCAGGCCCGCTCGTGCTGCTCGGCATGGTCCTGGCGGTGCTAGGAGTCGCCATGGTGAACGCTCCCCCGCAGCAGCTCGTCGCGGCAGCTCGCCGCGCCGTTGGCCCACGGTTACGGAGAACCCCGCGAGGCTGAGCGGCCGGCTCGACGATCCGACTGCCCGCAGCGGTAGGGGCGACCCCCGGGTTCTTCCCTCTGACGACGCGCGTGTGTATGAGCGGACACCGTCTGGACGCAGCCCGCGAGGCCGGGCAACCCGCGAGCCGACCTGGCCGGGCGCTGCCGGCGCCTCTGCAACGACAGCGTGGCGCTAGGCCGGCACGACGGCGATCGCCTCAACCTCGATCAGGAGATCGGGGTAGGCGAGCCCGACGACGCGCACGGCGGTCCCGCACGGGCCAGGCTCCTTCAGGAACTCCAGGCGCACCTTCGTCAGCTCCTCCCAGTACTCCGTGAGCTCCTCGTCGGGACCGTTGAAGACGTAGAACGTATTGAACTTCACGATGTCGGACATATCCGCGCCGGCCTCGCTCAGCACGCTCCTGATGCTCTCGAAGACGTTCCGGGTCTGGGTGGCGATGTCGTCCACGCCGATCGTCCGGCCATGCTCGTCGGCGGAGATTTGGCCTCCGACGAAGATGAGCTTGCAGTCCTTGACCGCCCAGCCCTGCGAGAAGGGGACGGGCATGCTCCAGTCCCAGTGGCCGCTTGGCATGATTCGTTGCTTCTCCACGGTCATCTCCTCTCTCGAACGCGGCTCGCTCTAGTCCTCCGGCGGGAACCAGGCGACAGCCCGGATCGGTGAGCCGGTGCCCTCACGGAGGTTCAGCGGGAGACCAAAGAACCAGAACCGCTGGTTGAGCAGCTGATCGAGGTTCGTGAGGTTCTCGGTGTTGACGATGCCGTACTTCTTGCAGACCATGTGGCCCGAGAACTGCGGGTCGGTGCTGTTGTCGATCCCCGCGCAGTCGGTGCCGATGTTCACGACACCCTTCCTGGCGAGGTACTCGGCGCCGTCCCAGCTGATACCCGGGAACTCGTCGATGAACTGCTCGCTCGGGAACGTCCGATCGCCGTAGTCGAACCAGAGAAGCGTGATATCGCCTGGCCGGATCTCCTCGCCGTGCTCGGCAAGGCGTGCCTCGGCACGCTGGATCATCTCCGTCGTGGCGAACCCACGTCCGTCCGGGTCGGGGTTGGCGAACTCGACCTCGGAGACGTCGAGACAGACGGCCTCGCCCCAGTAGAACTCGAGCGGGACCTCGTCGAGCCGCGGCCCGTCGGCGTCGTACTCGATGATCGCATCGCAGTGCGTTCCGCAGTGCTCGCTGATTACGAGGTTGCGTGCCTCGAAACCGGGATCGGTCTTCCAGAGCTCCCGGAAGCGCTCGTGATCCTGGTTCGTCGGGGTGAACGTCTTCTGGTGCCCAAACCACTGGGGCATTCCCTCGAAGACGGGCCGCGTGAGGTCGAGAAGCCTGCCCCGCCGCCGGAGCAGCTCCGCGCCGAGCGCTGGGTAGGCGCCCGGTCCTGCCTGGAACGCCATTGCCTTGGCGGCCGCGGCCGCCTCCGCGAGGCTCATCGAACGTGAGTCGGTCGCCATCGGTGCTCCCTCCTCTGTGCGTTGGCTCGTGCATTATGGCGCAGACAATGAGCTGGGCACTCCCGCTGAGGCAGCAGCACCGGCTCGCGGCCGGTGCCGGGCCGCTCACGTTCGTCGGGAGCGTCGGTGACTTCGACGAAGCCCGGAAGATCAGGCGGCCCGGCGAGCTCGTCCCCCCAGATCGCCGGTGCTCTCGAGAACCTCGCCAGCGCGCTCGCAGCCGAGTCGTGCGGCCTCGACGACGTCGTCCGGCTGAAGGCGTTCTACCACAGCGACGGACAGACGAGCGAGTGGTCGGTGCTCGGCGCGCTCGCCGACGCCTTCGGCCTTCTCCCTGGG
>JAPOVR010000114.1 GCA_026708005.1 Actinomycetes bacterium
GAACATCAAACTTGGCACCAAATCTGACGTCAACCTGAGCTGATCTGAGCGCACCCTGGGTGGCTCAACTATGCGTGTTTCTGCCTGACAGCACCTCGAGCGGTCGGGCTCATAACCCAGTGGGTTTCTTGTACAAATCCGGCTGGGCCCGCATCGACGATTTTACTTTGCGCGCGCCCGGAGGGGCTGGGTCACCGGCCTGCTGTCCCTGGGGAGAGAGACCATCCTGCCACCCCAGGCGACAGGGACGCGCGGGGGCGCCCCTGCCGTCTCACAGCCGTGGCTCCGCCGGGCCACAGCCAGCCCGCGTCCCGGGCCGGCGGCCCTGTTATCGATCAGCCACCGGGAGGCCTGCCGTTCTCATGTATCGACGGGGGTGCCATAACCATGCTCCCACCGTCCTCGCATCAACACCAGAACCAACAGCACCCGCCGACTTCCCCACCCCGACGCCGCCGGGAAGCCGGAAGTAGAAAGGCAGGTCGCCGCCGGTCTCCACCACGCAGACGGCAGGCTGCCCCTACAGCCATCGAACAACGCCGCCATGGGCGTGCCGACCAGGCCCGCACAACGGCACCACCACAAACCTCGCCGCCGTTGTCGCCTCCGGAGCGTCGGCCACCGGGACAACCACAGACAGTCTTCCACAGCCCCAAAATCCCTCCCACGAGACCGCACCGGGTCCGCGCAGCCCCGGCAAACACCGACACCCCAGGGCAAGGTTTGGGGATTATCGTGAATGCTTGCCAAGTCCGTCCGATCGCGGTTGTAGAATGCTTGCCATATATGGCGGTGAAGGGACAGAAGATGGCAGGCACGGGGGGCCCGGGCAGATCGGAGCGGCAGGGGATCACCGTGCCGGAGCTGTTCAAGATGTTTCCCGACGATGAGACGGCGGAGCGGTGGTATGAGGAGCAGCGCTGGCCGGGCGGGAAGCGGGTGTGCCCGGACTGCGGGTCGGAGCGCTACTCGGAGACGAACCGGAAGCGCCGTCTGCCGCCCTACCGGTGTAAGGATTGCCGCCAGTACTTCTCGGTGAAGAAGGGCAGCGTCATGGAGGGCAGCAACCTCGGCTACCAGGCCTGGGTGATCGCGACCTACATGATGACCACGAACCTGAAGGGCGTCTCCTCGATGAAGCTGCACCGGGATCTGGGGATCAGCCAGCCGAGCGCCTGGTTCCTGATGCAGCGGATCCGGGAGGCGTTCGACGAGGGCACGCTGATCATGGCCGGCCCCGTCGAGGTCGACGAGACCTTCGTAGGCGGCCGCGAGCGCAACAAGCATTCCCGCCAGCGGCTCAGGGCCGGTCGCGGCCCGGTAGGCAAGACGGCGGTGGCGGGCGCGAAGGACCGCGGCACCGGCAAGGTGTCAGCCCAGGTCGTCGCAGACACGAGCCGCGCGAGCCTTCAGCCGTTCGTGGTCGAGCGCACCAGGCAGGGCGCCCAGGTGTTCACCGACGAGCACGGCGCCTACAAGGGCATCCCCGGCGTAAGGCACAGCAGCGTCAAGCACTCGGTGGGCGAGTACGTCGACGGGCAAGCCCACACCAACGGCGTCGAGTCCTTCTGGAGCACGCTGAAGCGCGGCTACCATGGCACCTATCACCAGATGAGCGCGAAGCACCTACAGCGCTACGTCAACGAGTTCGCAGGCCGCCACAACCTACGGCCCCTCGACACGATCGACCAGATGGCCCAGGTCGCCCAGGGCATGAACGGCCGGCGGCTCACCTACAAGCAGCTCACCGCGTAGGCGGCGTCATGGTCACAGACGGAGAAGTGAGAGCGGCGGTTTCAAGCCGAAACGCTGCTATACGAGAGCTTGAGTGCGTCAACGGGAAACTCAAGCACTTCCGGAACGAGCTGGACAAGGCGATATCAGCGATCGACGAGAAGCGCACAGGCCCAGGTGTCGTGCTTCCCTACGCAATGGACGATCCCCCAGACTTCAGCGAGCTTCCTACCGCTGACCAGATGACCCGCGCTCTCGCTCAGCGGCAAGAACTCAGAGATCGCATCGCTGAGCTAGAGAGCAAGCTCAATACAGTCGAATAGCCGGCGCGGCCGGGCGCTACCTTTGCCCACCACGCCAACCGGCCTCGATTGACATGGGGCACGCCCGGCCGCCGCCGGACCCTACAGGCCGCGATCGTTCGATGCCTGTGTGCGCTGGCCGAGATTCCTTTCTCTTTGCACGATGATGAGAATCACGGCTATGAGACATCCCACCCAGCCGAGAAAGAACCCCCACCACCCATAGTGGTAGCTCCGATAACGGGAATGAGCGACCATGACGATTATCACGATCGGTATCAGCCACAGAACCGTGATAAGCAGCAGAATCAACGGGCCACCCTCCACAGGCGCCTCCTTCGGGTTGCGGGTTGGGCTTCGTTGTCGGCTCTGCCCTCAACGATCCCCCGAAGGAGGCATGAGAGCCCGACCCGCTTCGCGGGGATCGAGGCAGAACCGACGCCCGCACCCTACACTATGCTTGCCAAACGAGCGGCGAGCACAACCGGAGGAGCCCCATGACAGACGAGGCCAAGAAGACGCCCCAGGCCCGCACCATCAAGATCGACGCCACCCCCGAGCACGTAGCCAAAGCCATGTTCGCAGCCGCCCGCCCAGTCAACCCCAACCTCCGAAAGATCAGACGCCCACGCAAGCGCTAACCCGCTCGCGCTGGCAAGCATTCGCTATAAGCCCCCAAGGTTTCCTCTGTCCATGCCGAAGCCCGCACACCAAGCCCCCGCCCAGCTAACCGTGCGCTTCGCTCGGCCACCCTCCCCGGGCGGGGGCGGGCTGCCCTTTGCAGCGACACGCCTTGCGGCCCGCTCGTCGGCCGGCGCCCCACTCGGCTATCCGCGGCCCAAGCCGCCGCTCACCACCAGCCTCCGCCCCAGCCGAGCATCGCGCTGGAGCGGCCCACCGAGCCGCGCAGAGCCCCTGCATGGCACCGCCGCGAGCGCCCACAGCCCGCCCCTGGCGCGCCTAGCCCACAGCTCGAGGCTAGGAAGCGCGTCGAGCGGCCACTGCCGGCCGCCCAGCCGGCGAGCCCTACGGCCGTGCCGGGCACCCGCCCGGTGAGCCGTATCGGGCATCCGGTCAGTGAGCCGTATCGGCCAGTCACTCAGGGATCGTGACCCACCCACCCGTGCATCTTCGAGGGTCCATTCGAGGCGCTAGCCCGAGCTCTTGGCCGGCCTCAGCCCTTCCGTGTAGTAGCTGTGCCAGACCATCGCCTCGTACTCGACGCTGAGGCGTGCGACACGCCGCATCCGTTTCTCCGCCTCGTCGTCGCAAAGATCGATTCCGATGATCGACTTCGCCATGTTCTGGAAACCCGTGGTCGCCTGACTAAAGCGATCGAGAACATCGACGTCGAGCAGATCAGTTCCGGGCACGCGCTTGCCAAGGCCGTAGTGGTCTTTCAGGCCTTGGCTCACACGGCGCGCGCCACCTGCCCAGACAGGGAAGTTCAGGAGGATGCCGAGGGCGATATCACCCGGAAGGTGGTAGAGCGCAAGTCGCGTGAAGTAGTTCGTGCGATACGCAGTGCGGATGTCAGGCTTCGACGCAGCCAGTCTGTCCCGGCCGATCCCGATCGCGTCGATGAGCAGGTAGAGCGAGTCGAGCATCAGCTTCTCGGCGATTGTCATGAACAGGAAGAAGTCTGCTTCCTCCTCGTTCCTCGCCCGCGCCACGTAGATCGAGAGGTTGCCCATGTCGTTCATCACGAGGTGGTAGGTCTGCTGGACAAAGAATTGCACGCTCTCGACAGGGAGCGACCCGTCCGAGACACCAGAGGCAAACGGCCCCTGCTCGACCTCATCGACAAATCGAGCGAGCTCTCGCTCAAGCGACTCGGCCAACGCGCCCGCTCGCACGAACCGGCTATCCAGATCCTGCTCTGCGCTCACGCGTCCTCTCCAGCGTTCTCAAGACCCTCCCGATGGTAGGCCTCCCAAACCATCGCCTCGTACTCGACGGCCCACCAACCCGCCATGCGCATCTTGCCCTCACCCTCCTGGCTGCCGAGATCGCGGGAGATGACTTCCAGAGCACCCATGCGGAAATCCTCGGTGACGGTCGCGAGCCCCTCGAGGACATCCGTATCCCTGGTGTCCGTCCCGGCGACGAGCGCCCCGAGCCCATAGTGCCGCCTCAGGCCTCGAGCTTCCTTCTGCGCCCCAGCGGCCCATACCAGAGAGTTGAGCAGGAGGGCGAGCGCCACGTCGCCTGGCGCGCCGTACTCTGCGAGTCGGGAGAAGTAGTTCGTCCGCACGAGACATGCGGCGGACGGCTCTGAGGCCCGTAGCTCATCACGCTCGATGCCCAAGGCGTCCGCGAGCCGATAGAGGGCCTCGACGCGACTCTTCTGCTGGGCCGCCCGCGAGTGGAAGAACAGCATCTCCCCCTCACTGCGAGCCTTGGCGACGTAGAGGTTGAGGTTGGAGAGGTCGTTAAGAGCCGCGTGGTAGTGGTTCGTGTGGACGAACCGAATGCCCTCGAGCGGAAAGCTCCCATCGAGAACGGCGTCGACGAATGGGCCGCCCTCTACCTGCTGGAGGAGGGGCTCGACATCCTGCTCCAGCCCGGCGACAAACGCCCGCGCAGCTTCGAGTTCACCGATGGCAGTTTGAGCCACGCGGCTCACCGCATTGTTGCGAGAAGCACCAGAACGTGCGCGTCATCACAGAGCTGAGGATCATCCGACTTGCCGACCGGCAAGCTCGGCGCGCCGACGCTCGCTGGCTTCCTTGTCGACTGCCCCGTCGGCGGTAACGACCACTCCATAGCTCTCCTCGGCCTGCTCACGGGCAATGAAGCCCTCGCGCACATCCACCTCGATGAGGTCCAGGTCCCGCTCAAGCGGCGACCCATAGCCCGCGCCGCCAGCGCAGTACGAGCGGAGGCGGTCACCGCGCCTGAGCAGCACGTCGGAGAACTTCCCGTCGCAGGGAACGCCGACCGCGTCCCGTGGCGTCTCGAAATCGCCGCCAGCGCGGGCAATCTCGATCCCAGCGAGCCCTCCTTCCTCGCCACCAAACAGCCCGTAGGGCCCAATCTTGACGCGCTCGACGAAGCCGTTCACGCGCAGCTCATCACATTCGACCCGGAACTGCCGTTCGGAGCCGAACCCGCCCCGATTGCGCCCTGCGCCTGCGGAGCCCTCAGCAATGGCGAAGAAGTCGTGCAGAATCGGATAGCGGGTCTCCAGGACTTCGACCGGCTGGCATGCGCAGTTGCCGACGTACTGACAGAGCGTGTTGTTCCCATCCTTCTCAGGACGACCGCCCCAGCCGCACCCCTCGTTAACAAGGCCTGCAAAGGGCTCGCCGTTGTCCGGATGGATGCCGCCGAAAGAGACCAACGAGTTCGTTCCGCCGCACTCAGCCGGTACCCGAGTGGGGAGTGCCGTCGCAAGTGCCCCAAATACCGCATCGACGATGTGCGGCTGAATCTCCGAGTTGCCACCAACGCTGGCCCCTGGGTACTCGACG
Source organism: Actinomycetes bacterium (assembly GCA_026708005.1). GTDB lineage: Bacteria > Actinomycetota > Thermoleophilia > Gaiellales > Gaiellaceae > JAPOVR01. The sequence goes on from JAPOVR010000114.1 coordinate 5,510, forward strand.
TTGACGATCGTCCCAGCGGGCGCGATGATCCGCACCGGTCGGTAGCAGCCGTGGTTGGATGGGATCGAGGAGTCGGTTAGATGCATGACGGCGTTATAGGTTCCGGACGCCGTGACGCCGTACGTACAGTTGACCGGGCCCTTCCTCTGCCTGTCGGAGCCCGTGAAGTCGACGATCATGTCATCGCCGTCGATCGTCACCTTGAGCTGCAACTTGGCGGGCTCCTCGGTAATGCCATCGTCGTCTGCGACCCAGCGCTCGAGCTCGTACACGCCGTCGGGCATCTCGGCAATCTCAGCTCGCATGCGACGCTCCGAGTAGTCCTTCATGGCCTCGGTGATCTCATGGAGGCGATCGACCCCGTACTTCGCGGCGGCCTCGATCATGCGGCGCTCGCCGATGTGGAGGGACCCGATCATGGCCATCATGTCGCCGTAGGACACCTTCGGCGTGCGGACGTTGGCGAGAATGATGTTCCATACCGTCTCAACGTCGTGCCCGCGGTCACGAATTTTCACCGGGGGAATGCGAATGCCCTCTTGGAACACCTCCGTCGCGTCCCCAGGAAACCCACCCGGCACCTTTCCGCCGACCTCGGTCATGTGCCCGATGTTCGCGACGAATCCGATCAGCTCGTCTTCAGAGAAGACGGGCCTGATCACGCAGTACTCAGGTAGGTGGCAACCGCCCCGGAACGGGTCGTTGTGGAGCACGATGTCGCCCGGGTGGAAGTTCTCGCGCTCGATCTCGTGAATCGTCCACTCGACGACGTAGATAATCGCGCCGAGCTGGGCCGGGCAGAACTCCGCCTGCGCGATCATCTCACCGTCAGGGTCGAAGATCGCGCACGAGAAATCCAGCCCTTCGTTGAAGAGCGGCGAGTAGGCCGTGTTGCGCATCGCGATGCCCATCTCGCGAGCAGTCGTCACGAGGTAATTGTTGACAACCTGAAGCGTTACCTGGTCGACACTCTCTTCGATGCTCTGCTGTGCCATCACTGACTCCTCGTGGGGATGCGATTCTCTAGGGGTGAGATCAGGAGGTTGCCAAATTCGTCGACGGTCAGCTCATGGCCCGGATGCAGCAGGGTCGTGGCCGTCGGCTCCTCGATGACCGCTGGGCCTTCGAACGTGTTCCCCGCTCGAAGCGCGGCGCGCTCGTAGATGCTGGCGCGCGCCCAGCCGACCTGCTTGAAGTACACGCTGCGTTCGTCTCTGGCCTTGGCTGCACCGCCCTCGGCGATTCGCGGAATAACGGGTTTGTCGGTCACGCCGATCGCGGTGACATTGAAGTTGATGAACTCGACGACCTCGCCATGGATGTCGTACCCATAGCGACGCCGATGCTCAGCGTCGAAGCTCTCGAGGATGGTGTCGAGCCCGGCTGCGCCGAGCTTGCCGTTCTCGAGCGGGACCGTGACCTCGGTGTTGTAGTTCTGGCCGAGGTAGCGGAGCTCGATCGTGGCCTCGATCTTCGGTGCTCCCTCGTAGCCCTCCCGGCGCAGCCTCCCGGTCGCCTGAGCGCGCAGGCGCTCGATCACGTCGTTGACGCGCGCAAGCTCAAGGTTGTCCGATCGGAAACTTCCCGTCACTGACTCGTCAACCCGCATATCGGCGGTCATCAGGCCGAACGCCGAAAAGACACCCTGATGGATTGGGACGAGCACGTCGTTGATGCCGATGATCTCAGCGAGAGCGACAGCGTGGAGGGAGCCGGCGCCGCCGAAGGAGACGAGCGTGAACTCGCGCGGGTCGAGGCCACGATCGATCGAGATAAGCCGGATGGCGTTGACCATGTTGAAGTCGACGAGTTCGACCATTGCGGAGGCGACCTCGCCTGTGTCCATCCCGAGCGCTGCACCAAGCCGGTCGAGCGACGCGCGCGCCGCGCTCTCGTCGAGGGTGAGCTCGCCGCCAAGGAAGTAGCCCGGGTTGATCCGGCTGAGATAGAGGTTCGCGTCCGTGACCGTCGCCGCCTCGCCGCCGCGGCCGTAGCAGGCGGGTCCGGGATGGGCACCGGCGCTCTCAGGGCCAACCCGCAGAAGACCACCCTTGTCGACCCAGCCGATCGAGCCACCACCGGCGCCGATTGTCTTCACATCGATCATTGGCGTGAAGACGGGAAGACCCCACTCGATCTCGAACTCCATCGTCCGGCTGGCCTCGCCGCCCTGGATCAGGCTCACGTCGAAGCTCGTGCCGCCCATGTCCATGGAGATGAGGTTCTCGTGGCCGGTCAAGCTGCCGAGGAACCCGCCGCTGAGAACACCGCCGACCGGTCCGGAGACGAGCAAGTCGACCGGCTTGGAGCTTGCTGCGGCGTAATCCTGCACGCCGCCGTTGGACTTCATTATGAGAAAGCTCATCGAGCCGTCGCCACCGCCGAGTCCGCCGGCGAGGTTTTGGATGTACTCCTCGATCAGGGACTTAAGGAATGCGTCGGCCAGCACGGTGCTCGTCCGGTCGTACTCACGCCAGCGCGGGTACACCTCATGCGAGACCGAGACGGTCGCCTCGGGATAGACCTCCTCGATCAGCTCTCGCATCCGTAGCTCGTGTACCGGGTTCACATACGAGAAGAGAAACGACACGGCGATGTCCCGAATGCCGAGCCCCTTGATCTGGGCGACGATCCCCCGCGCACCCTCCTCGTCGAGGGGAGTCGCCACCTCCCCCTTGTAGTTGAGACGCTCGACTGCTTCGAAGCAATGGCGCCGGTCGACGAACGGCGTCGGCTTGTCCCAGTCAAGGTCGTAGTGGTGCTTGCGGTTGATCCGCTGAATGAACGGCACGTCGCGGAAGCCGGCGGTTGCAATCAGGGCCGGGAGCGCCTTGGTGCGCTCAAGCAAGGCGTTCGTGGCCATGGTCGTGCCGTGGATGAGGGTGCGAACCTGGGCCGTCGAGATGCCGGCCTTTTCCATGACCGCAGTGACTCCCTTGATGGGATCCTCTGGCGTGCTCGCTGACTTCGTAATCCTCAGCTCTTGGCTTTCCGGATCGAACAGCGCGAGATCGGTGAAGGTACCCCCGACATCGATTCCCACTCTGAGATTCATCGCGCGCGCTCCTCAGCGTTCTTCGGCGTTTGGGCTCAGGAGTTCGGGCTTGACCCGGACGCCGAGCCCCCCTTCGGCTCGAGCTCTGCGTACTCGTCCTGGCAGATCTCCGAGCAGAAGAGCGCTCCGTCAGCCGCCTCAATACGCGCCCTGCTGCGCACGTGAACCACTCGGCCACAGCGCCGGCACCTCGGCAGGGTCTGCTCGATTTGGATGGGCATCGAGACGGTGGCTCTCGAATCTGGGGATCACTCCGGATCGTCCCGGATCGCCCCGTGAGAGCTGACAGCTGGCCGTGAGCCTACCCGAATCGGTTGGCACAGCCTGTTGTGGGCAGGCCGTCGGCGGCCGCGCAGAGGCAAGGCTGCGTAGAGGCTGGCGGAACGAGGCACGGCTGCGCAGCGGCTGGCCGTTCGAGGACAGCTTCCCGGTGGCGCGACTCCACCGAATTGGCGCAGTTGCGTGACGCTCTTGTCACCAGTTGCGCACAAGCCGTGCGCCTTGCTCGGCTACCCTCCCCCGGGTGGGGGCGAGCTGCCCTTCGCAGCGGCAAGCCCGGCAGCACGCGCTGCGGCGGCCGCCCACGCGCTTACTCCTCGGCGGGTGACCCACCCGGCTCTCCCAGCGCCCCTCCCCAGCACCCCTCCCCAGCGCTCTCCATGCCGCCGCCGCCGAGCGCCCACTGGCAGCCGGCCCTGGCGGGCCTCATCTCCGCTGTCGGCCACCTGCCCGGCGTCACCGCCAAGCGCTGGCGACCACCCTGGCGAGCCTGGCCCCACAGACGAGGACAGCAACCTCCACCGAGCACCCAGGCCCGGCGACCCGCACATCGGCGATCGCGCATGCCCCACCCCTCAGCGGGTGACCTGCCCGCCCGACGAGCCCCGCAGCGCCCTTGGCAGGCGCGACGAGTAAAGTCGCCGGATGGCTCAGGAGACGAGGCAGCGCCTCCCCCGCACGCCGCTGCTCTTCCTGAGCGGCACCGTCCTCATCTGGGGAACGGGTTACTGGCCGACCGAGGTGGCCACCGAGCACGCACCGGTGCTGCAGATCACCGGGCTGCGGCTGGCCGCGGGCGCCGTTGTGCTCCTGCTCGCCGTCCCGCTCATGGGCGCTCGCCTTCCCCGCGGGCACCTGGCCGCCTGGGCGCTCTTCACGGGGCTCCTCATGGCAGGACTGTTCCAGTGGGGCCTGACCGAGGCGATCGCCCTCGCCGGGCCTGGGAACGGCGCGGTCATTATCAACACGAACCCGCTGATGGTGCTCGTGCTCGCCTGGATCTTCCTGCGGGAACACCTCTCGATGCTCAACATTCTCGGGCTGCTCGCAGGGTTCGGCGGTGTCGTGCTCATGGTGTCATCCCAGCTTGGCGGCGAGTACGAGACCAGAGATCTGCTGCTCGGCTGCGCCATCGCCCTGATCTCCGGGCTGGGCTGGGCGGGGGGCGTGCTGATCCTGCGAACCCTCGCGAACCGAGATGAAGGGGTGGACATGATCGGCTTCACGGCCGCGCAGTATGCGGTCGCGAGCGTGCTCTTCCTGCCGCTCGCGTTCGCCGTCGACGGCACGTCGAGCACCGACTGGGCTTCGGGCGGCTTCTGGGCCTCGATGATGTGGATCGGACCGGCCGCTGCGTTCGGCGTCCTCTTTTTCTTCCTCGCGCTCGAGCGGCTCGCAGCCGCGAAGACCTCCTCAGCTCTCTTCCTCGTCCCCGCGGTCGCGGTGATCGTTGAGATCGTTCGCGGCAACGCCCCTGGCGCGCTCGTGCTCGCGGGGATGTTCGTCACGGTGATTGGTGTCGCCCTCGCCGTGGTGCCGCGCGAGCAGCTCGCGGCAGTCGTTCCGTTCGTTCGCAGGCGGCTCAGAGGTGGCGCCGCGGGTGGATAGGGTTCCACAGGCTCACTGAGCCCCTCCAGCGCAGCCGGGTCGGCCGGCAGGAGCTCGCGCGAGATCGAAGTCGGGAAGACCGCGTTGAAGGCGTTCTTCCAGCGTGACCGTTAGCAGCAGCCTGGTGACCTCTCTCTCTCTGAACGGTGTACCCGCGATCTGGCCGTCGCGGGACACAGGCCAGTGTCAACCACGTGGCGGTCACGCTCCCAGGCGGCGCCACCGCCTTCTCTGGCGACGGGCTCATCGCCGGCGGCGGCTATGTCCCCGCCATCACGAACCGCGCAGACCTCCAGGCGGCTTCGTCCCACTACGAGGTCGAGGGCAACCTCGACCATCGCGAACGTTGCACAGACGAACGGGACCGCGTGTTCCTGTTCAACCCAGCCATCCCGATCGAGGTGATCCCGGCGAGCACCCTTAACCCTTAGCCCCAAACACCACGCCAGCAATCCACAGGGAAGGGAACGGCCCCGCCGGCGCCTTGGTGGAGCATCGTGGCACAACGCCGCGTGCTAGACAGCCAGAGCGGCGCGCGCAGGCGAGGGGGGGCGGTCCAGTGCAAACCGGGATTGAGCAGAGCCGCGGCTGGCTCCAGCTGGGCGCTCAGGGTTGCCGGCCGGTCGGTCCCGCCCCTCTTCGGGGAGCAGGGGTGTGGTGTCCCGTAATCTGAGGTAGTGGGTAGCCGGCCCCCGTTCAGCTTCAGCCAAGGCGGCACGAAACTGAGGAGGCACGATGACCAGGCTCTTTGAAGCCGCAGATCCGTTTGCCAACGACGTGCTGGCACTGCCCGTAACCGACCTCGACGAG
>JAPOVR010000134.1 GCA_026708005.1 Actinomycetes bacterium
CGTCGTCGCCGAGGCACCCGAAGAAACACCCCCAGCCCCACCCATGCCCGGCGGCATGCCGGACATGATGTAACGACAGAAAGCCCCGGAGAGATGCGTGGGGGAGCGATCGCTCCCCCACGCCGTTCCAGCTAGCGGCCGCCGCGCCTGGTCGGCCTGAGCTGAGACTGGGGGTCGTCCTCCTCCACCTCCTGTGCGGATTGCCTCCGCGAGCGGAGACGGAGCACGAGCATGAGGAAGGCGACCGCAAGCGCTGCGACGGCGAGCGCCGCAGTCAGCGCCAGGCTCCTCGAGACGATCGGATCTGCCGGCTCGTCGCGCACCTCGGTTGTCTCGGCAGGCTGCGGTGACGTGGTGCCTCCTCCCGAAGTCGCTGCGCCCCCGATTCGCTCGAGCCCGAGCGGTAGGACAGGGTCGCCCGTCATGATGAGCCCTGTCTCGAGACCAGCCGGCGCGATCTGGAATCGGTCGCTGCGATAGGCCTGGAAGTCCGGCCGGTAGTACAGGACGACGTACGGTGCCTGGCGGTAGGCGCGAAGCTGCAGATCGCGGAAGATCTCTCGGCGCTCGGACGGAGTCTGTGCCTCGCGTTGCTCGTTGTACAGCCGCTCGTAGGTCGGGTCGCAGAAGTAGGTGTCCCCCAGGCCGCCTTGACGCATCTCGTCGCAGGTCAGAACCGAGAGGATGAACGCTGGATCTGGCTCTGCCGTCCATCCCCAGATGAAGAGGTCGTAGTCGCCGCGCTCGATGCGGAGGGACAGCTCGCTGTCGGGAAGCGCCGCTGCATTTGCCCCGATTCCGATCGCCTCGAGGGAACTGACGATGAGCTCGCCAAGCTGCTCCGTCTCTGGTAACGCGGCGCGCGTGTAGAGGCGCAGCTCGACCGGCTGGCCGCCGCTGCGCTCGAGCTGTCCGTCGCCATCGAGATCCCGCAGGCCGGCGCGGTCGAGGAGCGACGCGGACCGCTCCGGGTCAAAGCCGATCAGTTCGTCAGCGGAGACCTCAGCGTGGAACGGGGAGACTGGCGGCACGATCGTCGTCCCTGTAATCCCCTGCTCTCCGAGAGCCTCACGCCGCAAGCGGTCGCGATCGAGCGCAAACGCAATCGCTTGCCGCACCCGCACGTCACGGAGAATGACGTTGCCATTCCCCCTTGGTGCGCCGCTGTTCATGCCGAGCGAGATGAATGTCTCGGCCGCCGCCGTGTGCCCCGCGATGACCGGGCTTCTCGTGGCGCTCTCGAACGCCGGCGGTGAGAGCCCATCGGCGATGTCGATCTTGCCCTGCAGAAGGGCATCGACCATCGTTGCCTCATCCCGGTAGCGATGAATCTCGATCATGTCGAGGGACGCCGGACCGCTCCAGTGGTCGGGGTTCGCCTCGAGTCGAGTCGCGCCGTCGCTGGCTCCTGGTACCAACCGATACCGGCCTGAGCCCACGGGCGGGTCGTTCTCGAACGTTTGGAATTCGGCCCCCGTGAGGTTCCCCCACACGTGCTGAGGCACAATCGGCACGTCGAGCACCGGGGGCTCCTGCGATGGGGCTGTCAGCGTCACGATCAGCTGTGTTGCTCCGGACGGATCGACTGACCTGATGTTGACCAGCGTTCGAGTATATGGATTCTCCGGCGCCCTCATCACCGCCGTCAACGTGAAAGCAACGTCGCTGGCTGTGACGGGCTGACCGTCCGACCAGCGTAGGCCGTCGCGAAGCCGGAAGGTCCATCGCCTGCCGCTCTCGTTGCGCCCCCAGGTATGGGCAAGGCCGGGTTGGGTGAGGAGGTCTGCGTCCCTGAGGACGAGGCGGTCGTAGATCAACGACGAGATGGCCCGGGCGGTTCGATTCCCCGAAACGAACGGGTTGAGCGCGTTGGGCTCGATCGTCGTTCCCACCCGCAACGCGGCCCCGGCCGCTGAGCTGCTCGTGCAGAGCGCGGCGAGGGCGAGAGACAAGAGCGCTGCCACGCACACCCTACGGGCGCAGCGGCTCGTTGACGAGGCCGAGCCCCGAGCCGGGGCGCTGTTGGGTGTCCGGCGCCGGCTGAGCCGAGTGCGTCTAGAGGGTGTAGCGCTCTTCAGACCAAGGGTCAGCATTGTTGTGGTAACCACCATGCTCCCAGAAACCGGGTTGATCAAAGGCGACGAGCTCGACCGCGCGCAGCCACTTCGGGCTCTTCCAGAGATAGCGATCCGGGACGATCAGGCGCAGCGGCCAGCCGTGGTCAGGCGTCAGCGGCTCGCCATCAGCCTCCCATGCGACCATTGCTCGTGGATCGTCGAGCGCCGACAGCGGGACGTTCGTTGTGTACTCGCCCTCCGCGTGGGCAATCGCGAACCGTGCCACCGAGCGTGGCTCGACGATCGACGCGAGCTCGCTCCAGCGGACGCCTCGGAACCGAACGTCGAACCGACTCCAGCGGGTCACGCAGTGGATGTCGGTTGCCGCCTCGGCTGCCGGGAGCTCCTGCAGCTGAGCGTGCGTCAGCTCGATCGGGTTCGCGACCTCTCGCCATACGCGGAAGTACCAGCTCTCGAGGTGGATGCGTGGCACGTCGCCGGCATGGAGTATCGGCCACTTCTCGGTGATCTTCTGTCCGGGCGGAAGACGCGCGGGATCAAACCCGAGCTCACGAACCCTCTGCTCGTTGCGGCTGCGAAACACCGGTTTCTAGACTAGAAGTTAGGTGGAGATGACCATTGACACACCCGCTGTCGTCAATCGGGCACGCTCGTTCGTCGGCCTGAGCGGGCCGGATGCGCTCGCCTTTCTTGATCGCATGGTGTCAAACGACGTTGCGGCTCTCTCGACCGGGGAGTCTTGCCAAGCGCTGCTCCTCACCCCCAAAGGCCGCGTGATCGCACCGCTCGTTGTCGTGCGCCGGGCCGGGGACGACTTCCTGCTGCTCACCGAGCGAGAGCTCGGCAGCGTCGTCCGCGACGCTCTCCGCCGCTCGAGGCTTGCCGCCCAGGTTGAGATCACCCTTGAAGAGCATCGATCCTACGTTCTCCTTGGCCGTGGGCCTGATCCGCCGGTCGGCCTCGCAGTCCCGAACGCCGAGTTCGGACTTCCGGGCCTTGAGGTCATCGACGGTGATCTGCCCGACCAGGGCTCCCTTAGCGACGCTGAGGCCAAGCGCCTGCGCATCGAGGCGGCCACGCCCTGGTTCGGCCACGAGATCGACGAGCGCGTTCTCCCTGCCGAGGCCGGGATCGTCGAGCAGTTCGTCAGCTTCACGAAGGGCTGCTACCCGGGGCAGGAGCCGATCGCCCGGCTGCACTACCGCGGCCATGCCAACCGGGGCCTGCGCCTCCTCCGCATCGAGGCTGATGCGCCTCCAGAGGCCGATGCCGAGCTGATGTGCGACGGCAAGGTCGTCGGTCGCATCACGAGCGCCGTTGCCCGCGAGGACGATGTCGTTGCACTCGCCTACGTTCGGGTCGAGGTTCCAGACGGCGCGCCGCTTCGGGTCGGAGATGCGCACGCAAGTATGATCTCGCCAAGGCGCCCGTAGCTCAGGGGATAGAGCGCAGCCCTGCGGAGGCTGAGGTCAGAGGTTCAAATCCTCTCGGGCGCGTCTCGCCGCGTTGCCTCACCCGCCACCACCGCGCGCCAAGGCGGCGGTTCGGGCTGCCGGGGCCACTACACTTGCTCGGGTGAGGGTCTGCTCGCTCGTGCCGGCGGCGACCGAGGTGCTGTATGCACTGGGGCTTGGTCACCAGATCGTCGGGGTCACTCACGAGTGCGACTGGCCTCCAGAGGCCGCAAGTTGTCACCCCATCACCGCAGCGCGCCTTGACACCGATGAGCTTGACAGCGCCGAGATCGATCGGGCGGTGTCAGACGCCGCAGCGCAGGGGAAGCCGCTCTACGCCGTCGACGCGGAGGCTTGGCGCGCCGTCGCCCCGGATGTCGTCGTCGTGCAGGAGCTCTGCGCCGTGTGCGCGGTCTCGACGGACGATGTCAAGGACGTCGTGCGCGCCGAGGGCGTCGATGCCCGGCTGCTCCAGTACTCGCCAGGCACGCTCGGCGCTGTGGCCGAGGCGATCGTCGAACTCGGACGTGAGCTTGGCGTCCCCGACGCTGCCGCACGCTTGCGCGACGAGCTCAGCGAGCAGCTTCGCCGGCTTGATAAGCGCTTGGTCGGTGCCTCGGCGCGGCCCCGGGTCTTCGTCTCGGAATGGCTCGACCCACCCTATGTTGCCGGCCACTGGGTTCCCGAGATGGTGGCGCTCGCCGGCGGGACCGACGTCGCCGGAACACCTGGCGAGCCGTCGTTTCGCATCCGGTGGCGCGACGCGGCCGAGCTCCGCCCCGATGTCGTCGTGCTTGCGCCATGCGGCTACGACCTCGACCGGACGCTGGACGAGGTGGATCCCGCGGCGCTCTCAGCCGAGCTGCTCGGGACGCCGGCCGGCCACGAAGGCCAGGTATTTGCCGTCGACGCGAAGGCGTACTACTCGAGCCCGGGCCCCCGCGTCGGTGTGGGTGCCGAGCTGTTGGGGCATCTGCTCCACCCTGAGGCGGTGCCTGATCCGGGCGTCCCGTGGGCTCGTCTCCAGATCTGAGAGGAAGCTCACGCGGGTGAGCCGCGTGGCGGCGTCCTACACTAGGCGTCGTGCCGCTCTACCTGCGCGAAGACGATGTGGACGAGCTGCTCTCGGCCGCTCTTGCCATCGAGGCCGTCGAGGAGTGCTTCGGGCGTCTTGCCCGTGAGCAGGTCGACAATCGCCCGCGCTTTCGCATCAGGCTCGACGGTGGCCTCATGCACACGATGGCCGCGGCCGATCTCGAGCTCGGCGTGTCGGGGCTGAAGACCTATGCCGGCTTCAAGGCGGGTTCGACGTTCGTGGTCGTCCTCTTTGCGGTTGATCGACCGGAGGTGCTTGCGCTCATCGAGGCCGACCGGCTGGGACAGCGGCGAACGGGTGCGGCAAGCGGTGTTGCCGCACGTCACCTTGCCCGGCCTGGCTCGACGACTCTCGGCGTGATCGGGTGCGGTTGGCAGGCAGAGAGCCAGGTTGAGAGCATCCGCGCGGCGGTTCCCTCCATCGAGCGAGTGCTCGCGTTCTGCCGCGACGAAGGGCGGCGTGAGTCGTTCTGTCAGAGGCTGGGAGCCGAGCCGGTCGGCTACCACCGCGACGCTGCGGCCGCGGACATCGTCGTCACCGCAACGACGTCGCGCGATCCGGTCCTGCGTGGCGAATGGCTCAAGCCCGGGACGCTCGTCTGCGCCATCGGTGCAAATCGGATTCAGGCACGCGAGCTCGATAACAAGGTGGTCACGCGCGCGGCGTTCATCTGCTGTGACTCCCGGGAGCAGGCCGCGATCGAGGCTGGCGATCTCGCGGAGCCGGTCGAGCAGGGCGTGCTCGACTGGTTGGAGGTGCACGAGCTCTCCGACGTGGTCTCCGGTGCCGTGTCGGGACGCCAGTGCGACGGTGACATCGTGCTCTTCAAGAGTCTCGGCATCGCCGCCGAGGATCTCGCTGTTGCCAAGCTCGTTCTCGACCGAGCAATCGAGCGCGGCATCGGAACGCAGCTCTAGGCCGCGCGTGGGCCGAAGGGAGCCGCGCTAGCCGCTCTCGTCGCTCGGCTGGCCCATCCGAGCGGTGTGCTCGCCGATTGCTCGGATGACCTCGGGCCGCTCGAGGAGCTGTCGGCGCTCGGTCTCTGATGCACGGTTGCGGATATAGGGGTCGTTGAGAATGTCCTCGACCGTACGCCCTCCGTCGTGCTCGCGAATGACGTAGGCGGCAAGCTGTTCGCCGCGGCTTGAGCGCGAGAAAACCGTCGAGAACGGGTTACGGAAAACGCGTTGGACCCAGCTCATGCCGCAAGTGTACCCTGCCGCCCGCGAGCCGATCGGCGGGCGGGCGAGGTTCCGTGGCCGGATGCTGTGCAGGCTTGGTGAGGATGGTCTGCCCCGCCCGGGAACACGGTCTCAACCGAGCTCGGGGCTGGGCGCCTCGGCCCTGCCCAGCAAAGGGTGCTAGCCTCGCGGCCCGTGCTCATCCGACTCGGACACAGCCCGGACCCAGACGACGCCTTCATGTTCTGGGGAATCGCCTCGAACGAGGTCGACACGCGGGGCTTTGAGTTCGAGCCGGTTCACGAGGACATACAGACGCTGAACGAGTGGGCGCTGGCCGGCAAGCTCGAGGTGACCGCGATCTCGCTCCACACGTATCCGTTCGTCCAGGACCGCTACGTGCTGCTTCCGCACGGCGCGAGCATGGGCACCGGCTTTGGGCCGATCGTGGTGACCCGGGAGCCGATGCGCCCGACCGACCTGCACGGGCAGGAGATCGCGGTTCCTGGCCGTATGACGACGGCGTTCCTCGTGCTCCAGCTGTACCTGGGCGGCGCTTTTAGGTTCCGTGAGCTGCCGTTCGACGAGATCATGGCGGAGGTCGCCTCCGGTCGCCTCGACGCGGGTCTGGTCATCCACGAGGGCCAGCTCACCTATGCGCAGCATGGTCTGACTAATACGCTGGATCTCGGAGAGTGGTGGCTCTTCGAAACGGGTCTGCCGCTTCCGCTTGGGGTGAACGTCGCCCGTCGCGACCTCGGGGAAGCAGTGCTGAACGGGCTGTCCGGGGTTCTGCGCGAGTCGATCGAGCGCGGCTTGAGCTCGCGCGAGCCGGCTCTCAAGTACGCGCTCCAGTTCGGCCGAGGACTCGACCATGGCCTTGCTGATCGCTTCGTCGGGATGTACGTGAATCGGCTGACCCAGGACTACGGCGACGAGGGCCGCCAGGCAGTCCAGGAACTCCTGCGACGCGGCGAGGCTGTCGGTGCGTTCCCCCACGCAGTCAACGTTGAGTTCGTCGGCGAGAGCGCCGCGCAGAACCCGCGGTAGGTTCGCAATCCATGCCTGCGGCGGGGCGGGCTTGGTCTGCGAGGAGGTCCCTCGCTCAGCCTCCAGGTTGCCCCGGCTCAGCGTCGCGCTCGGGCCGGCCGGGCAGGGATGGTCTGCAGGGACCCCGGGCCGATCTGCCTGGCGGCCGAGCGCAACGGCTGTGCAGAGTTGGCGCAGTTTCGTGACGCTTCCGCGACCAGCTGCACGGAAGCTGTGAGCCTTGCTGGGCTACCCTCCCCCGGCTGGTGGGTGGGGCCGGGCTGCCCTTCACGGTGATTTTGCGGCCTCGCAGGCGGCGGCCGCAGTAGGTATAGTCGCATAGGTAATGCATAGGGACAAAGAGCTTGCGGCGAGCGAGGCGGCTCGCATGCTCGGCATCAGCCTGGACACGCTGCGGCGCTGGGATCGCGAGGGGAAGATCACGACGCGGCGCGACCCGGCAAACCGCCGCCTCGTACCGCGCAGCGAGGTCGACCGTCTGCGCGCCGAACGGGGCCCTGAGCGGCTAAGCGCGCGCAACCGCCTCGCGGGGACGGTCAGGGAGGTACGCATTGAGGGGCTGCTCGCGCAGGTCGTGCTCGACGTGACTGAGCCCGCTACCGTTGTGGCCATCATCACGAGGGACGCGGCTGAGGCGCTTGAGCTTGGCCCCGGCGCTGACGCGACGGCGATCGTGAAAGCCACCTCCGTCATGATCGACCGTTGAGAAGGCAGGTGTTGAGGGCAGCGCTCGCCGCACTTGCCGTGCTGGCCGCGGCGGCGTGCGGGGGCGGTGAACCGGACGGTCGGCTGACGGTCCTCGCCGCCGCGTCGCTCACTGAGGTTCTGCCCGAGGTCGACCCGGAGCCTCGGTACTCGTTTGCTGGCTCTGATGCCCTGGCGACTCAGATCCGAGAAGGTGCTCCCGCCGATGTCTACATCGCAGCGAGCTTGCGACATCCCGGCGAGTTGCTTGCTGAAGGTCTGATCGGACAGCCGACGGCCTTCGCTCGAAACCGGTTGGTGATCGCTGTTCCAAGCGGCAATCCGGCGAGTATCAAGACGGCCCGCGATATCGCCAAGAGCGGCGTTCGTTTGGTCATGGCAGCGCCGGGCGTGCCCGCGGGTGACTACGCTCGCTCGGCGCTCCGGGCTCTCGGCGAGCACGCGGCGCTTGAGAACGTCGTGTCGTTCGAGGACGACGTGAAGGGCGTTGTCGGCAAGGTGGCCCTCGGCGAGGTCGATGCGGGGATCGTGTACGCAACCGATATCGCTCGCATCGCCGATGTCGCCGAGACGATCGAGATTCCCGACTGGGCGCAGCCGTCGATCACGTACCTCGGCGCGGTGGTTGCCGACAGCCCGAATGGCCAGAGAGCCTCGGAGTACATCGAGCACCTGCTCTCCGGTGGGGCGGCGGCGCTCGAGGCGGCTGGGTTCAGGCGGCCATGAGACGGGCCCTCTTTCCCATCGGCCTCGCCGTGTCCCTTGCGCTCGCGTTCGTCTTCCTGACGCTGCCTGTCGCTGCAGTGTTCCTCCGGGCCTCGCCGGTCGAGCTCGTGCGCCAGCTCGGCAGCGAGCTGGCAGTCGATGCGATGCTCGTCACGCTCCAGACGAGCACGATCGCGCTTGCGCTCATCCTCGTCGTGGGAACTCCAGCGGCCTATGCCCTCGCCCGTTGGCAGTTTCGCGGACGGTCGGTTGTGGTCGCTCTCACCGAGCTCCCGCTCGTTCTCCCGCCGGCGGTTGCCGGTATTGGTCTGCTGGCCGCGCTTGGGACGCGCGGCCTGCTCGGGGGCACGCTCGACGCCTTCGGTGTGCGTATTCCCTTCACGCAGGCTGCCGTCATCCTCGCTGTGACCTTCGTGGCGAGCCCCTTCTACCTTCGTCAGGCGCTAGTGGCCTTGGAGGCGCTCGACCCCGACGTGCTCGATGCGGCTCGGACGCTCGGTGCGAGTCCGGCTCGCGTGTTTCGCCGCATCGTGCTGCCGCTGTCGGGCGGCGCCCTTGGGGCTGGCGCCACGCTCGCCTGGGCACGTGGAATTGGCGAGTTCGGCGCGACCATCCTCTTCGCCGGCAGCCTCCAGGGCGAGACCCAGACGCTCCCCCTCGCGATCTACGCGGCGTTCGATCTCGACCGCACGGTCGCGCTCGCCCTCGGAGCGCTCCTGATCATCATCAGCCTCGCGGTCCTGCTCACCGCCAAGCTCCTCCCGTCATGGACACGCTCGAGTTTGACATCTGCGTCAAGCGCCGCTCGTTCGACGTCGATGTAGCTGTGCGCCTCGAGCGCAGCACGCTTGCGCTCGCGGGTCCGTCAGGCGCCGGTAAGACGACGATCCTGCGAGCGATCGCCGGCCTGGTTCGTCCATCGCATGGGCGTATCTCCCTCGGGGACGACGTTTGGTTCGACGCCTCCAAGAGGGTGTGGCGTGCGCCTGACCTGCGATCGGTCGGGCTCGTGTTCCAAGACTTCGCGCTCTTCCCGCACCTGTCGGTGCGTAAAAACGTGGCCTTCGGTACCAAGGAGCCGATTGACGATCTCCTGGAACGCTTTGGGATCGCCAAGCTGGCTCTCCTCAAGCCGTCGGAGCTGTCTGGCGGCGAGCGTCAGCGGGTGGCCCTCGCGCGGGCCCTTGCCAGGCGGCCGCGGGCGCTTCTCCTCGACGAGCCGCTCGCCTCTCTCGACGCCGCGACTCGGCGCACGGTGCGCGATGAGCTGCGGCGGCTCCTCGATGAGCTTGCCCTACCGACCCTGCTGGTGACACACGACTTCGAGGATGCCACGGCCCTCGCCGCCCGCGTCGGGGTGATCGTTGAGGGAAGGCTCGTTCAACTCGACGTGCCGGCGAGCCTGGTCTCCGCTCCCGCGGACCCGTTCGTCGCGAGCTTTACCGGCGGCAACCTGCTTCCTGGGCTTGCACGCCCTGGCCTGGATGGCATGACCGAGATCATCACCGAGACAGGCGCCAAGCTTTTCTCGACCGACCAGGCGCAGGGCCCCGTCGGAGTTGTTTTCAATCCGTGGGACATCACGGTGGCTCGAGAGGCTCCTCCACATCCGATGCGCAACCACATCGGCGGCAGAGTCGGTTCGGTGGTGCGGGCAGGCAGCAGAGTTCACGTGCGTGTTGGGGAGATCACTGCGGAGCTGGCGCTGGACTCAGTCGAGCGGCTCGGGCTGGAGCCGGGCGAGCGGATCGTGTGCTCATTCGAGGCCTCGGCTGCTCGGCTTCTTCCGCTCGCCTCGCCGGATGCTGAGATCCGAGAGGGTTCAGCATCCTCACGGTAGCCTGCCTCGCTGAACGGCCGGTTGGAAACACCAGCCGTCGATTCGATTGGAGGGAGGTTTCATGATCCTGGTCACCGGAGCGAGCGGGACCGTCGGCGGCGAGGTCGTCCGACAGATCGCCGCAGAGGGTGCGCCGGTGCGCGCGCTCGTGCGGTCGCAGGAGAAGGCGGCGATGCTCGAGGGTCCTGGCATCGAGACAGCGATCGCTGATCTGGCCGATCCGGGGTCGCTTGACGCCGCGCTGACGGGAGTGGAACACGCGTTCCTTGCGTCGTCAATTCCGCCCAACCAGGTCGAGCTTCAGGGGAACTTCGTCGAGGCCTGCGCTCGTGCCGGCGTGGAGCACCTCGTGAAGCTCTCGGTGTTCAAGGCAGGACCTGGCTCGCCTGTGACGTTCATTCGCTGGCATGCCGAGACCGAGCGGCAGATGGAGGAGTCTGGGCTCGGCTGGACGCATCTGCGACCCAACAGCTTCTTCCAGAATGTCCACTTCGCGACGGAGTCGATTCGCGACCAGGGGGCATTCTTCTTGCCGCTCGGCGAGGGCCGAGTCTCGTCGGTGGACGTTCGCGACATCGCCGCCGTCGCCGTCAAGACTCTCACCGAGCCGGGCCACATGGGTACAGCGCTTGAGATCACCGGGCCCGAAGCCCTCAGCCAGGCGGAGGTTGCGCAGAAGCTGGGCGCTGCACGTGGCGCGCCTGTTCAGTATGTCGACGTCTCTCCTGACGCTGCGCTCGAGGCCATGGCCCAAGCCGGGATGCCTGACTTCTTGGCGCAGGATCTCGTGCGCCTCTACGCCGACCAAGCTGAGGGCCACTGGGCCGAGGTTACAAGCGCTGTGCAGGACGTGAGCGGCAGGACGCCTCGGTCATTCGATGAGTTTGTCGCCGAGGTTGCCGATCAGCTTCGACCGACCGTCTAGCTGACGCGTGTCTCGCAACACGGCCGGATCGCTCGCTTCGCTTGCGTGGGTGCGGTCCCCGCGCGGCTGGGTGGTGGGCGCGGGTGGTTGAAGCGGGTGCCGTGCGGTGGTGCGGAGGTCCGGCTGGGCTGTGTCGCTGGGGCGGCGCGGCGGGCGCGGGCCGGTTGCGGGTGTGTCGGTGCTCGGGGCGTCCCG
>JAPOVR010000026.1 GCA_026708005.1 Actinomycetes bacterium
AGCCCGCAGCTCAACCTCCACCTCCTGAGCTCGCTCTGTCAGCGTGTCAAGCTCGTTTCGCTGCTCATCGCTGATCTCATCTGCGCCGAGCAGCCCATTGATCTGCTCTCGGAGTTGGCTCTGCTCAATCAGAAGCCTTTGACGGGCTGTCATTCCTTCCCCCTATGTCGCCTTCAAGTCCCCTTTCTCTCGCGGTCGGCTATAGCGCAATGATAGCGAATGGTCAGGCCTGCCTGCGCAGCAAGACTCAGGGGCCCTAGGGTAGGTAATGACTCCCAACCCCACGCTCTGACCTGTGTGCGCAACTCCCCAAGCCCAACTTTGAGCAAGGAATCTGCCCTACCTAGAAACTCTGCATAGACGAGGAGTGGAAGAGCGAGCGTTAAATCAGACATTACCTGTTAAGAAGCACGATAAGAAGTGCCAGATTCCTCGAACGCGTAAGATGGATCATAGTGGACAGCTCCATTAAGAGGACTGTAGACTAAGTGGTATGTACTCAGAAGACCAGCATCTTCAGCTAAATCTCTCGTTGTGGGATCTCCTTTAAGCCTTTCGAACTCTTCCTTAAGAACAGATTTAGCCTTGAGAGCAACCTTTAACTTGTCTTTATTCTTTTGGTAATTATCCATTTTATTTGTGTCAACATCGAACCAGGATGAAGAGTATGCTAATCATACCTCTTGGTGTCTGACAATGTTCTTTAACTCTTTCAATCTCAGAATTGCAGCGTGAGGAATTCAAACACGCTCACACCAATGAGACCAGGACTTGTCACCTAACGTTACTTCTTCCCGATGCACGAGCCAAAGAGAGCGAATCACTACATCGACAAGTACCCGTGCTAAGGCAGAAGCATCTGTCAACCGGTTGTCTTCGGTAAGCATCCGTATAGAGCCGAAACACACGGACGCGCGCCTCAGGTCAGCCTCTAGCCTTCTGAAAGGCAATTGATCGATAGGAATGCCGCCATACGTGCTGCCAGTATCGATGTTCTTTAGACCTTTCAGGTCACGAATGTGGCGGCCAGAAGCCTCATCGAGCCACCTCGCCGCCCTAGTGGTCGAAACATCACCCTATAGCGGTCTCGCGAACCGTCCCTTTGGCAGTCTGACGTGACCCTTCCCACCTGCATCGGCTCCACTATCCCTTATCCGTCGGCCAGCAGCGAGGCCACCAACTCATCCCACCGCGCCTGCGCGGGCGAGGGAGAGTTGCGCTCGAGCCGCTCTCTCCTGGTGATCGCGATGTGGCAGCGCCGGCACAGTGTTGCCAACCCGTCGAGCGGGTAGGCGTCCTGCTCGGGGTTGCGCCACAACGGCGTCACGTGGTGAACCTCGAGCCGTCCCGCCTTGCCGCACTCGGTGCACCGCCACCCGTCACGCTCGATCGCTCGCCGGCGAGCCCTCGCCCAGCGCCGCTTGTCGAGCCGGTGATGGGCACGGCTCACGCGACCAGCCCCAGGCATGCCCTGCCCGTCGTCTGCGGCAGACGGTCCCCGAGAGCAACCGATAGCGCGATCGCGGCCGCCAGATCGTCGCGGCCCCGCTGCCGCTTGGTGCCCTCGGCCGACTTCGCGATCTTCTCGTTCGCGGCGCTGTCGCTGACCGTCCTGGCCTCGGCGAGAGCGGCCCGCATCGCCAGCGACACGGGTGCTGCAACCCGGCCCTCAAGCACCGCGGCCCTGAAGCCTCGCACGTCCTCCGAGCCGTCCTTCCACCCTTGCCCCCGCCACGTCGGGTAAGGGAGACGCAACCCAGCCTCGCGTACGCCGTCTTCGAGCTCTCCCTGACGCCACCGGTCAGCGGCGATCGCCTGCGGACGCCCTAACCTCAACAAAGCCTCCGACAGGAACAACCCCACCGGCACCACCCGGCCGCCCAGCAGCACCAGCTCCCCATCCCCCAGCATTCGCTCGTACACACCCGGAACCCCGTCCCGCAGAGAGCGCTCCGGCAGAGACGGCTCGCCGCCACAAGAAACGAATCCCTCCAGCCTTCCCGTCCGTGGCCAGAACGCGGCGTTCAGGCGTCCGGCTTATCCCCAGTCACGCGCTCACGCGACGAGACCCAGGCTTCGACCTCGGATTTCGACCAGCGGACAGCGCGCTGGGAGACCCTGATGGATAGCGGAAACGAACCCTGACGCATCCTGCGATAAACGGTCGATCTAGCGAGCCCGACGCGCTCCTCGACTTGCTTGCGGTTCAGAAGTTGGTCGGCCATCGGCGTTCCTCCTGGTCGTGTCTTCCCGGAGGATGCCTGGCGTTCACACAAAATTTAGCCGGGATAAATCAAATATTTCTTCGCGGCGTCTGCTGGCCACGAAGAGTTCGCGGCCTTCGTCAGAATCTCATCGACTCGCTTCGGCAAAAGGCGGGTAGCCTCGGCCACTTGTTTGATGGCATCCTCACGGGTTGCGCCGCGTTCGCGGAGCCACTCGACCACAAGGAAGATGAAGCGGTCGCACACCGCATACTGCGCGCCCGGGCGACCGCGCTTCCGCTGCGGTCGCTCAAACTGGCCGGACACAACTCCGAAACACCACGAGCCCATCTCAGGCGGGACGCTGCAGGGCTCGCCTTTCTCGCGGTAGTCACGGGCGATCTCCACGAGCTTGTCGTACGCCCACGGGCTCACTGTGGCCAACGACGCCAGATGTCGGATGCAAGACGCCTGCCCCTCGGAATCGTCGGGCCAGTCGAGGGTGAACAGGTCCTCTTCCGATAGCTTCCGCTCTATCTCAAACGCCGCGCGGAGCAATGCCGGGATCGTCGGATCAGGCAAGAGCCTCAGCGGTGCTGACTCGCCTCACAGAGGCTATCTTCCCACATAATTTCCCACGTTCTATGAGAAAATATGGGAATAGAACGGAACTATCAAGCCTCAAAAGGCAATAAAAATAGCCGCATACAGCTGATTTTAGGGATCGCCTGGGAACAAGCAAGAACTGCAAGTAGTGGAGGCGGCGGGACTCGAACCCGCGTCCGCAGCCGCACCAGCATGAGCGTCTACAAGCATAGCCCGCGATCCCGCTTCACCCGCCGGCTGGCTCGCAGGCCGCCTACCGCCGGGCCAGCCAGCCTTAGCTCTCCTCTGCCGGGCGACTGGCACTCCCGTCAGAGCAAGCCCGTTCGTTGACGCCGCTGACCGACCCACGGGCCCAGGCCGGGACGACGACGCTACCTATCTAGGCGGCGTATGCGAGTTCGTTGTCGTTCGCATGTATCTGATGTGCCGGTAGTTTAACGAGGCCAACCGGCGACCTCGGCTTGCAACTCATCCGGCGAACCGACCACGTCGAAACCTGGTCGCCCCCGTATGTTTTCATCTCTATTCTAGCGCCTCCAGCGGCTACTCGGCATACCCGCCCCCGCGCACCCGCTCGAGCCGGCGGCGCTCTTCGCGCTCGGCGATGTCCCGCCGCCTGTCGCGCACATCCTTGCGGCGCGCGAGCGCGATCTCGACCTTTGCCCTCCCGTGCTTGAAGTACAGGCGGGTGGGAACGAGCGTCAGCCCGCGCTCCTGCACCTTGCCGATCAGCCCGTCGATCTGACGGCGATGGAGCAGGAGCTTGCGGTCGCGCTCCGGCGCGTGATTGTGCAGGTTGCCCTGCGCATACTCGGGAATGTGAGCTCCCACGAGGAAGAGCTCTCCGTCCCGGACATGTGCGTAGGCACGGCCAATGTCGGCCCGGCCCGCCCGCAGCGACTTGACCTCGGTTCCGGTCAGCGCGAGCCCGGCCTCGTGGCGCTCGAGCAGCTCGTACTCGAACCTCGCGCGCCGGTTGTCTGCGATCAGCTTCGTCCCGGAACCCGTGGCCATACGGCGATTGTAGGCCGCGCGGCGCCCGGCGCTCCTGTACCCCTCAGCCGCGTGCGGCGCTCTCAGCGCCCGTAACGCTCGTTGGGCCCCTTGCTGCGCGCGGCGCCCGTGCCCCTCCCGCGGGCATCGGGGGCACGGTCTTCCCGACAGAGCGCGAGACTGACCTTCCCCGATGCGCAGTCAAGGTGGGAGACCCGCACGTTGATGGGATCTCCGAGCCTAAGCGTGCGTCCTGTCCTACGGCCGACCAGCGCCGTGGCGAGCTCGTCGAGCTGGAAGTAGTCGCCGCCGACCCGCCGCGCCGGTAGGAACCCCTCGAACACCGAGTCGAAGCGAGCGAACAGGCCGCCCTCGATCAGGCCCGTGATCTCGCCGTCGAAGCACGCGTCCCAGCCCTGCTCGAACAAGCGCCGCTCGAGCAGCCAGGCAAGGCAGATGTCCTCGGCTTCATGCTCGGTGTCCGCGATCAACCGCTCGCGGAGGGAGACCGCCTCGGCAACGTTGCGCAGATCGGGGTCGACCGCCTCATCGCTCAGACCAAGCCCGCAGAGCAGCGACCGGTGGCAGAGCAGATCTGGGTAGCGGCGGATCGGCGAGGTGAAATGGCAGTAGGCACTGCTCGCAAGACCCGCATGGCCGAGGTTCGCGGGGTCGTATCGCGCGCGCTTTAGGGCCTGCAGGACCATGGCTGAGTACGCCTCCTGCCCTCGGCGTCGATTCGCCGTGTAGTCGGCCACCCGGCCGCTGATCTCGGCGGCCAAGCGGGCGGCTTGGCTCGGCGTCAGGTGCTCGGGAACCGGCGGCGTCGGCACATCGAGCCCCGCGAGGCGGGCAGTCAGCCGCTCGATCGACTGGGGCTCTGGGCGCTCATGCACCCGAAACAACGCCGGCAGGCGGCGGTCGGCGAGCAGGCGCGCCACCGCCTCGTTGGCGGCGATCATCAGCTCCTCGACGAGGATGTGAGCCGCGGGCTCAGCATCGAACCGCGCGTCGCCCACCCCGCCCTCGCCGTCGAGCTCGAACTCGATCTCCTGGCTCTCGATCTGAAGCGCGCCGCGCTGCCTGCGGTGGCGCCGCTGCTCGGACGCGACGGCTTGGGCGAGCTGGAGCATCTCACCCACCCCGTTCCCGTCCCGCTCCCGTCCGGCCAGGAGGCGCTCAGCCGCCGTGTAGGTCAGGCGCTCGCGGACGCGAATAACGCTCCGAAACATCGTGGCCTCAGCCACACGCAGCTCACGATCGAAGCTCAGCTCAGTCGTCACGCAGAACCGGTCATGCGCTGCGCGGAGGCTGCAGGCATCGGCCGACAGCCGCTCCGGCAGCATCGGCTCGACACGACCTGGCACATAGGCCGAGAAGCCGCGGGTCGCTGCGTCGCGGTCGAGCGCTGAGGCAGGCCGTACGTACGCAGCGACATCGGCGATGTGAACCCACACCCTGACCGTGCCGTCTGCACGCCGCACGACGCTGATCGCATCATCGAAGTCACGGGCGGTCTCTGGGTCGATCGTGACCGCAAGCAGCTCGCGGAGATCGACCCGCCCGTCCGCTGACGGCTCCTCGAGATGCCCTACTTCGCTCTCCGTGCCCATCGTCTCCTCACCCACGGGAGCCAGCCCGCGCTGCACAAGCAGCGCGGCCAGCACCGACTCGATTGCCGTCGCCGAGCCAAAATGCGCCAGCACCGGAGGTCGACCCCGGCCACCGACCCGCACGGCCACGAGCTCCTGGGCGTCGTACTGTCGGGCAGACCGGCTGTCCAAGGCGATGGGCACGCCGCCCTCGAACCACGGCTCACCCATGATCAGCCGCCCCCGACGGGCAATCCCGCAGACGAGGAGGTCGGTACCGCTGCTCGCCTGATCAGAATGCGACGGCGTCTGGCCTCGCACGCTGATCGATGATGTCGAAGAGGGCCTTCTTGGCGGCGCGCAGACCTTCGTCTCGCTTCGTCGTGAAGTCGTCGCGGGCCTCGATGCTGGGCTCAATGCCCCGACCTGCGATGTGCGCGCCCGTGGGCGTCACGTAGCTCGACGTCGTCAGGCGAAGCGCATCGCCGTTCGACAGCGGCACGAGCGACTGAACCGACGCCTTCCCGAACGTCTGCTGACCAACGACCGTGGCACTGAAGTTGTCTGCAAGCGCAGCCGCCACGATCTCAGCCGCGCTCGCCGAGAGGCTGTCGACCAGCACGACGACCGGGACTTCGGCGGCGATCGCATTGCCGGCTGCCTCGTAGACCTGCTCGGTGCCGTGCGAGCTCGATGTGGTCAGCACGACGCCCCTCTCGAGAAAGGCCGAAGCCACGTCGATCGCCTCGTCGAGCAGGCCGCCCGGGTTCCCTCGCAGATCGAGGACGAACCCCTGCGCCCCCTCATCGAGCAGCTGGCCGACGGCATCGCGGAGCTGATCGCCAACGCCCCGCGAGAAGGAGAGGACGCGAAGGTAGCCAATGATGCCGCGGTCTGACTCGTGCAGGCGCGCACGGATCGGGGGCAGCTCGATCTCCTTTCGGGTCACCTCGACCCGCCATTTCCGCCTCTCGTCAGGACGGGTGATGGTGAGTCGCACGACGGTCCCCTGCTCGCCGCGGAACAGGCTGATCGCCCGCTCGAACGGCAGCTCCTGAACACCCTTGCCATCGACCGCCAGGATGATGTCGCCGGGACGAACACCGGCCTTCCGAGCAGGCCCCTTCAGCGCCGACGTCACCGTCAGCCCGCGATCGCTGGGCCCGACCAAGAGGCCAACGCCTGGATAGGTCGTCGAATTGATCTCGGAGCGCAGCTCCTCGTACTCCGCCGCGGAGAGGTAGTCGGTGTAGGGATCCCCGAGAGCCTCAATGATCTGGAACACGAATGGCTGCGAGAGCACATCATCCGACACGGGCAGGTAGTAGCTCGTCTGGAGCGCGACCCGGACCTGATCGACCACGGACAGCGGGCTGGCCCCGGGGTCGGTGCGCGGCTGCACCACCGGGAGAGCCGTCTCGACGACGCCAAGACGAACCTCAAGCGGCCGCGTTGGAAGCTGCTCGGTCGGCGGCTGCTCGGGAGGCAGCGCGGGTAGTGGCGCAGGCGGCGACATCGGCTGCGCGTGCACCCCGAGACGCGGCACCGGGATCGTAACTTTCGGAGCAGCCTGAACCGGAGCAGCCTGAACCCTCGGAACAGCCTGAACCCTCGGAACAGCCTGAACCCTCGGAACAGCCTGCGGCACAGGCTCGCTCCCAGACCCCTTGAGCCATGGCACCAGGAGGAACGGAACCGCAAACGCGGCTGACATGAGGACGCCGACTCCGACGACCCAGGCAGTTCCCCTCATCTGCCGCAAGGTGGCACGAGTATAGCCACGTGAACGAGCCCCGCAAGCATGCCGCAACCCACGCGTTTGCCCCAGTACGGGGCGCGCGACCCAGCGCTAGACGCGGAGAAACCGGCGGATCGTGATACCCGAGCCTGCGGCTCCAAGGACGAGGCCGACGCCGATGAGGATCAGCGCGATCACCTCGAAGCTCCATGCTCGAACGTCCCCGCCCATGCTCAGCAGCTGGTCGAAGAGGGGCAAGACAAACTCCTTCGCCAGAAATAGGAGCACAACGGCAGCAGCCGCACCGAGGAAGCCGTGGATCAGCCCTTCGAGCATGAAGGGACCGCGCACGAACCAGTTGCTCGCGCCAACCAGCTTCATGACCTCGATCTCGCGTCGCCGCGCGAAGATGGACAGGCGAATCGTGTTGGCGATCAGGATCGTCGAGGCGACCAGCAGGATGACGCTTGCCGCGAGGAACATGAACTCGACGACAGACACGAGATGCCGGATGTCCCTCGTCGTCTCCTCCGCGTATTCGACCTCATCCACACCCGCTGGCGGCGGCGTCAGCCTCTCGACGACCAGCTCGACTCCCTCCGCGTCGTGCGGCTTCACCTCGAACGCTCGCGGCAGCGGATTCGTCGCCAGGTGTGCGGTGAGCTCTGGATGGCGCTCCTCCATCCGCGCAAGCGCCTCGTCCTTGGAGACGAACGTAATCTCCTCGACCTCGGGGAAGGACTCGAGCCGATTTCCGACCGCGTTGATCTCCTCCGGCGTCGCCTCGTCCAGGAAGAACACCTTGACGAGCAGATCGCGTTGGACGTAATCGGTCAGCGAGACGACCCACGAGCCGATCGCGATGAACAGGCCGAGCAGGAACATCCCGATCAGGACCGTCAACGTCGTGGCGACCGTCGTCGACGCGTTGGTGGAGAGCGACTGGAGCGTCTCGCTGAGAACGAGCCGTAGCCGCATCGCCTAGTCGTCCATCCCGTAGCCGCCGCGGCGCTCATCGCGAACCAGCCTTCCGTCCTCGAGCGCGATGACCCGGCGGCGCATCCGGTCGACCATCTCGCGGTCGTGGGTCGCCATCAGCACCGTCGTCCCCGTGACGTTGATGCGGTAGAGAAGCTGCATGATGCCGACCGAGGTATCGGGGTCGAGGTTCCCGGTTGGCTCGTCCGCGATCAGGAGCGGTGGCTGGTTGACGGCTGCGCGCGCGATCGACACGCGTTGCTGCTCGCCACCGGAAAGCTCGTCGGGGTACGAGCTCATCTTCTGCGTCAGACCAACGAGCGCGAGCACCTCGGGCACCTTCTGCCGAATCTCGGCCCTCGACGCACCCTGAACCCGGAGGGCGTACGCGACGTTCTCTGCCGCCGTGTGGTTGGGAAGGAGCTTGAAGTCTTGGAAGACCGTGCCGATGTTCCGGCGGAGCATGGGCACGAGCTTCCGCTTGAGTCGACCGAGCTCACGCCCGCCGATCGTGATGCGTCCCTCGGTGGGTTCAAGCTCCTTGAGGATGAGGCGCAGCAGGGTCGACTTCCCTGACCCAGACGCGCCGACCAGGAAGCTGAACTCCGCCTTCTCGAGCGAGAACGAGACGGAGTCGAGCGCGACGACCGCCCCGTTGTACACCTTCGTGACGTTGTCGAAGACGAGGATCGGCGTCGCCGAGCCGGGCGGTGCCTGCTCAGACAGCTCCGTCACAGCGGCAGCGCCTCGCTCGGGTGGGGGTCTCCATCGGTCCTGACGGCTCTCGCACTACACACGGGCACCGAAGCACTTCGCGACTTCGCGCCGCACTCCTGAAAGCCCATTGAGCGTAGCAAGGCTGCTCGGCTCCTCCGTCGATAGCGACCGCCCCCAGCTCAGGAAGCCGGTCGACGCCCTACGCTGCCGTGCCGGCGGCCCGCGCGAGCAGGTAGGCGTGGATCAACTCATCGAGGTCCCCGTCGAGGACGGCCTGCGTGTTGCCGTCTTCGAGGCCCGTGCGGTGGTCCTTCACGAGCTGGTACGGATGCAGCACGTAGCTGCGAATCTGGCTGCCGAAGTCGGCGTCGACCCTCTCGCCCCGCTCGGCTGCGAGCACCGCCTCGCGCTGCTCGAGCTCGAGCTCGAGCAGCCGCCCGCGCAGGATCTGCATCGCCGTCTCGCGATTCGAGAGCTGGGATCGCTCGGCCTGGCACTGGACGACGATCCCGGTCGGAACGTGGGTGATGCGCACGGCGGAGTCGGTCTTGTTGACGTGCTGGCCCCCGGCTCCACTGGCGCGGTAGGTGTCGACGCGCAGGTCAGCGTCGTCGATCTGCGCATCCACCGCCCGATCGACGAGCGGGCTCACGATCACCTGGGCGAACGACGTGTGCCGACGGCGGGCGGCGTCGAACGGCGAGAGGCGCACCAGTCGATGGACGCCGCGCTCGGCGCTCAGCGTGCCGTAGGCGTTCTCGCCGCTCGCGGCGAACGTCGCCGATTTCAGACCGGCCTCCTCGCCTGGCGATGCCTCGATGATCCCGGTCTCGAGGCCGCGGTCGGCCGCCCACCTCAGGTACATGCGCAGCAGGATCGCCGCCCAATCCTGCGCGTCGGTGCCGCCGGTGCCCGCGTGAATCGTGACGACCGCGTCGCCGGCGTCGTACTCACCCTGGAAGAGCGCGGCCTCCTGCAGCCGGTCCAGCTCGCCGGCAGCCGACACGGCCAACGCGGCGATCTCGTCAAGCTCGGCCTCGGACGAGGCGAGCTCGCTGAGCTCGACGAGGTCGTCGAGCTCACCGTCGAGCCGGTGGTAGGCCTCGAGCCGCCTGCTCAGACGAGCGTGCTCGGCGGAGAGTTTGGCAGTGCGATCGCTGTCGTCCCAGAACCCCGGCGCGCCCATCTGGCGCTCGAGCTCGTCGAGGCGCGTGCGAAGCGCCGCAGGGTCAAAGGTAATCACGAACCCAGGCGAGCTGGGCCCTGATCTCCTCGAGGCTTCTCTCGACGGCGGCGCGTTCGGCCATGTGGATGAGTCTAGCGGGGCGGTTGGCGCTCGCTCCTCCCACAGTCAGTGACCCCTGAGCCGCTTTGGGCCAGGCGCCAGAGCGGAACAGCTCGCAAGCCCCAGCCTGTGCCATCCCGACAGCAAGCACATCCGCGATTACCACCCCAAGAGGGCGATGAAGAGCCACACAGAGCCGGCCGCCCGCACCCAGGGGCTACCTCCGCCTGCTCAATGCCTGCTGAGGTCAGCTGCGTAGCCGTCGACCGATTCTGACCTGCCCCCTCTCGCCTGGTCCACTCTCGGTGTGGGGGGTGTGGGTTGTGGGTGGGGCGCGGTGGCGGGTCGGTGGGAGGTGTCGGTGCGGGTCATGGTGCGGGAGGCCGGGGTGGTCTTGGCGCAGGGGGGGTGGTTGGTGGCGGGG
>JAPOVR010000125.1 GCA_026708005.1 Actinomycetes bacterium
GCCGGAATCTGAAGTCTCGGCCTGGCTCGCCTCGAGGCCGCGCGCGACCGGGGAAAGCTTCGGCCGTGAGCGATGAGCGCCCTGGAAGCGCTGCACAGGCGGAGCGTACACTTCGTTCTCTGCCACAGCGACAAGCATCCGATCTCGAAGGGATGGCAGAAGACGCGGCCCAGCTTCGCGGCCGTTGAGGCGCACGCCGGCCGCGGCGGGTTGATAGGAGTGATCCCCGGCTCGCTCGGCTGCGTGGTCGTGGACGTCGATGAGGGAGGCGCGGCTGCAGTCGAGGCGCTGCGCGTTCTCCTGGGCGATCCGATTGCGACGATCGGGACGCGGAGCGGCGGCTTCCATCTCTGGTATCGGGCGCCGGCCGGTGAGCACGGCAACCGAAAGTGGGTACTTGATGCGCCTCCCTGCGGTGGCGACATCCGGGGCTCGAACGGGTTTGTGGTTCTGTGGGATCCGGTCGCGGTTGTTGACGGGCTTGCCGCGAACTTCGCTGCTGCACGGTCGCCTTCCCTGCGCGTTCTCCCGAAGCCGACCACAAACGGCCGCGGTGTGGCGGCTGTGCGGGCCGCGCCTGTGGGCGCGCGCAACGACACCCTCAATAGGGTGGCTTTCCTGGCCGCAAAGCACGGCGAGCTCGACGAGGTTGAGCTGACGGGAGCGGCCCTCGAGGCGGGGCTGACGGCGCGGGAGGTTGCGGTCACGCTCAAGTCGGCTGCGCAGGCAGGGCGCGCGGCTGGCGGGCCGAAGCCGGGCGAGATCGAGGTCGCAGCCGCGCTCGCAGCTGCAGGGATCGGGGATAGACATGCCCACACCCCGGGGTTGGGCTGGTTTCTCAGGGACGGGCTGTGGAGGCGAGACGAGGGCTCCAACGCGATCCGCGAGCTGGTTCATGAGGTGTTGCTGGGGAACCGGACGACCGTGTCACTGCAGCAGGGGACGACAACGTTGAAGGTTGTCCGCGAGCTTGAGCCACTTGTGTGCATCCCGCTGGGTGAGTGGGACTCAGACCCCGAGACATGCGGGACTGCGGACGGCCGGGTGCTCGACCTGCGCACAGGCCAGATCAGAGACGCGGCCGGCGAGCGGATCACGATGCGGCTGGGCGCAACCCCGAAAAGCGGCGAAGCCCCGCTCTGGAAGGGCGCCCTCGACCGGGCCTTCACCGAAGGAGAGCAGGAGTGGCTGCAAACCTGGGCCGGCTACTGCTTGACCGCTTACGTGCACGAGAAGCGGTTCGTCTTCGTCTCGGGAACCTCGAACAGCGGGAAGTCGGCGATCTTCGGGACGCTCGCCGCCGCGGCAGGCGGCTACGCCGCAACCGCGCCCGACGACGCGCTGTTCGGGAACGTCAGCGACCACCCCGCGTGGCTGGCCCTGCTTCGCGGCCGCCGGCTCTTGTGGATCGATGAAGCCCCGACCGTGCCGTGGCGGACTTCGAGGGTGAAAGCGATCACCGGCGGCCAGCCGGTCCAGGCCCGCTTCATGCGGCAGGACCCGATCGAGTTCACGCCGACCGTCAAGCTGATCGCGGCAGCGAACGGGCTGCCGCCAATACCGGCGGCAGATAGCGGCTTCGCAAGCCGGCTCGTTCAGATCCCGCTACAAAGCGTGATCCCAGAAAACGAGCGCGTACCCGGCTTCGAGCGGCAGCTCAGACAAGAGCTGCCGGTGATCCTCAATTGGCCCGTCGTGGGAGCCAACCGCTACCTCCAACATGGGTTGCCGGCGCCTCCGCAACCGTGGACAGCCGCCGGGGAGGACTACATTCAGGGAGAGGACACGGTCGCTTTGTGGGCAGGGCAGTGCTTGGACGTCCCCGACCCCGAAGGCTGGCTCCCGAGAGGCGCCGCGCTCGCGTCCTGGAACACCTGGAACAACAGCAACGACAAGCGAGCCACCAGGCTCATCAGTTGGATCGCCGACAAGATCAACACAGACCCCTCATGGCAAGAGGTGCGCGATACCACCCGAAGCGGTGTCCGCGGCTGGGCCGGGATCTCGCTGCCTAGCCCAGACGGTGCACAAGAAGCGCACTAGCGAACATGATGCGCACGCTTCTAGGCCCGGCTTTGAGCGAAGAGCCGGTCGGAGGTGCAGAAAGTGCAGAAGGTGCAGATGGATCCCAATATCCCTGTTTGCGCGCGCACGTGCGTGCGTGGAGAGAAACGGCCGCCAGTGCACCATCTGCACCAACGGGCTTCATCCACGTCCTGAGCTGCACAACCAAGCCCACAGCGAGACCAGCCCCACCACCCCGCAGCGGCACGCAAGGCCAGACATCCCTGGCAGCAGCTACAGAGGCGGCCGTAGTTCAAGCGACGGCAGGGCCAGGGGCGATGCTGCGTTCATGGCTACGGCAGCTCTCGCTGCGGCTACCGTTTCAGCGGTGACCAAGGCTCTGGATATCAAAGGAAATCAAAGCTGGCTCGGGGTGGTTTGTGCCTAAAGGGGGTCGTAGGCCGGGGGCGGGCAGGCCTGCGGGTTCCCGGAACCGGGGGTCTGTGGTGCTGGCGGATGGGCGGACGCTGGGGGAGGTGTGCCGCGAGGCGACGGAGGAGGCCGTTGAAGCCCTGCGGTCTGTGATGGCCGATCCGGGTTCGCCGGGGAGCGCTCGTGTGGCTGCCGCGACGGCTTTGCTTGACCGGGGCTGGGGCAGGCCCCGGCAGCGGCTGGAGGTGGACGACAGCCCGCCGCCCGCGGAGGGGAGCCCGGGGCTGAGGCTTGTCCGGCCGGGCGACCCAGGGTTCGTCGAGCCGCCGGCTCCGTGACGCGCGCGCTGGCGTTGACGCCCCGTCCTGACGGAACTCTCGTAGAGCTGGGCGCAGACGACGACGCTCTCCCGGTTGCGGTTGCCCGTGACGCTGCCACGGACGTGGAGGGCTGCCCGGACGGGCTGCTCGCCGAGGCGCGTGCCTGCGCGCGCCGCCGGACAGCTCCTCGGTTGCCGTGGAGTTGCCGGGCCGCCCGTGACGTTGGGGCCGTGGTGGTCGGAGAGCTGCAACTGCCGGCCTGCACCCGTCGGATGCTGTACCGCCATGTGGCCAGCACCCCCTACCTGCGGGCCGGAGGCAAGGTCCTCTTTGAGTTTTTTGGTGTCCCCGAGCCTGGCGAGCCGGCCAAACCGGTGTTTGTGGGTCACAGAGCGGTCTGGGCTGCCCTATGTCTGCCGGGCTGGCAGACTGTGGAGAAAGGAACCTTGGCAAAGTTCGGGGCGGCGGCCGCCGACGGGGACGGGCCGCTGGCGCTGCCGTTCGCCTCCCTGGAAGCGCGGGACTGGTGGGCTACCGCGACAGCAGAGGCCACCTGGCCGCTAGGGGAACGGGAGCACGCGGCGGCGAGGATCGCTGCCACCCCGTACCTAGGGTAGTAGCCGCAGGGCTGCCCTGGACGCCATCCTGTGGCGCTATGCGAGGCGCTGCAGCCGGGGGAGACCCAAGCTGAAGCTCTGTTCTGGCCTCGCCAGCGGCAGCGCGGGCTGTCGGTCAGCGGGTGAGAGACTGGCCTCTCATCCGGCAGGAGCCCCGGTTCAGACAGAGAGCTCGACCAGATCAGACAGCCCCTCGAGCGTAACCCCACAGGACAAAATGTCCATACCAAAATCGTGGAATACCTTCAGATTCTCCTCGCGGACAACAACGCCGAAGAGAGCGGATTCTCTGAGACGGCTTACGCGGTGTTCCAGGGTTCGTTCTGCTAGGGGTTCCAGGCTGAGATGGCACAAGATCATGACCATCCTTTGAGCGACCACACCCCGCCCAGAGGTGGTACGGACAGAGAGCTTTTTGTTCAAGCCTTCGGCGGCAGTGATTCCATCGCACGCGCCCATCAAGAACTGGTCGTAGACGTCCCGCGCCAACAGGCGGAGCGCGAACAGGCTCACAGCAGCTTGCTTCACTAGCTGCTGGCCATGCGCGAAGCCTCTATCGGGCGCACGGGCAAGCACGAGCGAGACGTGGTGCACCAGCTGCTGGATGTCTCGGAGGCTCACACCTGGCTGCTCTGCCAGCAATTTGACCATGTGGCCTGAGTAGGCCGCGTCTTGCAAGTGCTCCTCGAGCCCGGCCCCGGAGAAGGAACCTTCCAAGAAGCCCGCGAGCTCAGAACCCGGGTCGGGCAGATCAATCGACAAATCAACGAACCGGCGCAGATAGACGCCTGCTTCGCAACCCTCGCCGAAGAGCTGCCTGACCCTCTGGCGCAGCTCGTGTTCGTTGATGCCCAGAACGGTCACCATGCCACCCGCGTCGAACAGGTGTCTCACTGTGTCCAGCAGCTCCAGCGCACGCTCGGGCAAGCACCTGTCGAGCTCGTCGATGAACACCACGAACCTGCCGTCGTGCTGCTCGACCAGCTTGGCCAGCGCCTCACGGAACTCGACTCTTTGCTGCTCGATCTGTTTCCACTCCTCGAACAGCGGGGCATCCTCCGCTGCCTGGAAATCCTTCCTGCTGACGACACCCTTTGTGGCCACTTGGGCCCACCGCCATGCGAGGTTGCCCATTGTCCCTAGCAGCCGTTGACCGGCTGTTGCTTCGGCGGCCAGGGCTGAGACAAGGTCGACTAACGGCTCGCGTGTGTGGCTCTGCTGCCACGCGTTGAACTCCACCGCAGCCACGCCCTTCCCGCGAAGATGAGCCGCACACATCTGCAGAAACACCGACTTGCCAGACCCGAAGCCGCCGTTCACAGCCACCACAGCAGCCGACTCGGTTCGCGTGATCAGTCGGCAGAGAGCCTCCACCCGTCGCTGCCGGTCAAGCCTGTCACGCTCGATCGGCTTGGTGTCATCGACCTCGAACTCCTCAGGACGGAGACGCACCACCTCGATCCCCTCTTTCCCGACGCCCAACGTCAGCCTTTGACCGTACAGACCCCCCAAGACACCGGCAGCAGGCTGAAGGTTCAGCACCTCGCTTCCCCTGCCTGTTGTACCGGCTCGCTCGAGTACGGCCGTAGGCCAGCGTCTCGCGGAAAGGTAACGCCTCCGGGATGGGACCAGAGCCCGTGCTGGTTTGGCTTGCAGCCAGACCAGGCCGCTGGCGCTTCCGTTCGCCTCCCGCCAGGCGCGGGACTGGTGGCCCACCGCAACAGCCGAGGACACCTGGCCGCCAGGAGAGCGGGCGGGAGCGCTCGAGAGGGTCGCCGCGACGCCCTACCTCGAGACATCAGAGCCGCCTCGCGCTCAAAACGACCTCGCTCGAAGGGTGCCCTAGGAGGCTTTGGCGAAACGTCTGATCCGCGTAGCTGGGTGGGTTGCGGGACGGCCGCCGAGCCTTTTACCCCAAAGATGGGGCTGCTTTACCCCATGCCGACTCGGGGCTGGCTGGGCCGAGGACGCCCCAGGGTGCCACACTCCTAAAGGGGCCGAAAGGGATAGCTGACAGAGCCCTGGCCTCGACTTAGCCTGGTGGGCACAGGCCAGGCTAGAGGTGAAGGCGTTGTCGGGTTGTTCAGGGACGGAAGGGGCACCCTGGAGGCCCCTGCTGGGGCCAGATGCCCCGCCGGGCGCTTGTGGCCGGTTGCCCAGCCCCCAGCTAGCCCCAAGACACTGACACGGCCGGTAGCCGTACCGCCCCAAGCCCGTTGACCATCTCGCTCAACCGGCACGCCCTTCGGCGCGAAGGCGCCAGTCCTCCGCGTAGCTGCGGAGCCCTTCGATCTCGACGCCCGGCACGGTGTCGAGTGCGATCAAAGACGCGGAAGGATCGGCTCGGCGTCGCGTCCATCCCGCCAGCAGGCTCGCCCCGCTCGCCGTTCCCTCCTTGCTGAGGTTGCGCGAGACGCTCTGGCCTGGGCGCAAGGCGGCGAGCAGGCCACAGTAGAGCTCGCTGCCGGCGAAGCCTCCGTCCACGATCACGTCACCGCGAGACGCGAGCAACTCGAGCGCGACATCGGTCATCAGGGCGACATACAGCGTCGCCAGCGCGGCACGCTCTGCCGCCGACCGAGGTGCGGGACCGTCGAGGTGGCCGGCCCGACTCGGGAACGGCCCCCCAGGCGCGAAGGATGGAAGCGCGAGGGTTGAACGGGCAAGGAGCCGCTCGACCTCCTTTATGCCTGCGTCCGCGCCTACATCCCCTCCAGCGAGGCGCTCGAACTCACGCCCGCCCATGAACCGCGCGCTCGGTACCGGCTGCCCGTTGACGTCGACGTTGGCCAGGACGTCGCGAGTCCGATCGAGCCGCTCGAGCGACTGGGCTGCGTCAAAGACGACGATCCAGGTGCCGCTCGAGACGAGCGAGAATGCGCGCTCGCGGCCCAGCAGGTAGCGCAGGTACGCCGCGTTGCTGTCGTGGATGCCGCAGAGGATTCGGCAATCGGCCGCAAGCCCCGTCTGGCGCGCGACCTCGTCCGCAACGTGCCCGACCTCGGCCCAGGCCGGGCGGATGGGCGGAAACAGCCGCCGCCAGCCCTGGCGCTCGACCAGCGAGGAGAAGCCGTTGCTGACCGGCGCCCACAGGTGGCTGTGCGCCCCGAGGTACGTGAGCTCACTCGAGGGCTCGCCACCGAGCCGCCAGGCCCAGTACTGCGGGTATCCCAGGAGATGCCTCGCGCGGCCGAACGACTCGGGAAACGCCTGCTCGAGCCAGAACAGGTGACGGCCCATGTTCTGGCCGGCCGGCAGCAGCGGGGCGAAGGTTTCCTCGTATCGCGGTGAGATGCTCGAGTAGGCCTGCGCGATGTCTGGCGGCAGCTCGACCTCATAGTCGGGGATCGGCAGGACCAGGCCGTCATCGTCGATCAGTGCTGGTGCGCAGCCATGGGTGGTCGCAACGATCGTGTCGATCGCCCATCGCTCGCTCAAACCACTCAGCTGCTCGAGCAGCCAGCTCCACAAAGCCTCGGCATCGAGGTGCGTGTAGGGCGGCCCTGGGCGAGACTCGTTCCGAATCGAGACCTGCTCGAGCAGGCACGTATCGACATCGAAGACACACAGCACCACGTTCGTCTTGCCGATGTCGAGCACGCAAACCACCGGCGCGCCGGCACCAGACCTCGTCGCCTGTGGGCGGCCGGTCAAACCTTGCGCAGCTCTGGATCCGCCTGACGGCCGTAGCCCTCGAGGATGTCCTGGACGGCGTTCATGTCTGTTTCGCTCAGAAGCGGCGGCTCGCCGAGCTGAAGCGCCCGCCAGTACTGCTCGGCCAAGTTCTCGATCTCGACAAGGAGGGCAAGCGCCGACGCCGCGCTGTCGTCGATGACGATCGCTCCGTGATGGGCGAGCAGGCAGGCGCGACGATCGGCGAGCGCCTCGATCGCAACATCTGAGAGCTCCTGCGTCGTGGGCGTCGCGTACGGAGCGCAGCGTATCTCCGAGCCGCCGGCCAGCCCAACCAGGTAGTGAATCGCCGGAATCGGCAGCCCGTGAATCGCGAGCGTCGTGCAGCACATTGGATGGGCATGGATGACGGCACATGCCTCCGACCGCCACGCGAGGACGTCGCGATGGATCCGCCATTCGGTCGACGGAAGCCGCTCGCTCTCGTACTCGCCGTCGAAGCCCATGCTGACGATGTCGTCGGCCTCCATCGACGCGTAGTCGAGCCCGGACGGCGTGAGCAGAAAGCCATCGCCGGCGCGGACGCTTACGTTGCCCGACGTGCCCTGGTTGAGGCCTAGCGCATTCATCGCGCGACAGGTTGCGACGATCTCGTTTCTCAGGGCCACATGGTTCATCGCGCGCCAGAGGGTTCGAGGGCCGCTATCTGCGAGAGTCCATGCGGCCCGGCAGCGACTCTACCGGCTCGGCTCCCACGCTTGATTTCGAGCCTGGCGCGCACTTACGATGCAGGCTAGAGCGACGGAGTCGGCAGCAACCCTGCCGCAAACTTTGTCCCCGAGCGCCCGTCCAAAAACGTTATAGGCGTCTCTACGAGAAGGGAACGCGCATGACGGACCATGAAAAGAGCCAGCAAATATACCAGCTCGGCATGCATGCAATTCGCGGCACCATGTCGCGCAAGCAGCTGCTCAAGCGGGCCGCGGTGCTTGGCATCGTGCCGTCGGTGGTGGCGCTGCTCGCAGCGTGCGGCGGCGACAGCGTGGCACCGCCACCAGCCGAGCCCGAGGCGCCGCCTGCCGACCCCCCGGCCGATGCACCCGAGCCAGCACCCCCGGCTGCCGCAGACATCGGCGATTCGCTGGTCATCCTCGAGACGGAGATCGCGCCCGGTCTAGACGGCGAAGGTACGTCGTTCGGCCAGATCTCGACGCAGACTGCGCTGGCGCAGCTGTACGAGCACCTTGTTCAGCCTATGCGCACCGAGGACGCCAATGGCGTCCTCGTTCCCGAGTTCGGCACATACGAGGGACGG
This sequence comes from Actinomycetes bacterium, assembly GCA_026708005.1. Classification (GTDB taxonomy): domain Bacteria; phylum Actinomycetota; class Thermoleophilia; order Gaiellales; family Gaiellaceae; genus JAPOVR01. The sequence goes on from JAPOVR010000125.1 coordinate 8,322, forward strand.
CTCGCAGAGTCCTGGGAGCAGAACGGGCTCGAGTGGACATGGAAGCTCCGCGAAGGCGTCATCAGCGCGGCCGGGAACGAGCTCACGACGAAGGACATCGAGTACTCGCTCGCGCGCATCAAGGCGTTCAGCCCGATCCCGATCGGGTGGTTCCTGATGACGGTGGCCTCGATCATGTCACTCGACCTGCCGAACACAGATCCCAGCGAGCGTGGACTTGCCGACGAGTTCGAGATCGTCGACGACTACACCTTCATTCTTCGCCAGATGGAGCCGAGCCCGAACCTCCTGACCGTGCTTCCGGTCGTCTCGCTCGGAATCTACGACTCGGCGAAGATGCTCGAGAACGCAACCGACGAGGACCCATTCTCACGCGACTTTGCCGATCAGGTCGACTCGGCCGGCTTCGGCGCATACTCGATCACCAACTGGGATAAGGGCGAATCCATCTCAATGACCGTAAACCCGAACTACTTCCGCGGCGAGCCCGAGTTCAAGAACCTGACCTTCCGTCGAGTGCCGCAAGCGGGCGCGCGGGTGACCGCGATCCAGAGCGGTGATGCAAACGTCACCACCGGTCTCTCACCGAAGGAGTTCCACGAGCTCGACCAGAGCGACGCCGTCGACGTGCTCGGCTGGCTCGGCAACGTGTTCGTGGCGCTCGGGCCCAACTACAAGTCCGAGCCGTGGGCCGGAGGTGGCGACCCGGATACGTCGCGGCTGCTACGCCAAGCGCTCGCCTATGCGATTCCATACGACGACATCATCGAGCAGGACTTCTTCGGGCAGGCGATCAAGTGGAACGGCCTGATCAGCTCGAAGTTCTACGGCGCCGTTGATTTCGGCGACCGCTACAGCTACGACCCCGACCGGGCGCGAGAGCTCCTCGCAGAGGCCGGCTTCCCGGAGGGGACGGGTCTCGAAGGGCCGGGCCTCACGCTCAGCTATATCGCCGAACACGCCTCGTTCATCGAGCCCGTCGCGAACCGCATCCGAACGGCGCTCGCCGACGTCGGAATCAACATCGAGCTGGACCCGCTGCCGCAGACGCAGTTCGTCGACCGCGAGACGAACCTCGACGACATCCCCTTCTCGCTGCTCGACCAGCAGGTTGCGATCGGGCCGGATGCCGGATATCAGTCACAGCTGAACCACGTCACTCCGGACAACGGCGGCCTCGACAACTCCGTGAACTACGCCAGTGCGGAGTTCGACGCCATCTATCTCGAGCAGAAGGTCAATCCCGACGTTGAATCGCGCCTCGCGCAAATGGAAGCGATGCAGGCGATCTTGATCGAGGACCTTCCGCGCATACCAATCCTCGAGCGCGCATCACAGATCGCCGTGACGGCTGGCATACGAGGTTGGTCGCCGAAGCCGGACGGCTCGCGTGTTGGGGAGATCTGGACGATGCATACATGACGCTGGGCGGCGTCAACCACGACATGTAGCTCGACCGGCGCAGACGGGTCAAGGCGTAGCGACACAGCGTGTCCGGGTTCGTCCTTAGACGGCTCCTGCTGTTTCTGCCGCAACTGCTGGCGATCGCCATCGTTGGCTTCGCGTTGCTGCGCCTTCTCCCCGTCGACCCGGTCTCGCGCATCGTCGGTTCGTTTGGCACCGACGAAGCGCGGCAGTCCGCCAAGGAGACGATCGGGCTCGATCGATCGTTCGGCGAGCAACTCGGCAGCTTCCTCGAGGGTCTGCTGACGCTCGACTTCGGTGAGTCGTTCGTCTCGGGAGACTCGGTTCGGGCCGAGCTCGGCGACCGCATTCCAGTAACGCTTCAGCTGATCGGGATCGGCTTCGTCCTCGCGCTCGTGATCGCGATCCCGCTCGGCCGCTACATCGCGTCCAAGGTCGGCGGCAGAATCGAGAAGGTCACGACCGTCTATGCTCTCTTTGCAGGAGCGCAGCCCGATTTCTGGTGGGGCTTGATCTTCCTGTTCGTGTTCTTTTTCAAGCTCGGCTGGTTCCCGGCGCCGCTCGGCCAGCTCGACCCCACGCAGATCGCTCCAGACGGGCCGACCAGATTCATCTTCATCGACACGCTGGTCCATGGTCAGTTCGACCTGTTCGTGTCGGCGTTAAAGCACTACGCCTTACCCATCATCACGCTCACGTTCGTCCTGACCGGGCCCATTCTCAAGATCATGCGGCAATCGGCGCTGGACGTGATCTCGTCCGACTACCTCCTGTACGCAAAAGCGTCAGGCTTCACGCCGAAACGGGTGCGACGGATGACCGCGCGCAACTCGTTCGCACCCGTGGTCACGATCACGGGCGTCCTACTGGTCTTCGCGCTCGGCGGTGCAGTCTTGATCGAGACGGTCTTCGCTTTACCAGGCCTGGGGCGGTACGCCCTCTCGCGAACGCTCGACACCGACTTCCCCGCCATCCAGGGCGCGATCGTGTTCATGGCCGCGTTCGGCCTCACCGTGTACCTGGTGATGGACATCCTCTATGCGCTGCTCGACCCGCGCGTGCGCCACTCCCGTGACTAGCCGATGAGCGCGACTGACACCCAGCCCGAGCTTGAGTTCGAAGAGGTCCTGCGACCCGCCGGCTTCGGCGCGCGCGTAAAGGAGCTCCTGCGCACGAGCTGGCTGTTCAGGATTGGCCTTGTCATCGTCGTCATCGCGGTCATCCTGGCCATCATCGGTCCCTACATCGCGCGGTTCCCGCTCGAAACGGCGACCCTCGACACGAACGAGGGGCCCAGCTCGAAGCACTGGTTCGGCACCGACTCGAACGGCTTCGACATCTTCTCGCGTGTTCTCGCTGCGCCCCGGATCGACGTCAGCATCGCCCTCGCCGCCACCGCCATCTCCCTCGCGATCGGCTCGCTGCTCGGCCTGCTGACCGGCTACTTTCGCGGCTGGGCGGGCGAGTCGGTGATGCGCGTCGTCGACACAATCCAGGCGTTCCCGCTCTTCGTGCTCGCGATCATCGTCGTGGTCATGACCGGACGCAGCATCCAGAACGTCATCATCGTGATCGCTCTGCTAAACATTCCGATCTTCCTGAGGATGATGCGGAGCCAAGTGCTCTCGCTCCGCGAGCGAACGTTCGTCGAGGCGGCACGCTCGAGCGGAAGTCGTGAGCTCAACATCGCGTTCGGCCACGTGTTACCCAATGGCCTTTCGCCCGGGCTCGCGCAGGCGCCGATAACCATGGGCTTCGCCATTCTCGTAACAGCTGGCCTGTCGTTCATCGGCGCCGGCGTCCAGCCACCCACGCCCGAGTGGGGTGCGATGATCGCAAGCGGCGCTGACACGATCGTGATCGGTGAGTGGTGGACGTCTGTATTCCCAGGGATCGCAATCTCTCTGACGGTGTTCGGCTTCGCGGTGGTCGGTGAAGGGCTCCGAGCGATGTACCTGCGGCAGGGCTGAGCGGTGCTCTTCGTTCGAGATCTGTCGGTCGAGTACCCGGAAATCGGTAGAACGACCTACGCGGTCAACGATGTAAGCCTCGACGTTCCTGCTGGTTCGGTGGTGGGCCTCGTCGGCGAGAGCGGGAGCGGCAAATCGACGCTGACGCTTGCCATCCTCGGCCTCACCCGCGGACGAGGCCGAATCGCCGCCGGGAACATCGAGTTCGACGGCGAGAACCTGCTCGAGCTCTCGGAGGACGCCTGGCGCGAGATCAGAGGTGGACAGATCGGGCTCGTTCCCCAGAATCCCCGGGGTGCGCTCGACCCGGCGGAGCGGATCGGCATGCAGATCGAGGAGTACTACCTCGCGCATCGCGACGCCACGACTGCCGAGGCGAACGCACGAGCGCTCGAGCTGCTGACGCTCGTGGGCATCAACGACCCCGAACGGCGGCTCCGCGCCTTCCCGCACGAGCTATCCGGCGGCATGGCTCAACGTGTGCTGATCGCGATGGCGCTCTCGTGCTCGCCGAAGCTGCTGATCGCGGATGAGCCGACCAGCGGCCTCGACGTCACCATCCAGGCCGAGGTGCTCGACGACATGCGACGCTCCGTGGAGGCCGTCGGCTCGAGCCTGCTCGTGATCACGCAGGACCTCGGCATCGTGGCGAACTACTGCGACCGCGTCTACATCATGCACGCCGGCGAGATCGCCGAGGAGGCGCCGGTCGAGCGATTCTTCGAGAACGCCACGCACCCCGCCACGATCGCGCTGCTCGCCGCACAGGACCAGCACTACGAGCACGAGCGTGTCCGGTTGCGAGGGCTGCCAGTCAATACGCGGAACCTGCCGAGCGGCTGCTACCTCCATCGACGCTGTCAGTTCGCCGATCATGCGGCCGGCTGTCATGACGTTAGGCCGCCGCTGACGGACGTGTTGCCCGATCATCGCGTTCGCTGCCATCGTTTCCGGGAGGTCCCCGAGCTCGCCGGGCGCCGAGCCGACGTTGGGACACCTGCCGAGAGCGCCGCTCCGCCTCATGCGCGGGGCGCAGCGCCTACCAACGGCGCACTCCTGAGCGTCGAGGGGCTCGTCAAGCACTTCCCCATTCCGGGCAGCGACGCGTACGTGCAGGCATGCCAGGACGTGTCGTTCGACGTTAAGCCGGGCGAGACCCTCGGAGTCGTGGGCGAGAGCGGCAGTGGCAAGACCACCCTCGGCCGCTGCGTCCTGCGCCTGCTCGAGCCAACAGGCGGCAGGGTCGTATTCGACGGCCGAGATCTCCACGAGCTCTCCAAGGGTGAGCTGCGCCAGCTCCGCAAGGACATGCAGATCGTCTACCAGGAGCCGTTCGATTCGCTGAACCCACTGCTCTCGGTAGGCCGCCAGATCCGCGAGCCGCTCAAGCTGCACTCCGATCTCTCGCGGAGCGAGCGAAGGGAGCGCGTGCACGAACTCCTGGGTCTCGTGGGCCTCCCGAAAGCCGTCGCCGACGCCGTGCCGCAGGGGCTTTCGCCAGGGACGCTCCAGCGCTGCTCGATCGCCCGAGCGATCGCGCCCAATCCGAAGCTCATCGTGCTCGACGAGCCGACGTCGGCCTTGCCGCCGGAGGCCGAGGCGGACATCATCAGGTTGCTCAACGACCTGCAGGAGCGGCTCGGACTCTCGTACATCTTCATCTCGCACGATCTCGCTCTCGTGCGGGAGTTCTGCAACCGCGTAGTCGTCATGTACCTGAGTCAGATCGTCGAGATCGGAACCCAGGAGGAGCTCTTCGCCCGGCCGCGCCACCCGTATTCGCGAGCGCTGCTTGCGTCGGTTCTGGAACCCAATCCCCGGGCGAAACGCGACGTCGGAGCGAGAGCGGAGCGACTCGAGGGCGAGATCCCCAGCCCGATCGACCTCCCGAGCGGGTGCTACCTCGCCTCGCGCTGCCATTTCGTGCGTGACCGCTGCCGTTCAGAGCCCCAGGAGCTGTATCCGCTGGTGCCGGGGCACGATGTGCGCTGCTGGCGCGTGAGCGAGAACGATCTGACCGAGGCAGAGATCGAAGAGTCGCGGCGCAGGGTGGCGGCGAGCGCCAACCCGGACGCGGGGTAGCTCGCTCCCGCTGACGCTACTCCGGGAGCTCACTCGAGCCGGTGGAACGGCGAGTCCTTGTCGGAGGCCTCGAGCCGACGGGCGATCCCTTCTGGAGGCATCGTCGTGACCCTGATGTGCGGCTCGGCGATCAGGAGCTCATCCCTCAGGAACATCGCGCTCCGAAGCGCGGTGATCGCCTCGAGCGTGTCACCGATGCTCAGCAAGAGTGGCGTGCTCTTGTCGATCTGCTCCCGGCGGGCGACTACCTCGGCCTCGGTGCCGATCTGCACGAGACAGCCTGCGCGTACGTCGTAGGAGATCGCCGTTGCTCGCAGGTCGCCCGGCCCTCCCTCGGCGAACACCGGCAGCGCGAGCTGCGCAGGGCGTGGAAAGACGCGTACGCCCCGCACGCGGGCACCGTCGAGCGCCCCCTGCAGCTCAGCGACGAGACCGGCATCCTCGAGCGCGGCCGCACCCAAGACGAGCCCGATCCTCCCCTCCGAGAGCTGGTCGAGAACGCATAGGTCTTCCGCGTCGCGCAAGGGATCGAGCGCTCGGTCGAGCTCGACCAGGATGCGCAGATCGCGCGTGCGGGCGACCGCGACGCTGCCGGCAATGATCGGCTCGGATTCGCTGCGCAGCCAGACGAAGTCGTACAGCTTCCCCTCGATGTCAGCGACCGTCTCGGCAAGCTCTGCCGGAGGGACTCCGTTGACGTCCAGCGGACCGCACCCCAGATTCATGCCGCCACCCCCTGCTCGGAGATCGCCGCCAGGTGGCCCATGACGCTGTGGTCGAGTGGAACGCCACTCCACGCGATCCGGGCGACCATCCGATCGAAGCCTCGGGCATGGATTGCCGCGAGGAAATCGGCGAAGTCCTCCGGCGTCTGGCGAAACCACTTCTCCTCGGCACTGGTTGCCTGCTGGAGCCGCTCACTCTCGGGATCCAGTAGCGGGTCGATGTCGCCCTCTCCCTCCTTCTCCCAGGTCGGGGTGTATTCCCAGCCGATGTACTGCCAGAAGGCGAAGTCGTGCGGTGCGACAGCTTCGGGCGGCGCGGAGCCGTCGTCCGAGACCCAGCACTCGCGAATCAGCGTGAGCTCATGCGCGCTCTGGGCACGAAACTCGTCACCCCACTCGAGTGCCCTGGTCATCGGCACCGCCGAGTCGATCAGCATTGGTACGTCGAAGCGGAGCGCTCGGTCGAGCCCCGGCTCGCTCGCGGTGCAGATGATCACCTGCTCTGGCTCGAGCACCTTCAGGAGCTCCTCGAGCATTGCGTCCATCAGCTTGCCGCGGCGCCGACGCTCGACGTTCAAGCCCATGAACTCCTCGCGCCTGTAGCCGAGCGCAATACCGAGGCGAAGCCGCTCGACAAGCGAGCCGAGCGAGCGGACCTGCCGCGCCAGCCGCTCGCCGTCGGCGAGCGGCAGAAGCAGCGCCGCGGTACCGATATTCAGCGTCTCGGTCGCAGCGAGCAATGAGCCGGCGAGCACCATGAGCGACGGGCAGTAGCCGTCGGCAACGAAATGGTGCTCAGAGAGGAACACCGACTCGAGACCGAGCGCCTCCGCCCTCCTGGTGTCCACGAACGCTCGGCGGTGGCTCGCGGTCCACGTGAAGTCGCACGGCGGAGAGGTATTGAGGCTCACCAGCCCCAGCCCGAGCTTCGGGATAGGGCGTTGACCCTTCGCGCTGCTCACACCAGTTCTCCTTTCTTGTCGCGCTCGTCGCGCAGCCGGGCACGCGCTTCCTGTGTGGCTGGCACATCGACCGCGAGCGACTCGTCGAGCGCTTGGCCGGCGAACACGACGCCATATATATCGCGCGCTCGCTCCGGACTGATCCAGCAGCGCAGAACGTCACGGCGCGCGAGCTCCGGGTCGCGATCGAGCGGGTCACCGTAGCCCCCGCCACCGCTCTGGAGCCCGACGATTCCCTCACCCACCGCCAGCACGGGCGCGCCCTCGGCGGCCATGTTCTCCTCGGAGCCGTCGGCGTGCAGGCGGATCGCGCCCGCCGGAGCCGCCGAGCCGCCACCCCGCACGCCGGCCGGCGGGTGGAAGTGCCCGTCCCCCTGGTAGATCGCGGTCATCTCGGTGTCAACTGGCCGATACGCCATACGCAGACCCGAGGCGCCACGCTGTCTCCCTGCCCCCTCGGAGTCGATCCAGACCCGTACATCGTCGAAGCGGATCGGGTACTTCTCCTCGAGGACCTCGATGCTCTCCCGGTAGACGAGCCCAGCAGCGACTGACTGAACGTAGGTAAGCCAACCGTCGCTACTCGCCCCGGCCGGGCCGCCCCCGCCTCCACCCACGAGTTGGTTGATGAACGGCGCGTCGTCGCGCCTGGGGTCGGTCCCGGAGATCACCGCGTATCCGGGCGCCGAGCCCACGTTGCCTTCGGCGAGGCCGAATCCCTCGCCGAGCTCTGCGAACGCAGCCTGAATGAGGTTGACCATCCGCTCGGCCACGTTGGTCGTCGCGACGGAGCACGAAGCCGGAAAGCGCGGCCCGCCCACGATGCAGTTCTCTCTGAGCTGTATCCGGATCCGCCGGAAGCTGCCGTCGTTGTGGGGAAGGGACGGATCGAGGCAGTTGAAGACGCCGAGGAGCACGCTGGCGACAGCCGTTGCCCGTGACAGGTTGAGGCCTGCGGGAACGCAATCTGGATTGTCTGTCACGTCTACGTCGATGAAGCCTCCGTTTGGATCGATGTCGATCACCGCCTGAAGAGGAATCCCCTCCGGCACGACATCGATCGGGTCATGTGTTCCGCGGCCGATGATGCGGCGCTTTGGCAACTCGGAGATAGCCGCGACGACCCGACGCTCCGAGTACGCAAACCACTCGTCAACGAACCAGCGAATCGTCTCGAGCCCATGAGTCGCGACAAGCTCCCGAACGCGACGCTCGCCGATCCGGGCGGCGCCGAGAATCGCGAGGAAGTCTCCGTACCACTGATCCGACACGCGTATCCGTCGGCGACACATGCGGACGATGTCGTCGATCTCCCGATATTCGCGTTGGACGCGCACGCACGGGAAGTTCAATGCCCCCTCTTCGTAGATATCCCGTGCAGTGATCGAGTAGGTCGTCGGCAGAGCGTTCCCGCAGTCAGCCTGATGGGCCTTCACCACTGCTGTGAAGACATGCTCGTCGTCGACGAAGATCGGAACGAGGATGGCGTGATCCGCCGAGTGGCTGTTGCCCAGGTACGGATCGTTGTGAAGGAACGCATCGCCAAGCGCCAAGTCGGGATGAAGCTCGCTCATCGACTGGGCGAGAAAGTCCATGCCCCCGACATGGATGGGGAGACCCTCGGCCCAGGCCAGCAGCCGACCGTCTCCCGTCACGAGACCACAAGAGAAGTCCCGGCCCATGTTCAAGACGGCCGAGCGGCCGGAGCGGAAGACGGTGTTCTCCATCTCGCGCACGATCGTGTCGACGCGGTTGGCAAGCACCGCAAGCGTCGTCATGTCTCGGGTTACGGCGCTCATGCCGGCTCCACGGGCGCGGCAGCTGTCGCAAGGTCGAGAGTAAGCAGATAATTCCCGGCGCCCGTCACGGACAGCGTCGACCCGGGGGGCACGACGATCGTCGTGGTCGGCTCGTCGACGATCGTGGGGCCGGTGAGGGTCACGCCCGTCGAGAGCTCGCTCCCCGCAAAACGTGGCGTGCCGTGCTGCCCGCTCTGACCGAAGAACGCCTCCTGCACCGCGGTCGGCTCAACGGCGACGCCCCTGGCCAGTCCTTCGGGGCGCCCGTACTCCTCCCGCTCGAGCGCAACCTCGAGCCGTCCGACCCACGCGAGGCACTCGACCCGCTGCCCGAGCTCGCGTACGCCGAGAATCTGCTCGTGCTGGATGTGGAAGGCCTCCTCGAGTTGGGCGGCCGCGTCCGACGCCCTCAGATCGAGCTCTGGCAGCGGGACTTCGAGGTCCCAGATCTGGTACGGGTAGCGGCACTGTGCGTAGAACGTCTTGGCGATGCTGCTCGCCTGGACATCCACCAGCGATGACGCGACGCCGTCGAGCTCGGCCGCGAGCTCATTCACGAGCTCACCGACCACGGCCCCGTCGAAGTCCGACGTGTCCGTGAAGTGGGTCCGTGCCGCTTCGGCGACGAGGTTGGCGAACTGGCCGCCGCAGGCGCTCAGCGCACCGGCGGTCCTCGGGACGAGCACGCGCTGACAGCCAAGCTCACGCGCGATCGGGGCGATCATCAGGCCGGCAGCGCCTCCGCCTGCGACAACGAGGCTCGTCCGCGGGTCGAACCCTTGCTTGACGGTCAGGTCCTTGATCGCGGAGACCATCAGCTCGGCGGCGATGACGAGCACCGAGCTCGCGGCCTCCTGGAGAGAGCAGCCAAGAGGCTCGGCGAGCTGGGCTCCGACCACCTCGCGCGCGGCATCGAGCGACAACTCGAGTCGACCGCCGGCGAAGCTGTGAGGATCGAGATAGCCGAGGACGACGGCGGCGTCGGTGACGGTCGGTGACGTACCGCCCCGCCCGTAACAGGCCGGGCCTGGCGTTGAGCCGGCGCTCTGCGGGCCTACGCGAAGCAGACCGCCGGCGTCGATCCAGGCGATGCTGCCGCCGCCGGCACCGATGCTGCGAATGTCGACCGACGACACGCCGGTGAGGTGGCCGATGAAGCGCCCACCGATCCACGTGTCGCGCGAGCGCTGGATCTCGCCGCCGGTGATCAACCCGACATCGAAGCTCGTGCCACCCGTGTCACAGACGATCACGTTGGGTGTGGCCGATTCCGGAGCCCCGTTGCGCTCGGCTTCTGCATACGTCTGTGCGGCGACGGGCGCGAGCGAAGGACCCGAGCCGACCGAGTAGATCGGGCGCTCGATCACGTCCTCCGCGCGTGAAACTCCCCCAACCGAGTTGGCAAGGAAGAGGACGCCCGTGAATCCCTCGGCAGCGAGGTCATCGCGAAGCTGGCGAACGTGATCCTGCATGAGCGGCTTGAGCGAAGCGTCGATGCAGGTGCCCGATGCGCGCCGGTACTCGTGAATCACCGGGTTGAGCCGGTGAGAAACGGTGACCGGCACCTCTGGCCACACGCCCTCAACGAGCTCGGCGACCCGAAGCTCGTGGGCCGGGTTGACCACGGACCAGAGCAGGCAGACGCCGATCGCCTCGACGTCGGCCGCCCGCGCGGCCGCGAGCGCGGCTTCGACGCTCTGCTCGTCGAGCGGCGTCAGAATCGACCCCTCAGAGTCGACCCGCTCGGTGATCTCGAACGTCAGGTGGCGAGGCACATAGGGCTCTGGGTACGGCATGCGAAGGTTGAAGGGCTCGCTCTTGCCCCCCTCACGCAGAAGCAGGATGTCGGGAAAGCCCGCCGTTACGAGGAAGGCGGTGCGCGCGGCCTTGCCCTCCACGATCGCGTTGGTCGCGCGCGTCGTCGAGTACAGGAAGTACCCGCAATTTTGAATGAGGTCGGCGACGCTGACGTCGAGCTGCGAGCCGACGACCGCAAGGGCTTCTCGAATACCCTGCCACGCTCGCTCGAGGTTCGTCAGTGCCTTGCCGAGAACGAGATCTCCGTCGGGAGAGTTGACGACGACGTCGGTGAAGGTCCCACCGATATCGGCAGCGATTCGGATACCGGCCTCGCCGCCTGCCATCTAGAAGATGCAGGTTGCGTCGATCTCGACACGCAGCTCTGGGAATGCAAGAGCCGATACCTCGACCAGCGTGCTCGCCGGCCGGTGGTAGCCAAAGTACTCTTCGCGGGCGCGAGCCACGGCCGCACGGTCACAGATGTCGGTCAGGTAGACGGTGATGCGTGCGATGTCGCTCCTTGTGGCGCCGCCAGCCTGGACCAGGGCGTCGATGTTGCGCAGCGTCTGCCGCGTCTGCTCGACGACGTCGTCGCCGCCGACAAGGCGTCCGTCCTGGTCATGAGCGACCTGCCCGCTGATCGAGAGGATGCGAGAGCCTGTGGCCAGCGTGGCTGGCGCAAACGGGCCGTCGGGCTCGGGCTGACCAGCTGCGCTCACGACCTCTGACGGCATGTCTCTCCTCCGTGCTCCTGGACTCGCGCGACAAGGGCGAGCCGGCTACTCTGCGATCTCTGCGTACTCGGCCGTCGCTGCCAGCGGCGACGTGACCTCTCGGTAGGTGGTCTCGCGCGACGTGTAGACATCGACGACGGTCGGGCGGCCGCTCTCGACTGCCTCGGACAGCGCGGTGCGCAGCTCATTCGGCTCGTCCACACGGACGCCGTCACAGCGCATCGCACGCGCGATCTCGGCATGGTCGAAGCGCTCGAACTCCGACGCGAACGGACGGTCGCCCTGACTGTTGATCACCCAGCCGAGCGCGTCATTGTTGAACACGACCACGGTGATTGGCAAGTCGTTCTCGACGGCGCTCATCAGACCGTTGAACCCCATGGCGAAACCGCCGTCGCCGCACACGGCCACCGCCTGGCGATCGGGGAAGACGAGCTTCGCGGCCAGCGCTCCCGGTATCGCGTAGCCCATGCCGCCGATTGCCGCCGGCTGGATGAATGTCCCGGATCCCTTCGTCTGAAAGAAGTGCGTCATGAAGATGCGGTTCTCGCCGGCGTCGCAGGTGATGATCGCGTCGTCGTCGATGGCATTGTGAATGTCCTTGATGATCCGCTGGGGTAGGAGCGGCGCCGCGTCAGATTCAGCCTCGGGGCCGTCGAAGCCGACGTGCTCGAGGCGTGCTTCGTTCAGCAGTGCTTGCCGCTCCGCGTGTGCGCTCTGGCTAACGCCACCCGCTGCAGCGAGCGCCTCGCTGAGCTGCGTGAGCACGGGCCCCGCGTCGCCGATCAGAGCATGGTCGACCGGGAAGGTCCAGGACGCATTTCGCGGCTCGATGTCGATCTGGACGAAGCTCTGGCGCCGAGGGTCGAGCAGCGCCGGATGCTCGTTCGCCGTGTCGGTCGCGCCGAGCTTCGTTCCAACCGCGATCACGACATCGGCCTGTCCGACCACGGCGTTGGCGATCGGCAGACCGAAGTTGCCGATGACGCCGAGGGCGAGCCCATGGGTCTCGCGCATGACGCCCTTGCCGGTTGCCGTCGTCGCAACGGGCGCCCCTAGCTGCACGGCAAGCTGCTCGAGCTCGCCGTAGGCCTGGCTCATCCGCACGCCGTTCCCCGCGACGATGACCGGGCGCTCGGCCACTAGCATTGTTTGTGCGGCTGCCTCGACGGCTGCCTCGGGAGCCGGCCCGACCACCACCGGAAGGTAGGGCGCGCTCGGGTAGAGAGCGGGTCGCGTCTTGGGACCAACCGCGCCGTTCAGCGCGTTGCCGTGATAGATGACGGCGACGGGGCCGGGCTCTCCCGTGAGCGCATGCTTGACTGCGAGCTGGGTGACCTGCACGGCCTGCGCGGGGTCGCTTGCAACCATCGTCTCCTTCGTCACGCCAGCAAAGCTCCGCCTAGCATCGAAGGCACCCCACTCTCCCGTGCCCGTCTGATACGGACCGTGGTGTGAGTAGGGAGCACCGTCGGTGAAGTCGGTCAGTAGAAGCATCGGTGTGCTGGCCAGATGCCCTTCGATCGTTCCCAGAAGCGCGTTCGAGAGCAGAAACGCTCCCTGGCCCATCACCACGGCGGGTTTCCCTGTGAGGCGCCCGTAGACCTCGGCCATAACACCGGCGAGGGATTCCTCGCGAACGAGCACGGTACGCACGCTCGACGTGTGGTCGTACAGGGCGTCGAAGAGCTTGACCGTGTACCCACCGGGTATGCCGAACACCATGTCGATGCCCGCCCCTTCGAGCACGCGAATCACTGCTTCGGTGACGTCAACGTCCTCGTCGAATAGACGGTCTGTCGTCATGCGGATGCTCCTTCACTCAACGGCGGGCCAGCCTCTCGTGCGGTCACGTGGCGAGACCGACCGCCGACACTACAGCCTGACAGGTTCGGCTAGCGCATGCTGCGCGGCTGGGTCACGATCGGCCGTCGCGATGTGAGCCGAATTCGGGCGCGAGGCCAAAGCTGGCGAGATGAGCCTTCTGCAGGGTGATCGCCACCTCGTTCAGCTCGTGGACGCCTTCGGTGACGACGGAGCCGACGACGGTCCGTAGCGGTCGCTCCGCTGCGGGCGTCTCGACCAGATCGAGGACGGCCTGCGCGACCTCGCGCGGATCCGGCCCATCTGAGGCTTGCACCAGCGCACCGGTGTGCTCGAACATGCCATCGCGGATCGGGTCGAGCTCGGTGTAAGCAGCCAGGCGCGACTCGTCGTCTGGCCCGATGATCTTGTCGAAGATCTCGGTCGCATACCCGCCCGGCTCGACGATCACCGAGTCGATGCCCAGGGGCCGAAGCTCGTATCGATACACCTCGGCAAGCGCCTCGAGCGCATGCTTGGTTGCCGCGTAGGCACCCATGAACGGCACGGTGAAGCGGCCGAGGTTCGACGAGACGTGGATGAGCAGCCCGGAGCCCTGCTCCCGCATGTGGGGAAGCACGGCGCGGTTGACTCGCTGCACGCCGATCAGGTTGACCTCGAACAGACCCGCGAGCTTCTCGGCCGTGAACCCCTCGAGGTATCCGACGGCACCGACGCCGGCGTTGTTCACGACCACGTCGAGCCCTCCGGCGATGGCGATCGCGTTGTCGACGGCGCCCTCGATCGAGGCAGGGTCTGCCAGCTCGAGCTCAAGCACCTCGAGCGCGGCTCCCTCGCCGTCGGCCCACTGCTGGAGCGTCGTGGCGGCGGCCTCGTTACGTCCGTGTGGCTCGCGCATCGTCGCGAACACGTGGCGGCCCGTGCCAGCGAGCAGACGCGCGGTCGCGAGGCCAAAGCCGCTGCTGGCTCCGGTTACGAGAACGGTCTGAGCTCTCTCACCCATCTGAAGGCGCGCCGGTCTCGATCCGAGTCCCGAGCACGCGGGAGCAGGATACAAATCCCGCTCTCTCAGCTCTTGAGTTCTTGTAGAGTCACGCGGCAGGAAAAGCCGGTCTCTTCGTCCGTGGCTGGCCGCTCAGTGGTAAGCCTTATCACAACCAGCTCGAGGGCCTCTCCGACGAGCGCCACGTGCTCACGATCGACCTCCCGGGCTTCGGCGCTTCGGCGGCGATCGAGGAGACCGTGACGATCAAGGGGTCTTGCCACCGCTGTGCGCGACATGCTCGATGCGCTCGACCTCTCCGACGTCTTCATGATCGGCTGGTCGATGGGCGGCGGCGTCACCTTCAGCTACTTCCAGAATTTTGGCTCACATCGCCTGCGCGCCGTTGACCTGCCCCCTTGGAGCTGGTCCATCCCCAATGTGAGGGTGTGGATCGTGAAAGGGGGACGCTGTGGCGCGTCGACGGCACACGCCGGAGCAAGTGATCACCAGGCTGCGGGAGGCCGCAGTGGCCTTGGCGCAGGGACGGTCGGTGGCGCAGGTTTGCAGGGCGCTGGGGGTGACGGAGCAGAGGTACTGCCGCTGGCGTAAGGAGATGGGGCGGCATGCGGGTCGCCTAGGCCAAGCGGCTGAAGCAGTTGGAGGGTGAGAACGCTCGGTTGCGGCGGGCGGTGGCCGACCTGACGGTCGCCAACCAGGCCTCTGCGGGAAGCGGCCGAGGGAAACTTTTGAGCCCGGCGCGTCGGCCGGGGGCTGTCACGCAGACAGCGGCGGGTGTTGGCGGTCCCGTAGCGTCGGGCCTGCCGGGTGTTGGGCCAGCTTCGATCCACCCAGCGCTACCGTGCCCGTGCGCCGGAGAATCGAGACGGCGCCTTGGAGCCGCGGTCGTGCGGCTGGCTTGCCGGCGCAAGGCCGAGTCTCCCTGTGGGATGCTGTTCCCTGCTGTTCCCAGCCGCTGGGAACAGCAGCAGCCAGCCAGGTAAGGCCGAGAGTGTACCCCGACACCTCGGAAGGGCCGGGAACAGCAGCTGCGGCCCCGGGGCCGCCCTGAGGTTGTTTGCCGGGGCGTCTGTACCGCGTGGCTGGGTGGCTTGCGACCCCACCAGGTGTGTTGCTTGCTTCCCCTGGGGTTGTGCCGGTCTAACCGATCGCGGAGGCGGCAGGTATCGCACGCGCTTGTCCCGGCCGTCTCTTGGTTTGGCCTGCGGTCCCGCTTTGGGCGAGCAGAGCAGCAGGCTCCCGGGGTGCAAGAATATTCCGCTTGACCCTGCCAGGAGGGCCTGCCTAGGAGGGTCTAGCAAAACTCGATAACCGTCTATCCATGCGGCTTCGTGCGCCTTGCCTCTGGTGGTTTACTCCAATTTCTGCCGCGTTTTGCCCCAATCGAGGATCGGGGCCGCTGGTTGTCGCTGTGCCAGGCCGCTTCGGCCTGCGTCTGCGTGGTGATGGCCGTTTTCTGTGTGTGGCTGTCGGGGCGCTGTACGTTCCTTTCACGCAACCCACGCCTCCATGGCAGAGGTAAGCCGGCTGGGGGGAAAGGCGCGGTCTTGGTTTTGGTGGTGTGGTTAGTGCCAGTTGTGGGTGGGGGGCATGGGGGTGTTGGTGTGGATGGGTTGGATGTTGGTGACGATGGTGTTGGTGGTTCCGTCCCATCGGGAGACCGTGCCCTGAGCGAGGATGATCCGGCTTTCGAGCGTCCTTCTGTGTCGGGTGTAGACGCGGGGCCAGAGGATGAGTTGGGTGTCTCCTGTTTCGTCTTCGATGGTCACGAACACTGTGCCGTCTTGTCCTTTGGGGTGTTGTCTGGCTATGGGCCATCCCGCCACGCGGCCGCTGCCCAGTTTCGGGCGCCAGCGGGATGGCCACATGGCGCGGTGCGTGCCGCTAGATGCGCTGGGATGGGGCACGAGCTGGACGCCACAGTGGTGTCCAGCTCGGTGAACGCTCTGCAAGAATGTGGGAGCGTCAGCACGCTGGCCCTCCGTAGCTGCTACAAGAGTGCTCGGAAGGCTCTCCGCCGCGTCTTCCTTCTCCTGCCGGGGCGGCTAGCGCGGGACGGTACGAACTCGAAACCACCGCTGGCCGCTCCACCTCTATGCGTGCTTGCGGGCTCGTGAGGCCCAGCGGGCTTGCGCACAGGGTTCGGAGCCACCGCCTCGCGGCCACCGCAGGATCTGCACGCACATACTGGAGACGTGCTCGTCTTGCTCCAAGGCGGCTACCTGAGCGATACCGCACCGTCACCCACCTTCTGTATGAGCGTCGCTACTGTCGCTCATAGCTGGCGATTCAGGGAGACCGATGTACGAGTCGATTGTGAGTCGATTGTGAAGGTGTGGCAAGACGAGCACGAGCGGGAGTTGCGTGCGCTGCAGGCGGCTCGCCCTCTCGTTGATCGGCCGGATCACCGGCGTAGCGAGCCAAGACGGCGGCGCTTCTTAAGCTCGCTCCTGAGCACGCGGCCAGCTCGGCTTGCGTGCAGCGAGCAGCCGCTGACGGTCACCATCCGACCAGCCCGGATTGACGACACCAGCGCCTTGCACGCCCGGCCCAGCTCGATGAACGGCGAGCGCCGGAAGGCGATGTGCTCGTAGCTAAGATCGAGGCCGAGATCGTTGCGGCCTCTCCGCTCGATCACGGGCCGCTGATCGCAGATCCGTTTCGGGACGGCGGCGACGTCATCGAGCTGCTCGAGCTACGCCGGCGGCGGATTCAGTCGGCTCGCAGTCAGGCTGCCTAGTGTCAGACCAGCGTTGACGCCTGAGCACGCGGGCGCTCAGCGCAGATCAAGCTGCCCGTGGGGGTGCTCCGGTCGGTCGTGAGACGACGCGAGGCCTGGTCCCAGCCAGGCCTCCGGCTTTCGATGGAGACGGGCTCGGGGCGGAGCCGTAGGCTCTCTCCATGTCGATTGAGAGCGCGAGCGAGGCTCTCTACCCCAAGAGGTGGGTGCGAAGCGTTGTCGCAGGCTTGCTCCTTCACCTCCTGCTCGGGTACGTCTACCTCAGCGGAGCAAGCATCTTGGGTTTCCTCGAGAGCACCCTGGGCCGGGTGCTCGTGGCATGCGCGGGAGCTCTCTGGCTCGCGGCCACGGGGCTCATCGTCGCGCGGTGGCTTGCCTATAACGAGCCCTTCGGCCAGCTGCTCAAGACGTCCCTGGCGTGGTTTCTGATCTCGGCGGCCTGGTTTGTCCTCGTTCCGTTGCTGTTGCTGGCGATACCGGTGTTTCGCAGCTGGGCGGGTCTCACGCGCGACCCGCGCAAGGCGCGCCCTCTGCGCTAGCTGTCGATCCCGGCATGCTGGTGATTCGGTTCTCTTCGGAGGCTTGGTCGTGCCGGGACTCAGCTCCATGGCCCTGCCGAGGCGACCTGGTAGGGCGGGAGAAGGAGGATGGAGTTGGGCTCTGCGGGGGGACGGCTGAGCCCGAGGTCAGGCGAGTTGTACGGCCTCGTGGCCAGCATGCCTGATCTGCTCGGCGTGCTCCTGATCGAAGGTGAAGTAGGCCTCGGTCACGCTGTCGACGAGACCTGCGTAGCGGCTGAACGGCTTGCTCTCGTCCATTCGCAGACCGGGCAGCCGCCGCAGCGCTTCCTCGATCAGAATCCGGGTCTCGAGCCGCGCGAGCTCGGCGCCGAGGCAGTGGTGCTTCGCCCAGCCGAGCGCGATGTGCTTGTTCGGCCAGCGCTTTGGATCGAACACGTTCGGGTCGGCTCCCGGCTCCCCGCCGTTGACGGCTTCATCGCGATTCGCTGCCGAAAACCAGATCGTGAGGACGCTGCCTGCTGGGACGTCCAGCTCTCCGAACCGGCTGTCTTTGCGCACGTAGAGCGGCTTCATCGGGAATGGGGTGCCGAACCGCAGGATCTCCTCGACCAGCCTGCGCATTGCTTCGTCGTCATCGAGCACGCCGCGCGTGTAGTCGAGGAGGTCGAATTCGGCGAGAAGCGCGAAGGCGTTCACGAGGCTCGCCCCGGTTGTGTCAGTGCCGGCTGCCATGAAGCCGTAGATGTAGCCGAGCAGCTCGTCGTCGTCGATGGCGCCGGTTTTCCAGGCCTCGACGATCACATCGAGGAGCTCATCTTGCGGGCGTGCAGTGCGCTTGGCGACCATCTGCCAGAAGTACGCCTGGACCTCCCACTGAGGCGGGAGGTCCGACCAGGTCGCCTGGTTGAATTCATCGAGCTTCTTGCGCATCCAATGCTCACGCTCGAGCTCGATGCCCGTCAGCCGGCAGATGACGCGCATCGAGAGCCGCGAGGAGAGCTCGGTCGCGAGGTTCAGCTCTCCGGTTCCCTTTGAGACGACCTCATTGATCATCTCGAACGTGAGCTCGCGAATGATCGGCTGCATGGTGCGGACGGCTCGGTTCTTGAACCAGGGCTCGACGACGCGACGAAGCGGGTCGTGGCGGCCCTCCGCACCGTCGAGCGTGAAGGGCTCGATCATCCACATGAAATTGAGGGCCATATGGAGAGGCCCCTCATCGGGGAGCCACGGAGACGGGTCACGGGTGAACGCGGCCTCCCGGTTCACGAGGACCTGCATGACGTCGGCCATGCTGAAGACGTGGTACACGCCGTTCTCATCGCAGAACGGCGGCGTCATGGGATCGCGGAACTTCTTGTCTCGCGGAAAGTCCGACGGCTTGGATACGGATACCTGCTGCATCCGGGCGTCTCCCTCCTTCGCGGCCTCGCCGCGATCGGGCTCGCACAGCGACCGGCCGATCTTATCGCGCGGGGGCTGCTCTTACCGAGCTGCGACAGCCCCGGGGATGTCGCAGCTCGCGTCCTGGCTGGGAGTGGGAGGCATCGTCCAGGCCGGTCGAGGGTGCGGCAGCCGCCGGGTTGTCTCTGCGCGCCCCCGCTGGGTGTGGCGGCCGTGCCGGCCGTGCGAAAGTTGGCACAGTTTCGTGGCACTTCTGTCACTGATCGTGCGCAAGCTATACGCATATCTCGGCTATCCCCCCCGGGTGGGGGGTGGGTCGAAGAGAAGCGGTAGCCGCTCGCGAGCGCGGCCGGCCCGCAGCCTCGGCAGCGGCCACGGTGGCCTCACAGCCTCACAGCCTCACGGCCGCACGCCCTACGGCCCAGCAGCCGAGCGGCGCGGCGGCTCCACGGCCGCACGCCCCACAACCCCACTGCACACCCCACAGCGCCGCCGAACGCGCCCCGCTCGGCCTACGCTCAGCCGCCGGGCGCCGCGTCGGGTTCGTCCAGGCTGGCGGCTCGTGGCGGCAGGGCAGTGGGATCTCGCCGGCCAGGTTTCTCCGGCCGTCCTCGGAAGCTCCGAGGAGCACCGCCGAGGAAGCGCCAGCGGCCTCGATCGCCACACTGAACAGCAGTCCACGGCCCGCACGGCAGCTCACAGCCCGCCGGCTCCGGCTAGCAAAGCGCGGCCAGCCCGCCCAGGCCCGAACTGCTCGGCCCGGCCTTCCTAGGCCGGCGGGAGCGAGCCGAGCTGTTGCAGCACGCTCGACCAGTCCTCGTTCAGCCACTGCTAGGCAATCTTGCCGTTCTCGATACGGTAGACTTATATCGCCGTCCACTCGGCGGTCTTGCCAGTCGGTGCCACCCCGAACCACCTGCCGCGGTTGGCGCCCCGCGCCCGCGAGCCCTGGATGACAAGGTCGCCCTCGCTCACCATCCACTCGCTCTCGACCTGCAGATCGGGGAAGGCGGCGAGCGCGTGTCTCTCCATGCGCTCCGCCTCCTCCCAGCCGCGCCCTTCACCGAGCCCGCCCCAGTGCACGGTGTAGTCGCGCGCGCAGATCTCGCGCAACGCGCCGGCGTCGCGGTTGTTGAGCCGCTCGCTCACGAAGCGGCGGGCGAGCGCCTTGTTTCCCCTCCGACACAGCCTCTTGCTCGTTGGTCTGCTGGGTGGATGAGCGGCTCAGCGTGCCCCGTTCGGCTCCCGTCCTCGCCCGCGTTGGCTGCGGGCGGCGCGAGCTTCTTCGCCCGCTAGTACTCGCCGCGCTCCTTGCGCTCAGCCCACGTCTGCTTGATTTCGTTTATGTAGTCCTTCTGACCGTTCGCCTCAAGTCCGATCATGTGACGGCACGCCTCGATGGTGCTCGAGCGCTCGTACTCGTTGTAGACGCGCTCCAGAAGCAGGGGCACATGAGGGCGTTTGACTCCTCGAACAGCTCGACCCGAAGCGCGTGGGAGCTCGCGACCGCATCCCACACGAGGTTCATGACGAAGTTCTTGTTGCGCGCACCGACGCTGCGCGTATCGAGGAACCAGGAGAGATTCTTGCCGAAGGCCGCCGGCGACTCGAGATCGCGGTCGTGGAAGCGGAAGATGAGGCCCTGCCCGCAGATGTCGCGGATCGTGTGCGCGATCTGCGGATACAGGTCGAGCGCGTAGGCGCGTCCGGCCGAGATCATTGCTGTGTCGGGTGTCATCACACCGCCCTCGGAGAGCTGCGCCCGTTCCTCGGAGGCGAGGACGAGAGCCCGGCAGGCGGCTGCCCAGCGAAAGATCTGAGCGACCCGCTGGCGAACCGTGGGGATCTCGCCCAGCCCAAGCGTGTCGACCACAAGCTGCGCGAGGCCAGCGAGCAGCTCCGCGCGGGCCGTCGTGCGGATGAACGTGTACCAGTGCTCGTGGACCGCCATGACGTTGTAGAAGTTGACGCCGTGCAGCACCTTGTTCTTCATGCTGATGATGCGCCCGCGGGGGACGAGCACCTCATCGAAGGTCACGATCGCCTCAATCTCTTCGCCACGGGCATCCATGGGGTGGTCTTGGGCAGCTGCGTCCGGGTCGTGCACCATCTCGCGGCAGTACATGCGGAGGCCTTCTGCATTCGCCGGGATGACGACCTAGAAACTCTCCTCGTCCCGCGGCGGATAGAAGCCACCGACGATCAGCTCGTTCGCCTGAGGCACGGCCGTTCCGACGCCCTTGACGCTCGAGATCCAGATTACCGTGGAGTCTTCCTTGACGATCGTCGCGGTTGCCCGCTCGGGAGGCCTCTCCGTGTCGGCGGTACTCGATCCCCGCGCCCGGTACCCTGCGGATCGACGATCGTCGCTCCCAGGTGGATGTTGTTCTCCTCCGCGAAGGTCCGGTAGGCGGGGATGTTCTCGGCGAACTCCGGACACTCCTGCTCGAAGGTCGAGTAGACCGCCGCGTACCCGGCGACCGAATTCGAGATCACGTCGATGCCACGTCCGAACATGCCAAACGTCCTGCGGGCGACGTGCTCGATGCCCTGACGGCGCCAGGCTAGATCCTCCTTGGGCGCGGCAGGAAGTACGAGGCCGTGACGCGCGCGCCATCATCGCGCTGATAGGTGAGAATGTCCTGCGTCTCGGGCCGAAGCTGGTCTTCGTAGAGATCAGCGATCGTCGAGACGCCACGTCCGGTGGCAGGGTGGGATGTGACATCGTCGACGGGCTCGCCCCGGTAGAAGACCTGACGGCCATCGCGCAGGCTGGCCTTGTAGTCGTCGGACCCCTTCAGGAACGCGGTCTAGCTTGCGGTCTGGGTCACAGCTCCTCCTTCTGCCCGCTGTGCTTTCCCGCGCACTGCAGCTGCAGCCTCACGACGCGCCTGCCAACGATGGCGGGGCGAACTCGGTGCGCCGTGCCCTGAGGTCGTCCAGCACGAACTCACCGCTGAGCAGGACGGGCTCATCGTCAAGGAACACGCTGCAGTTGCGCATCGGAACGTCGACGTGGCATGGGTGTCATTCGACCCGCCCAGCTCGGAGTTCGGCCCGGTCGAGAACAGTACGTTTCCGTAGAACGCACGGCTCTCCATGCCAATTGAGCGGCGGTCGTTCTGTAGGCCCGACCACCGTGCGTTCTCGTTGCAGCCCCAGCCGATGTGCGAGATGCCGTAGGCTTTCTCGTCGTCGAATCCGCCGCGGACATTCTGCACGAGCCCCTGCTCAATGGTCAGCTCGGTCGGGTCGCTGACGTACTTCTTGAACGGCGTCACGATGATGTCGCGGCGGTCGATCACAACCTTCCCGTCGACGCCGTCGTCCTCCCCGCTCGTGAACAAGAATCCCGACGGCCAGTGATCCCACCGGCTGGGAGTGTCGGTTTAGCCGTACTCGGTCATGACGCCGTAGGAACCCCGTCGGTAGGTTACGTCGGTCCCCGCCGGGTTCGCGAAGCGCAGGTCGGACGCGTTCGCGAGCAGCTCCTCGCTGGTCTTGACGCGCCGCCGCTGATCCTCCGTTGGAAAGAGGCGAGCGAGGTTGTCGACCGGCTCCACGCAGAGGAGCATGCGCGCGCCTGCCTCCTGGATCTCGATCTGCTCCTTGGAGAACAGCAGGAAGATGAGGTCGATCACGAGATCGGCCTGCTTCAGTGCTTCGACCGCTGGCCTGTTGGCCGCAAGCGGCGTCGCTCCGACCGTCCAGGCGCCGCCATCCCCAAGGACGGAGCTCATCGCCTCGGGCAACCTGACGTGGAAGGGCGTGGCCCCGAGTGCCCGTGCGGCCGCCATGAAGGCGTCGCGTACTCCATCCGCTCGTCCATCTGCGACAGCACGGCAGCCGTCTCGCCCTACCGCAAACCGCAGAGCTTGAGCTCCCTCGTACAGAGCGCGGTGAACGAGATTGCATCCAACACAGGGGCTCCCTTCGTCGCGCCGCCGCGAGGCCCGCACCGCAGCGGCTCGCAGCTGCGGGGGCAGTCTAGCTCGCTCTGGGAGCGTGCTCGTGCCGGGGCCATGGTTCGGTTGTGGGTAGTCACGGAGGCCACCGCCAGCGACGAGCTCGGAGCGGGAATGGGGCTGAAGCCGCCGAGCGAGACCGCTGGTGCGCGGGCTGGGTGGAGCACCGTGAAGCTCTGCTGTTGGGTGAAGGCCGAAAGCGGGTCGGAGACGTCCTTGGGCGCAGCACGGTGTCTGCAACTGTGACCTCGCTCGTCGCCCTCGATGGAGGGCGTAGCCGGATTGGTCTGTCTGAATGCTTCTCGGGGCCGGGGCGGCGGGGGTTTGTGGCCGCGGACAGAGCAGGGGATGTGACTATCGCGGGTTGTGAGAGTCGGGCGGGCCGGCGGAAGCTCGGGCGCGCTGCCTGGCTGGGTCTGCTCTCCGTTCGCGTGTGAGCTCCGGGCTGGATGAGCCCGCTCGCCTGCCCCGCTCAGCTGTCCGAAAGGGGCGACCCACCCCCCGACCCTGGGGGGAGGGTAGCCGAGAACCGCGTACAGCTTTCGCAATATCTGTCACAGAGGCGTCACGAACCGATGCCGACTCTGCGCCCGTTCCGTCCCGCCAGGCCGTAGGCCGCGGATGGAGACCGCTCGCTGTTGTTGCTCTTGGTGAACGTCCCGGCTCCTGAGTACCGGCGGCTCGGCGCCGGCTGGCTCCTCGGGCCTCTGCGGATCTGTGGCGCTCCGCGCACAGGCGGCACATTGCACGCTCACCGCCCTTGGCCGTTGCCCAGCCATGCCCCTTTCGCCCGACCGGCGCATGCCAACCACGCGGCCTGGCTCCCCCGCTGTGGGCTGCGTTCCCTTCGCCATGCGGTCTCATCGGGGTCTGTCGCACACCGGGTCGCATCGGCTCTCACCTCCCTCGGAGACACGAACGAACAACGCGCTTCGCACTTGCACCTAGGGTTTGCACGTGCTCGGCCGTCGGTCTGACTTGGGCCTACCCGCTTCAGCGGTCGCGTGGGCCTTCTACGACCTCGCCTACTCCCTCTTCACGTTCATCCTGGTGGTGCGGTTCCTGCCGGCATGGATCATCGACGACCTGGGCAGGCCCGACTGGATGGTGAGCATGACGCAGGTCGTTGTCGTCGCCTTCCTGCTGGTCACGATGCCACTCGCCGGCGCGATCGCCGACCAGCTTGGCCGGCGCAAGCCCCTCCTCGCCGGGTTCACGATCCTCGCGGCCGGTGCCGGTGCCCTGCTCAGCGTCGTGCCGTCGGGAGGCAGCATCCTGCCGGTTCTCGTCGTGGGCGGAACGGCCGTGGCGTTCGCCCAGCTCGCCTTCGCCCAGTACGACCCGCTGCTCGCTGACGTCGCGCCGTCGCAGAAGCACGGACGCGTGTCGGGGATGGCGGTCGCCCTCGGCTTCGTCGGCATCATCCTCGGCCTCGCCGTCGTCGCTGAGCTGATCGTCGGCGAGGGAGACAAGCAGCGAGCCTTCGCCCCGGCGGGTCTTCTCTTCGTGGTGCTTGCGCTTCCCGCGTTCGCGCTGGTGCGCGAGCACGTTCGGCCCCGTGCGGCCTCGGGGCATGCGACCCGCCTGGCATTTCGCCAGCTTGCCCAGACGGCCCAGCAGGCGCGGCGCTTTCCGCGGGTGGTGCGCTTCCTCGCGGGCCGGCTGCTCTACTTCGAGGCAATTGCCACCCTGAGCGCTTTCTTCGCCGTCTACATGACTCGCCTAGGCGGCTTCTCAGAACGCGAGAAGAATCTCGTGATCGGCGTGTCGGTCGTCGCCGCCGGGGCTGGCGCGGTCATCGGTGGCAAGGCGGTCGAGCGGTTCGGGCCAAAGCGACCGATTCTCATTGTCATTCCGACCTTCGCCGGCGCGGTGCTCCTGTCTGCGGCCGTTGGTCAGCCCTGGACGGTGTGGGCTGCAAGCCCGGCGGCTGGGCTTGCCCTCGGGGTCGTGTGGACGGCAGATCGCGTGTTCATGCTGCGCATCTCGCCCCGCGAGCTGCGGGGTCAGTTCTTCGGCTTCTTCAACCTCGCGAACCGTGTCGCCTCGGCGCTCGGGCCTCTCATCGTTTGGAGCGGGACGGTCTGGGTTCTGCACCAGCAGACGAACTGGCTGAGCGCGCTGGGGGCAAGTCGGGTTGCGCTGGGTGGGCTCTCGGTGGCCGCCTTCCTGGGCTGGCTGCTGATTCGCCAGGTATCGGAGGAGTCCGCGGACGTCGAGGAGCTGCCTGCCAGAGATAGCTCCCGCGCAGTCGACCCCGCCTAGTCAGCTCCATCCGCTATCCAGCGCCACGCCGGCCTCTGACCTCGCCGTTCGGCCAGCGCGTCCTGGCGGCCGATCAGCTGCGTCCCGGCGGTCGATTCTTGCCGCTATCGCCTTGCTCTTGTCTGACTCTGCGCTGTGATGGATCTCATGGGGACATCGGCAAGTCGCGCAGCCCGGCTGGTCCTGCGAGGATGCCATCGCAAGCTCACGCAGAGGAGGGATGGATGTACGACCTGCTCGTCCGCGGCGGCACTGTTGTGACCGCGGCCAACACCGAGGAGCTCGACGTTGCGGTGAGCGGCGAGAAGATCGTCGCCATCGCGGAGCCTGGGGGTCTTGAACCTCGCGCCAAGAAGGTTGTCGAAGCGGCTGGAAAGGTCGTGATCCCGGGCGGCGTCGATCCGCACGTCCACTACGGGCTCAACTTCGAGCGCATCGTGTTCGCAGAGCCACAGGAGTACTCGTGGGCCGCCGCCTGGGGCGGGACCACGACGATCATCGACTTCGCGCTGCAATCAGCCGAGCAGCCGCTGCACGAGGCGGTCGCTGAGAAGAAGGACGAGGCAAGCGGCCGTATGGCGGTGGACTACGGGCTCCACGCGATGCTCACGGGAACGCCGACGTTCGAGGTCATCGAGGAGATCGGCGACGTCATCCGGGGAGGCATCCCAACCGTCAAGACGCTCACGACGTACCTGTGGATGATGGACGACGGACACCGGTTGGGCGTGATGTCGGAGGTTGCCGAGCACGGCGGTCTCTCGATCGTCCATGCCGAGGACGACGCAATCGCGAACTGGCTCACGGCGAAGTACGTCCGCGACGGAAAGACGCATGGCGCATACGTCTGCGAGACGCGGGGACCGCTCGTCGAGGAGGCGGCGATCCGACGGTGTCTGCTGCTTGCCGAGCGGAGCGGCTCGCCGCTGTACGTCTTCCACATGGCTGCGGGCAGCGGCATCCGAGCGCTGGCGGAAGCTCGGGCTCGAGACCTCCCGATGTACGGCGAGACCCTGATCATCTACCTCACGTTCACCTCGGACATCCTCTGGGACGATGAGCGGCAGGGGCTTCTCTGGAACAACATTCCGTCGCTGAAGTCTCAAGACGACGTCGACGCATGCTGGGAGGCCGTGCAGAACGACCACTGCCAGGTGGTGAGCTCCGACCACTTCGCCATCGAGTCGGCGGTGCGCTACGAGAAGATGGGAACGACCATCGAGCAGAGCCAGGGCGGCCAGTCCGCGGTCGAGATGCGCCTGCCTGTGCTGTGGTCGGAGGGCGTCGAGCGCGGCAGGCTCAGCCCGAGCCGCTTCGTCGAGCTCGTCTCGACCAACCCGGCCAAGATCATGGGCCTCTACCCGCGCAAGGGCGAGATTGCCGTTGGTGCCGACGCGGACCTCGCAGTGCTCGATCCGAAGAGGACGTGGGTCCCGCGGTGGCAGGACCACCACATGATCGTCGACTACAACAACTGGGAAGGTGTCGAGCTGACCGGCAAGGTCGTCACGGCGATCCTGCGCGGCAACGTGCTACTGGAAGACGAGAACTGGGTTGGCTCGAAGACGGGCGGGCGCTTCCAGGAGCGCACGCTGCTGCCCGAGATCACGCAGAACCCGAGGGGTGTTAAGGCGACCTCGCTGAGCGAGTAACACCTCCGCGGAGCTTGTCGCAGCCCGGGCCGGAGCCTGGGGGACCTCCGCAGAGCTTGGAGGAACCTCGAGGCGGAGCCCGCGGTCGGCCGGGAATCCAACCGGAGCTTGCAGCCGGCCAGGGATCCAATCAGAGCGTGAGGCCAGCCAGGAATCCGGCCTGAGCCTGCGGGCGGTCGGGCATCCAGCCGGAAGTGTCGCTGTCGCGCGACGTTGCCGAGGGATGATCTGAGGCCCGCGGGCATCCAGCCGGAAGCCTGCGGGCGGTCGCGTATCCAGCCGATCCTGTTGCCAGCCGGGCAGCTCAGCCCGCGGAATTCGCGCAGTTTCCGCAGTTTCGGATCTGCGCAGTTTCGTCACAGTTTCGTGACGCTCTTGTGGCAGATTGCGCGCAAGCTGTGCGCATATCTCGGCTACCCTCCCCGGGTGGTGGGTGGGCGGTTGGTTGCCCTCTGTGAAAGCCTCGGCCACCCGGGCCACAGCCCGCCTCGTGCGGGGCCACCGACCGACCCCGCGTCGTCTACGGGCACCCGCACGGAGCTACCTGGCGGGGGTTCTCTCTCGCGTGCTCACGGTCGTGTCCGCTCCGGGCCCACTCGGGCACGCCGCGCCTTGTCGCGGCTCTGGCGGGCGCACTACGAGGTCTGCGCCCCGTCTCCTCAGCAGTAGCCTCGCCAGGCCGTTGCGCCGGACATCGTGCTCCCGGCACACGGCGACGAAGCTCCCCTCAGGCCGTTGCGTCAGCCAGCCGAGCCAGCGAGGAGATCGTCGACCTTCGTCCCGTGCCAGCCACGGGCGCGGCGGTCCCAGTACTCCTCCTGGAGCTTCACGGTGAGAGAACCCGGCTTGCCGTCACCGACGGGTTTTCCGCTGAGCGCGATCACCGGCATCACCCCGCCGGCGGTTGTGGTTGCGATCACCTCATCCGCGTCTGCGAGCTCGTGCTCCTCCACTCGGCGCAGCTCGTAGGGGATTCCGAGGTCGCTGCAGAGCTCGAGGACCGCCTGGCGCGTGACACCCTCGAGAACGTTCGAGTCGGCGGTTGCTACCGTTCCGTCCTTGACGACGAGGACGTTGTAGCCGGATCCCTCCGTCACCTCGCCGCTCGTGCCGATCATGATCACGTCGTCGCAGCCGTGGTCGTAGGCCTCGAACTTCCCCTTCGTGAAGTCACCGCGATTGTAGTTCTTGTACCGCGCGTCGATGGATGTGTCAGGGACGCGCCTCACCGTCTGGGCGACGTGGAGGTTGGCGCCGTTTCGGCACGTCTCCTCACCCCAGATCCAGATGTACGGGAGGGCGTAGCCCATGAACGTGTTCTCGGCTTCCCGGAGATCGCGGCTGCGGTTCGGGATGACTCCGCGCGTGCACTCGACCTTGATGTAGGCATCGTCCCAGTTACCGGCCTTCACGCAGCGGGCGAGGATGCGCTTCATCGCGTCCTGGTCGTAGGGGTTCGAGAGGCGGAAGCCCTTGCACGAGACCTCGAATCGGTCGAGATGCTCGTCGAGCTTGAAGAACCAGCCCTTCCAGACCGAGGTGACGTCGTAGACGACGTCGCTGTAGATGAAGCCGGCGTCGAACACCGACACCTGCGCCTCCTTGGGCGAGATGTACCTCCCCTCGATGAAGACCGAAAGGGCCATCGGCTTCTCTCCCCTCGTCGATCGCGCTTCGCCCGGCTGGACAGTGGGCTTGCACGGAGTCTACGCGGTTGCTGCCCCACCCGTCAGCGCAGCGACAGGTCGGGAGCGCACTGGCCGCACGGGTGAGAGCAGCTCGAGCGCCGCGCACAGGCCGCGTACGCCAGAATGCGAGCGTCGTGGATGCCGTGGCGCCGAAGACATGGGGTGGCCGAGTCTTCGAGGACTTCGCTGTCGGCGATGTCTACTGGAGTCGCGCCGGCCGCACGGTGACGGAGACCGACAACGTCTGGATCACCTGCATGACGCAGGCCTACAACCAGGTGCACTTCAACGCTCTCCTGGCGGAACGAACCCGGTTTGGCGAGACGATCGTCTACTCGGCCCTGACGCTTGCGATCGTGGGCGGACTGAGCGTGCCTGATACGAGCGAGAATGCGGCGGCGAATCTCGGCTTCGAGGAGGTCCGTCTGCCGAGGCCCGTGTACGCAGGTGACACCTTGTGGGCAGAGAGCGAGATTCTCGAGACCCGACCGTCGGCATCGAGGCCGAACGTCGGCATTGTTCGGATGCGCACGAGAGGCATCAACCAGCGCAAGGAGGTCGCGATCGAGTTTCTGAAGGCGTTCATGGTCTACCGCCGCGGGGCGCTGGAGCTATCAGGGCTTGTCCTGGAGCCGGCTGAACCGTGGGGGAGCGACGCGTGAGCAGCGGCGACGCAGTCGGTGAGCACACGCTCAGACAGCGGCTTGACCCGGCCTCGACAGCGCTCGTCATCATCGACATGCAGTACGCGAGCGCGTGCAGGACGACCGGCTTTGGGCGCTGGCTCGCTGAGCAGGGGCGTACGGCAGAGGCCTCGTATCGTTTCGACCGGATCGAGCAGCTGCTCGTCCCCAATATCGCGCGGCTGCTCTCGCACTTCCGCGAGGCTGGGCTGCCGGTGGTGTTCGTGCGGCTCGGGGCGCAGATGAGAGGCTGCCGCGACCTGATCCCACACCTTCGCGATCTCGAGCTTGCCTTCGGCAACATCGAGGGTGAGCGCGAGTACGAGATCCTCGATGAGCTGGCCCCGCTCCCAGGCGAGGCCGTCGTCACGAAGCTCTCAGCAAGCGCGTTCACCTCATCGGGAATCGAGGCGCTCCTACGCAACCTCGGAACGAGGTCGCTTGTGTTGACGGGGGTGTCAACCAGCCAGTGCGTCGATCTGACAGCCCGCGATGCGGCCGACCGAGGGTTCCACTGCCTCGTGGTCGAGGACGCGGTGGCCGAGGACCGCGAGGAGTGGCACGACTCGACACTCGAGCAGTTCCAGCGGCTGTTCGGGCGGGTTGCGAAGACGGACGGCGTGCTCGCTGAGCTTGCAGGGATTCCGTCTCCGTAGGGTCTCGACCCGTAGCGTCCCGACCCCATAGCGTCGCCACGCGCTACCAGGCAGGCTCGGCACGCACGGCGGGCGTAGGTGGTGCGGCGAGCAGGCGTAGACCGAGGGAGCTGCGGGAGCGGCGAGCTGTGCGGAGGGGCAGCAGTCGCAGAGGACGACTCCAAGGGAAGAGCGCATAGAATAACCGTGCGAGGTCCATGGACGAGCGCAAGGCAATCATCGTGACGGGCGCGGCCGGCGGACTCGGGAGCCGCACGATCGCCGCGCTTGCCGCAGCCCGGCATCGCGTGCTCGCCGTTGACCTCGATAGCGAGGGGCTCGGACGTGTGGTCGACGGCATCGACGGGGACGTCGTGGCTCATGCGGCCGATCTGACGGGCTCGCAGGAGGTTGCTGGGACCGTTGCACGGGCCGTCGAGGCGTTCGGCCGGCTCGATGGGATCTTCAACAACGCGGCGATCGAGGGTCCGCTCCAACCCATTGGCGACTACGCGGACGACGAGTTCGACTGGGTTATGCGGGTGAACTGCCGGACGGTGTGGCTTGGGATGAAGTACGCGCTTCCCGCGCTGCTTGACTCCGGCGGAGGCGTGATTCTCAACACGGCCTCGACCGGTGGCATGATGGGCTGGCCGGGCCTCTCGGGCTACGTTGCCTCGAAGCACGCCGTCATCGGCATGACCCGTGCGGTGGCTCTCGAGAACACCGGAAACGGCATCCGCTGCAACGCGCTGTGCCCGGGGCCCATGGATACGAGGATGCTCTGGGCACTGGGCGAGGCCATCGCGCCAGGAGATCGATCCGAGCAGCAGCAGCAGTTTGAAGCAACGGTGCCGCTGGGACGCCTCGCGCAGCCCGAGGAGGTTGCCGCGTTCGCAAGCTGGCTGCTGACGGAGTGTCCTGGCTACCTGACGGGCGCGGTACTTCCCATCGACGGCGCCCAGACGGCTGGCTAGCGGGCGGCCGACCAGCGGGCCAAGGGTAGTCAGCGAGGGGCGGCGGCACTGTTCGTTGACGGCGCCCAAGCGGCAGGCTGGCGGGCAGCTGACTGGCGTGGTGGCGCGTTGGCCTTCTCGGGTTTGAGCGCTAGTCGGTTTGGGACCGCCGGTAGCCGTCGCGAGCCGGGTTGGGATGGTGCCGTCCGTAGAAGCTGATCGTCGTTGTGAGCAGCCCGATCAGGGCGACGCCCGGGCCGACCGAGAAGCCCAGGACCTCGGCTCGAGCAAGGTCGAGCTCGAGGATTAGCGCACCCACCGTGATCCAGACCGCTGCGCCGATTGCGGGGAGCAGCGTTACGATCACGCTCCAGTCATGCCAGGGCTTGCCATGGCTGAGCCAGAGGCGCCAGCTGCCGAGCGCAACTGCGAACGCGGCGCCGGCCGGGATCGCGCCCATGCCCAGGCGGGCCGAGGTGGAGACGTCGGCGAACGCGAACGGCGCGGCCGCCGTCCAGATGCAGGTGAGCAGGATCGGGCCGAGGAGCCAGGAGGGGAGCACGCCGTTCGGCTCCGCCCGGATCCGCTCCGTGTCAGGCTCGGTCGTCATGAATCTCGGTGCAGTTCTGTTCGTTTATCGGCATGGTCTGACCTTACCCCGGGCGCAATCTTGCGCTACCGTCGAACGTGGGTGGTGGTTCGGGGTGGCCCCAAGAGTGTTGAAACTGGCCATGTCTGCTTTGGGGAGGTCATAGAGGCGGGTTCGCTGAGCTGCGTTCGTCGTACAATCGTCGCAGGAGGGGATCGTGTCCGTGGAGGTTGGTAAAGGGCAGCGCGACCGGTCTGGCCGCACGGCCGTGAAGGTGGCTGCTGGTGTCATCGCCGCCGTTGTGGTCGGGATGATCGTGGCTGCGCTGTACCTCGCTCGGTCGGTGGACGGCCACATCCCTCCAGCCGTCACGATCGCCGGAATCGATGTTGGCGGCAACTCGATCGATGAGGCTCGCGGCAAGCTCGAAGTGCTTGCGGCTGCGAGGCTCGACCAGCCGATTACGCTCGTCCATACGCGCGGGCAGCTGAGGACGACGGTTGCCGAACTTGGGGTCGAGGCTCAGCTCGAGCGCGTGCTCGCACAGGCGCAGCAGAGCCGCGACGGCTGGAGTCGTCTCCGCGCGAGGCTTGGCTTTGCGCCCACGATCGACATCCCCCTCGGCTTCACGGCCCGACCGAAGCAGGTTCGGACGGCCGTCAGCGACATCGCGGCCGAGCTTGGGCGAGAGGTGGTCCCGCCCACCGTTGAGATCGACGAAGAGGAGATCGTCCCCGTCAAGGGCTCTTCGGGGAGTGAGATCGATCAAGACATGCTGTTCGAGCGCTTGGCGGGGTTGCCCGCAGTGGTCGAGATACCCCTACGCGAGGTCGAGCCGTCGATCACCTACGCTGAGGCGGTCCGCGCGGCCAGCTATGCGAGGCGGATCCTCGAGGAAATGCCCGCTGTCGTCAGCGGCGACGAGCGCGTGAAGTTCTCAAAGAAGCTACTGAGGAAGGCCCTTCGCTTTCGTGAGCGCGACGGAAGGCTCATCGTGTCCCTCGATCGGGCACCGCTGCGCTCTCGACTAGAGCGTACGTTCACGCAGCTCAAGCGGGAGCCGGCAGACGCGGAGTTTCGCGTTGCCGACGACATCGTGCGGATCGTCCAGTCGAGACCGGGACGAGAATTCGACTCTGGTGCAACCCTCGATGCGCTGTTGCCGAACCTCGGGGAGCCACAGGTTCCTGCTGAGTTCCACGAGATTGAGCCTGAGTTCAGCACGCGAGACGCCAAGAACATGAAGATCCGTAAAGAGATCAGCGCGTTCACGACGCGGTACGCCTGCTGCCAGGCGCGCGTTCAGAACATCCAGCTTGCCGCCAGCATCCTCGACGGCACCATCGTGGAGGCTGGGGCGACCTTCTCCCTCAACGAGGTGCTGGGGAAGCGAACCAAGGAGCGCGGCTTCGTGAAGGCGCCGCAGATCCTCAACGATCGGCTTGTTCCCGCAGTCGGCGGTGGTGTAAGCCAGGTCGCGACCACGATCTTCAACGCTGCATTCTTCGCAGGTCTTGAGCTCGTCGAGCATCGGCCGCACTCGTTCTACATCTCGCGGTATCCAATGGGCCGCGAGGCGACGGTCTCGTGGGGAGGGCCCGAGCTTGTGTTCCGAAACAACTGGCCTGCGGCGATCCTGATCAAGGCGTCGGCCGACGACACGTCGGTCACGTTCAGGTTCTATTCGGCGAAGCTCAACCGGCGGGTGACGACCGCGACGGGTGCTCCGCGCAACGTCGAGGAGGCAAAGGTCAAGCGCGAGCGGAATCCGGAGCTGCGGCCTGGCAAGCGGAAAGTCATTCAGGATGGGGGTATCGACGGGTTTACTGTCGACTACGCCCGCGCGGTATACCGCGGCGGCGAGCTGCTCAAGGAGGAGCGCTGGACGGTCAAGTATGAGCCCCACCACAAGATCGTCGAGCTTGGGCCCAGGCCGCCCAAGGAGGATGAACCCGACGAGGATCCCACGGATGAGCCAGGCGAGCCGCCGGAGGTGGAGGAGGAGCCTGCACCCATCGACGGAGAGGTCGACGGAGAGCAAGAGAGTGGAGAGGATCCGGAATCGGAGAACGGCGGTAACGAGCTTTCGCCGACGGAGGAGTCGCCTTCGGAGGAGTCGCCTGCGGTCGAGGAGCAGCCGGACGAGGGGCAGTAGGGCCGGCCGGGGTGTTTCGGCCCGCTGTTCATCCTGATCTTCTTGGGGCTGGCGCGCCACCAGGATGCGGTGTGAGGCAGGAGCGGGGTGAAGCCGCGCCGTTCGGCGGGGGCGGCCGAGTCGAAGGGCTCAGGCCCAGCGAGCTCGCCACGGCCTGCTCGCGCGGGGATGGCGATCGTGTCCATGCGGCCGCCGCGCCTGCTCGTTGAGCGTGTGGGGCATCTTTGGTGAGGAAAGCCACGAGGTAGCTCTCCATCTGCGCCTCGGATCTGGGCCGTAGCTCTGAGGATCGAGGTTCTGTGTCCCGTCCGTCTGGCGGCTGTGCGCGCGGCGGCGGGGCGCAGAGTTGGCACAGTTTCATGACGCTTTCGTGACACACCGTACGGAAGCTGTGCGCTTTTCTCGGCTATCCTCCCCCGGGTGTTGGCGGGGGGAGGTGGGTTGCCTTTGTGCCCTCACGGAGGCCACTCGGCCGGCGCGAGGCCTCCCCGGCCAGGCTGAGATCAGGTGTCACTGCGCGCCGGCAGGCTCGGGTGGTCTAATCGGGAGGCTCGTCACGCCGCCCCGGGCTGGAGGTCGGTGGCTCGGTGGCACAGCGGCTCGACAGGGCGACTCGGCCACTTCGCCCGACTCGGCGCGTACGCAGGGATCGAAAGGTACCTAGCGTGCCGGCCTAGCCCCTCAGTCAGCCACACGGACAGGGCCCGCCGCCACCAATCACCGCCAAAGCACGTCCAGAAGCACCCAGGCACAACCACGCTGACCGAACAACCCGCTCGGATTTCCACCTCGCGGGGTCAGGCGGGGAGGACGACTGTGGCCTGACGCGACTCCACCGCGGCCACGATGCTGAACGCGGTGACGGCAGACGTCTTGGGGTTCGTCTCGCTCGGCTCGCCCCAGGTCTCAACCGTTAGCCCGCCGAGTAATCCTTCCGCTTCGATCCTGCCCGTGCTACCCGATGCCGCGGGGTTCGCGACGAGCGCGATCTCGGTCTTGTCAAGGCCGATGCCAGCAAGCGCGATCGTCGCCGCGAGGTTGGCGTTCTTCGGAAAGGTCTGGGCCGCCTCGCGGGCTGGTCCCTCGTAGAACACCGTTGGCTCAGTCAGAGCGCCGAGCTCAACGAGCTGCTCGGCCTCCGTGCCCTTCCAGGCGCCCGGGGGCTTGGTGGACGTATACCTGACCCGGGTTAGGCCGCCGGCCCGCAGCGCCGAGAGTCCATCCATTCCGGCGGTGGCGCCGGCGGGCAGCAACATCCGAGAGCCTCCGGCTCGCGCGGCCGCTTGCAGGCGCTCGTACGTTGCTTCATCCGCCAACGCGCCGGTGGAGATGATCATGAGGTCGACGCCCGCGGCGAGGATCT
Source organism: Actinomycetes bacterium (assembly GCA_026708005.1). Taxonomy (GTDB): domain Bacteria; phylum Actinomycetota; class Thermoleophilia; order Gaiellales; family Gaiellaceae; genus JAPOVR01. The sequence goes on from JAPOVR010000125.1 coordinate 43,262, forward strand.
GCCCGCCGTACTGGCGAACTACGCCCTGACCGGCACATTCCGCCACCAGCGAGGGCTCTGAGGCCAGCAGCTCGTCCACGGACGTGGCGAGTACGGTGCCCTCGGGGACCTCGGGGCGCGCTGTCGGGTGGACGAGGATGCTCGAAACCCGGCAGGCCGCGCTGGCGGCGAGCTCGCGTGCCACAACCTGACCGATGGCACCGAAGCCGACGATCCCAACGTCAAGCACCCGGGCACCGTAGCGGCCCCGGCTCCTGTACGCACGGCTTCGGCGAGAATGCCGGCCGTGGCGAGCCATCCTCCCGACCACCTCGTTCGTCCCCTCGTCCGAGCGCTCGATGCGTATGTGCCTGGTGAGCAGCCGCAGCGCGGACGCCTCATCAAGCTGAACACGAACGAGAATCCTTATCCGCCGTCACTAAAGGTGATCGCGGCAACGCGTGACGCTGTCGACGGCCGACTGCGCCTCTACCCCGATCCGAGCGCGGCGAGACTGCGCATGCGGCTGGCCAAGCACCACGGGTGCGATCCAGCGAACATCATCGTGGGCAACGGCTCGGACGAGCTGCTCGCCGTGGCGGTACGCGCCTTCGCCGAGCCGGCTTCCTCGGTCTCGGCGAGCCGGCAGTCGGCAGCCACGGTCCAGTACCTCACGCCGAGCTATTCGCTCTATCCAACGCTGGCCGAGAGCCACGGGGCGCGGCGGAACGAGGTGCCGCTCGAGGCCGACTTCACCCTTCCTTTGCCTGCGGCGCTCCGACGCGGTAGGAAGTGGGATTTCGGGGCAGCGCTGACGTTCGTGACCACCCCGAACGCACCGAGCGGGCGGGGCTACTCGCAGGAGGAGCTGGAGTATCTCTGTTCCGCGATGGAGGGAGTGGTGGTGCTCGACGAGGCGTACGTTGACTTCGCCTCAGGCAACGCGCTGGCGCTCGCTCTCAGCCAGCCGCACGTGCTGGTTGCGCGCACCTTCTCGAAGGGCTACTCGCTCTGCTTCCAACGCGTGGGCTACGTCGTTGGCCACCGCGAGCTGATTGCCGCGCTCGCGAAGCTCAGAGACAGCTACAGCGTGAATGGCCTCGGTCAGGTCGCAGCGCTCGCCACGCTGGACGACCTGCCCTACTACCGGGCGAACGTCAAGCGCATCATCAAGACGCGCACGAGGCTCACGGGCGAGCTCGGCGCGCTTGGCTTCGAGGTGCTCCCGAGCGAGACGAACTTCCTCCTTGTTCGGCCGCCTGCACCGGAGGCGGCAACGTGGTTCACAGAGCTGCGGGCGCGGAAGATCCTCGTGCGCTACTTCGAGGGCTCGAGCCTGTCAGACCGGCTGCGAATCACCGTCGGCACCGACGAGGAGGTCGATACGCTGCTGCGCGCTGTGCGAGCAATCCTCCGGTCAGGGCCGTCTCGCAGCAGGTGATCTCTGCCGTCCGTGAGGCGCGTCGATGCGATCGGGGCCTTCGCCAGCGGTCGTGGCGAAGGGGTAACCATGAGGTTTCCTCGGCTGCGTTCGCGAGGGTCCCCTGGAGTCTAGCGGTGAAGAGGATGGGCGAGTGGCGCTGGTCTGGATTGGGGCGGGCCGGCGCGGCCGGGCGCAGGGTGGAGTTGCCGGGTGCTGGCTGGAGCGGCTGGTCTGGAGCGGTGGAGCGCTGGGTGGAGCCCGTGGAGCGGCGCAACGGAGTTGGCTGGAGGGGCAGCTGAGCGCTCGGTGGGGAAGCTGAACGGGCAGTCGAGCGGCAGAGCGCAGTTGCGCACAGTCTTGGCGCAGTTTCGTGACGCTTTTGTGACAGGTTGCGCGCGAGCTGTGCGCGTTTCTCGGCTACCCTCCTTAGGTGGCGGGTGGGAGGCGGGCTGCCCCTTTGCAGCGGATGCGCGGCCCGGCTGGCCTCGACGCCTCTGCACAGCGACGGGCTGCCTGGCCTCGATGTCCCCATACGGCGGCTGGTGGGCTGCCCTTCACCGAGGCGGGCTTCGGCTATCTGACGACCCCAGCGCGGGCGCGCTGCCGGCGGCCCAGAGGCTGCGCATCTGGCGGAGCTCAGCGAGGCGCGTCTGGCGGCAGCCACCGGGGCGAGCCCCAGCAGCCCAGGCAGCGCAGCCGAGCGGGTTGCGCCGGGCAGCCGCGTCTCCCGCCCAGCCTCTCGCCTTGGAAAACGCGCTGCTACGTCTAGCGGCAGCTCGGAGCTCAGAGCGCGCGGCCGTCGGGGTGCGAGGCGTCTGTGAACTCGCGGAACTCGCCCGTCACGACGTAGGCGGTCTGCTCGCCGATATCGACGGCGTTGTCGCCGATGCGCTCTAGGCAGCGTGACACGACGATCATCCGCATACCCCACTCCTGCAGTCCCGGCTCGCTCGCGAGCGCGAGCACCTGCTTCGTGACGTTCCGGTTGCCGCGGTCGATCAGCTCGTCGAGGGCGACTAGCGCCTTGGCGCCCTCCACGTCGCGCCGGCCGAACGTGTCCATGGCGATCCGGATCATCTCCTCCGCACGGGAGCCCATCTCCTCGAAGCCATCGATGAGCGAGCGCTTCATGTCGAGGTGGCTCGTGAGCTTTGTGAGCTTCGCGATCGTCACGCACTGGTCGCCGATGCGCTCCAAGCGGATGTTGTTGTGGAGAACGGCGAGCACGAGGCGGAGGTCTGTCGCGACCGGCGTCTGCCGGGCGAGCAGGAGCTCGATCTTCTTCTCGAGGTTGTGGTAGTGATCGTCAACCTCGTCGTCGAAGGCAATGATCTCGTCGGCCAGCTCGACATCCTGGGTCTCGAGTGCGTTAAGGGTGCCCCGAAGCGCTCGCAGGACGATGGCTCCCTCTTCCTGGAGGTTGGCCTCGAGCTCGCCCAGCTCCTGCTGGAATCCCGTGCGCATGGCTAGCCGAACCTCCCGGTGACGTAGTGCTCGGTGCGCTCGTCGGATGGGTTCGTGAAGATCTTCGCCGTCTCGTCGTGCTCGACGAGGATGCCGATGCGCTGGCCCTTCCCGTCGAGCTCGACGCTGAAGAACGCGGTCGAGTCGGCGACGCGGGCCGCCTGCTGCATGTTGTGCGTGACGATGATGATCGTGTAGTCTTTCTTGAGTTCGAGCATCAGGTCCTCGATCGCCGAGGTGGAGATCGGGTCGAGCGCCGAGCACGGCTCGTCCATGAGGATGACCTCAGGATGCGTTGCGAGGCAGCGGGCGATGCAGAGGCGCTGCTGCTGGCCCCCTGAGAGGCTGTAGGCGTCTTCCTTCAGCCGGTCTTTGACCTCGTCCCACAGCGCGGCTCTCGTCAACGCCTCCTCTACGCGGTCGCCGAGGCCGTTCTTCATGCCGAGCACTCGCGGCCCAAAGGCGATGTTGTCGTAGATCGACTTCGGGAACGGGTTTGGCTTCTGGAACACCATGCCGATGAGCTTGCGGACCTCGACGGGGTCGACTTCCTCGCCGTAGAGGTCCTGCCCGTGGTAGAGCACCGTGCCCTCCATGCGGGCGGACTCGATCAGGTCGTTCATCCGGTCGAACACCCTGATGAACGTGCTCTTGCCACAGCCGGACGGGCCGATGAACGCCGTCACCTCGCGGGAGAAGATCTCGATCGAGACGTTCTTCAGCGCGATCGCGTTCCCGTAGTACACCGAGAGGCCGTCCACCTTGAAGACGACCGAGCGCTGGGTGGCTGGTCTTCCGGCGCTCCGCATGGAGACGCCGCCCGGATCGATGCTTCGGATCGTTGTGGGCTCGGGCGGAGCCTCGGCTGCAGTCGTCTTGCTCATCTCATCGCCCTCGGTCGCGTTTTCGCTCATGGATCTGATCGTAGTTGCCTCAGTACTCTCGCGTGTGTCGGTTGCGAAGCCAGACGGCAAAGGAGTTCATCGCGAGCAGGATGATCAGGAGCACGATGATCGCGCCGGCCGCGAGCAGCTTGAACTCGGCCTGTGGCCTTGAGACCCACTGGAAGATTTGGATCGGGATCGCGGTAAAGGGCCCCAGCAGCGTCGGGTTGAACGAGACGAACGTCAGCGCGCCCACGAGCAGGAGGGGAGCGGTCTCACCGATTGCTCGGGCCAGCGCGAGGATCGAGCCCGTGGCGATGCCAGGAATGGCTGCGGGCAGCACCTGGCGCCAGATTGTCTGCCACTGGGTGGCCCCGAGCGCCAGCGAACCCTGGCGGATGCCGTCGGGGACCGCCCTGATCGCTTCCCTGCTGGCGACGATCACCGTGGGTAGCACGAGGAGCGTCAGGATCAGCGCGCCCGCCAAGAGCACGCGGCCCATCTCCAAGCCGCGAACCAGAAACGCCAGCCCGAGGATGCCGTAGACGATCGAGGGCACCGCGGCAAGGTTCTGGATGTTGACCTCGAGCGCCTTGTTGTACCAGCGCTCTCTGTTGGCGTACTCCTCGAGGTAGATCGCGGTTGCCACCCCAATCGGCACGGTGAAGGCGATCAGCAACAGGCCGAGGAAGATGCTACCGAGAATCGCGACGCGCAGCCCCGCCCGCTCGGGCAGCGTCGAGGGCGCGCTCGTCAGGAAGTGCCACGTGAGCTGGGGGATCCCGTCGATCGCGACGTCCACGAGCAGCGTGATCAAGAGGACGAAGCCGATCGCGACCGAGAAGAGCAGGAACGCGTGGAAGGCTCGGCCGCGCCGAATGCGGGTGCGGTCGACGCCAGCTGCGGTCAGCGGAGCGGTCGCGTCGCTCACTCGTAGACCTCGCGGTACTTGCGCACGAGGCGGATCGAGATGATGTTGATCGCGAGCGTGATCACAAACAGCGTGAGCCCCACCGAGAAGATGGTCTTGTACTCGATCGAGCCGGTCGGCACATCGCCCTGACCGGTAGAGGCGATGAACGCGGTCATGGTCTGAATGGCCTTGGTGGGATCGAATGTGATCCGCGCGAGGTTACCTGCGGCAATCAACACAATTACCGTCTCGCCGATCGCGCGCGAGATCCCGAGGACGAACCCCGCGATGATGCCCGAGATCGCTGCCGGCACGACGATGCGCGTGGCGACCTGGAGCCTCGAAGCGCCGAGCCCGTAGGCGCCGGCGCGCAGATCCTGCGGCACCGCGTGCATCGCGTCTTCCGAGACGGAGGCGACGGTGGGGATGATCATGATTCCCATCACGATGCCGGCGCTGAGCGGGTTGAACACCTGGAGGGGAACGCCGATGCCCTGTAGGAGTGGTGTGAAGAAGAGGAGCGCGAAGAAGCCGTAGACGACGGTCGGGATGCCCTCTAGCACCTCGAGGGCGGGCTTGAGCACCTTCCGTACGCGGGGGCGCGCGTACTCGCTCAGGTAGATCGCCGAGCCGAGGCCGAACGGGAGGGCGATAACCATTGCCCACATGGTCACGACGAACGTGCCCGTCAGGAGCGGCAGCACACCGAAGCCTGCGGGCTCGAACAGCGGCGCCCAGCGCGTGCCGGTCAGGAAGTCGATGATGCTGATCTCACGGAAGAAGTCGATCGCGGGTGTTAGTAACGCGACGACGATGCCAATCGTCGTCGCGACCGAGATGAGCGCGGCCGCCGCCATAACGCCCTTGACAAGCATCTCGCCCCAGCGCGTACCGCGGCGGAGCAGCCGAGGTGCCGGCTGCGCCGCCGCGAAGGTTCCCTCAGTTGTCGCCTGTGCCATTGCGGCGCGTGATTCTAGAAGCCCCTAGTGCCAACCTAGCCGGGCGTCGCCAGCGCTGCTTCGAAGGAGGCGATCGCGTCTGCTTGTTGTTCTGCGGAGAGCGGCACGTAGAGGGCCGTCTCTGCGAGCGTCTGGGTGTTATTGAGGTAGAAGCGGATGAACTCCCGCACCTCGGGCCGCGTGAACGACTCGACCTTAGCGTACACAAACAGGGGCCGCGAGAGCGGGCTGTAGTCGCCGGCGAGCGCGGCTTCGACGCTCGGCGCGACGCAGCCGCTGCCGCCGTCGATCTCGAGAGCCTTGACCGCGGTCGGGTTCTCGGCGAAGTAGCTGAACCCGAAGTAGCCGGTGCCGCCCCGGTCGCCCTGCACTGCCTGGACGATCACGTTGTCGTCCTCGGAGGCCTGGTAGTCGGCGCGGCTGGCGCCTTCGTCGCCGTTGACCTCGTCGGTGAAGTAGTCGAACGTGCCCGAGTCGGTGCCTGGCCCCGCCAGCGAGAGCTCAAGGTCGGGGAAGCTCGGGTCGACCTGGTTCCAGTTAGTGATCATGCCCTCGGACTCGGGCGCCCAGATCGTGTTCAGCTGCGCGAGCGTCAGACAGTCGACGAAGTCGTTCTCGGGGTTGACCACAACGGTGAGCGCGTCGGTCACGACCCGGAACTCGACGAAGTCGATGCCGTTGGCCTGGCATTCCTCGACCTCCGAGTCCTTGATCGGCCGCGACGCGTTCGACAGGTCGGTCTCGCCTCGGCAGAACCGCTCGAAACCGCCGCCCGAACCGGAGATACCGACCGTGATCTGCACATCCGAGTGCAGCGCCTGGAACTCCTCGGCCGCCAACGTCGTCAACGGCCCCACCGTCGAGGAACCATCCGCCTCAATCCGACCCGACAGATCCGCCGGCGCGGGTGCTGATGGTGGCGGCGATGCGCCTGGGTCTGCCGGCGCGGGTGCCGGTGCGGGTGTGCCTTCCTCACCATCGCCCCCGCCGCACCCAGCGGCGAGCACAGCGATGCCGATCGCCGCGAGTACGAACAGGAGAAGCTTTCTGCTCAAACGGTGTCTCATAGGGTGTCGTGTCCTCCTCGGGATCTTCAACGGGTGGCTCTGCGGCTCTCGTCGCACGCGCTGCCATTCTCTGAGCCGCTGCTCCGAGCGTGGGTCTCAACCCCGTGAAGAAGTTGTGATGAACTGGTGAACGAGAGCAGCGATCCTGCGCTCGCACTCAGCGAGCTCTCCAGCGCTCCCGCGCTTCCGGCTGTCAGTGGCCGCGTGGGTTTCCTGCGGCACGTTCAAGGCCGCGGGGACGGCGTACCCGCGGCCTTGGTGAGCACCAGAAGCTCGCGGAGAAGAGCGACGCGCGGTGCCCCAGATCCCTGCCCCAGCAGCGGCTGCGCGCGCTGCGGCGGCGAGTTCCGGCTTGCAGGGAGCATGACCGCCGAGCGCACCGCGTGGGTAGCCAGGGTGGTGGCAATGTGGAAACCACCTCGGGGCTATGTGGGTTGATGGTACTTGCCTCCCAGCCTCGAACTACCAGTCGTGTAGGCGAAAGACCGGGAGTGGGAGCGCAGAGCGCGGCGGCTGCTACGCCTGCGCGAAGCGGCAGCGAATCGTCAGGCCCGCATCGATGCCGCCGCTCGCCTCGATCGAGCCGCCGGCGGAGGTGATGATGTGTTTCACGATTGCCAACCCAAGCCCCGTGCCGCGGGATGACCGAGCGCGGTCGGCTCGGTAGAAGCGCTCGAAGAGGCGCGGCAGGTCGTGCTCTGCAACGCCGGCCCCGTTGTCGCTGGCCGCCATGACCAGGTCGTGACCGTCACGGTTCACGGTCAGCCTGACCGTGGCTCCAGGGCCCGTGTAGCGGAGTGCGTTCTGGATCAGGTTTTCGACGACCACGCGGAGCATGCGAGGTCGCAGCGGCAGCTCGAGCCCCTGCGCGCCCTCGATCTCGACGCGGATGTCAGCCCGATCCGCGCTCTCGGCCAGCTCGTCGGCAACCTCGAGCATGACCGGCAGGGCCTCGGTCGAGCCGAGCGTGACGACCTGCTTGCCGGTCTCGAGCTCGCTCAGGAACAACACGTCGTCGATGAGCTCCCGGATCTGCTCGACCTCTTGGCGAGCCTGGCCGACGAGGTCGTCGATGTCGACGCCCGGGAGGTCAGCGCTCTCAAGCAGCGCGAGCACGCGCGCGAGCGGGGTTCGGAGCTCGTGCGAGACCGACGCCGTGAAGCCCGCCCGGAGCTCCTCGTAAGCCGCGAGCTCCCCCGGGGCAGTCAGGTAGAGGAGCGTCTCGCGATGTCCACCCAGGTCGTATTCGACTGCCGTGGCAACACGCCCGGTCTCAGGGCGCAGCGTGTCTTCCGGGAGGAGCTGCCCCTCCTCCAGGCCCGGCAACGACTCCCGGGCGCGCCGGCTTGCCGCGAGCACCCGACGGCCGGCGTCGAGGACGACCACGACCTCGCGGCTTTCCTCGATCAGACGGCGACCGCGCTCGGCGTCGAGAAGCTGGTGCGGGTCAGCCTGGATCATCGTCTTCGACGCCTTCCTGGGCACGTACTCCTCCGGTGGGTGCAGTATCGGGCACGCGCTTGCATGCACGAGGCGCTCCCACCGGAGGAGTTACCAGATGGTAACGAGATGGATACAAGGCAGACGACCACGGGCCGGGTGTCTCCCCGAGAATTCTCCTGCGCGCTCGCTTGCTGAGGCCGCATGCAGAGCGTGACGCCTTCGCGGCTGGCGCGCCGCCTCAGCACGCTCGATGCGGTCGCGCTCGGAGTTGCCTCGATGGTGGGCGCCGGTGTGTTCGTGGCTGTCGGGCCCGCCGGCGAGGCAGCCGGCGCCGGCCTGCTGATCGGCCTCGCGCTCGCGGGTGCGGTTGCCTACTGCAACGCGACCTCCTCGGGCCGGCTGGCCGCCGTGTACCCGGACTCAGGGGGGACCTACGTCTACGGGCGACAGCGTCTTGGGAACCTGCTCGGCTTCATTGCAGGCTGGGCCTTCGTAATCGGGAAGCTCGCGAGCTGTGCCGCGATCGCGCTGGCGTTCGGAACAGCGGTGGCCCCGCCGGTAGCCCGCGCTGTGGCCGTTGCGGCGGTCGTCTCGCTCACCGCGCCCAACTACCTCGGGGTGCACCACACGGCGCTCGCGACGCGGCTGCTCGTGCTGCTCGTTCTGATCGCGATCGCTGCGGCGCTGACCGGCGGCAAGGTCGAGGTCGACAACCTCTCGCCGTTTCCTGGTGCTGGCGCCCGTGACATCCTCCAAGTGGGTGGCATCCTGTTCTTCGCCTTCGCTGGCTACGCACGGATCGCGACGCTCGGCGAGGAGGTCAGCGAGCCGGCGAAGACGATTCCCCGGGCCCTCTCGGTTTCCCTGGACGTGGTACTCTTCCTCTACGTGGAGGTGTGCGTCGCCGCGCTGCTCGTGCTGGGCCCTTCGCGGCTGGCGGCGTCGGCAATTCCTCTGCTCGACGTCGTTCCCGCGGGCGGCTCGGCTGATCTCGCAATCGCGGTGAAGGTTGGCGCTGCAATCGCGACCCTCAGCGTGCTGCTCGCGCTCATCGCCGGGGTGAGCCGCACGGTGTTCGCGATGGCCGCAGGCGGTGATCTGCCGGCTCAGTTCAGCGCGGTTCACCCTCGCTTCCGCGCGCCGCACCGCGCCCAGCTCGCAGTCGGGGCGGTCGGATGCGTCGTGCTCGCGACCAGCCTGCCGACTCTTGAGCTGGCTGTGGGTGCGGGCATCGTGCTCGCCGGGGTCGTGGTTTGGCTCATCGCGCGAGGCGCAGCGAGGGCGCGCTGACCGTTTACCCGCTCGGTACCAGCTCGTCGCTCGATCGGTTCCAGGTCCTCACCAGCCTGCTACCCACGCCTTGTCTACTGGTCTGGATCGTTGCATCATGCTCTCACTGCACCGTCGGGCAGCCAGGGCGCGGGATGCACGGCGCGGCTGGCGCTCATTCCTCGTGGCGGTGGGCTTGGCCCTTGCGGCGGCGGTGCGGCTGCTACGCGCCGACGGTACGGCTAGCGGCGGCGGTGCGGCTAGCGGCGGTACGGCGGCGCCGCGACCGGCCCCGCCGCCGGTGCGACCGGCCTCGTCGTTCTCGGCGCTTGCGGCAGAAAGCTGCGGCTGGGCGAGCTCCCGGAGCGGGAGGCGTTCTCGTCGGCTACCGGGAGGAGGTTGGGTTGGCAAGGAGTCGACAGCAGGCACGGAGGCGCGCCGACTGGACTCGTCACGAACGCCGCCGCCGGCGAATGACCGTTCAGCTGTGGCAAGAGCGCGCCTGCCCAGACCGCACTGCGCCCGTGAGCCCGGCCACCGTGGCGCCCGTTGTGGGGTGGCCTGCCCCAAGCCTCAGGTAGGTCTGCTCCGAGCCGCAATAGGTGGTCGTGTGGGGTTCCGGGAGTGCGCGCGCTGCGACTCAGACGCGGCCTGGCGATTCACCGCGAAGGGCAGCCGCCGCCGGCGGATTCGCCACGAAGGGCAACCCGCCCCCCATCCACCACCCGGGGGATGGTAGCCGAGATATGCGCGCAGCTTACGCACGAACTGTCATAAGAGCGTTACGAAACTGCGCCGACTCTGAGCTCTCGCTGAAGCTGCGCCAGTCGTGCGTTAAAGGCGCGCGAACTCGACGCTGAACCTGGGCCACTTCTGGCCGAGGTGCGCCAACTCCGCGCCGATGACGCACGAGTCTAGCGCTGAAGGTGCTTCGGTTCCGGGCCGAAGGCTCCCCGGTCAGGACACAGATGGGGCGGGGACAGACCGGGCAGCGCCTCCCGAGACTGATCTCGGCTAGCTTGCAGTCGGGGGCTATCGGCCGTGAGCAGCTTGACCGAGCAGTAACCCTCGTGGCTCGTGCCCGCAAGCTCAGCCGCACGCGAAGAGGCGCGCTGCACACGGCGCGGGCGGCTGTGCGTGAAGGAGCGGCTGCGCACGGCAACCGGGCTCACCGGGGAGAAGCAATCAGGCTTGCCCGCAGCATGGTCCTCTTGAAAAGCATCGCGGGGACAAGGTGTCTGCTGGAGGGAGAACTGCCCTCGCCGAAGTCGATGTGCTTCGCGCGGCCACGACCGACCGCCGAGCTGCGCTCTTTGCCAGATCGACACCAGTTGGTTACCTCCGGTTGACGTGCGACGCTGAGAGCATCGGCCGAAAGAACCGCGAACAGGGGGCGCGATGAACGAGAAGAAGGACGTGAGCGTCGTTGCGGCGCCCGATCCGAACACGCAGAACCAGCTGCGCCGACAGCTCGATGACCTCACCGTTGAGTTCGCAGGCATCTTCTCTCGCGAGACCATCGAGCGGTTTGTCGACGAATCGCCCGAGGCGCTGGCCGGTGCGAGGTTTCATGACTACGTGCCAGTGCTCGTCTACCGCTTCGCTCGGGAACGCCTGCGAGCGCTCGGGCAGGCTGAGGGGGTTATCGCCAAAGAGGTTCCCGAGGTCCTCTTCGTGTGCGTCCACAACGCCGGACGCAGCCAGATGGCCGCGGCGCTTCTCAACCACCTTGCGGCTGGGTGCGTGCACGTTTGCTCGTGCGGCAGCGACCCGACGAGTGAGCTCAACCCGATGCTTGCGCCGGCGTTGAGCGAGCTCGGCATCGACGTCTCCCAAGAGTTCCCAAAGCCCATCACCGACGAGGTCGTGCGTGCCGCCGATGCTGTCATCACCATGGGCTGCGGGGATGCGTGTTCCATCTACCCCGGCAAGATCTATGAGGACTGGGAGGCCGAGGACCCGGCGGGCGAGGACCTCGAGCGGGTGCGGGAAATCCGCGAGGATATCGACAGACGTGTGCGGGAGCTGCTGGCATGGCTTGTCGAAGGCAGGGCCCGCTCCGGCACGTAGCCTCCTCGCTCGGATCGCGCCCCGTGCAGATCGATGGGGCTGAGCAGCGGATCGATCTGGCCAGCCGGACGGGGTAGAGCAGCCGGGGCTGCCTGCAACGTCGGGTTGAGGTCGATCTGATCACGAGCCTGGCGTTCGGCCCTACGATCGGGGGTCGTGCCCCTTCTAACCGCATCAGGGCTGTGCAAAGAGATCGCTGGCGAGCCGCTCTTCGACGGCGTGAGCTTCGCCATCGATCGGGGTGACCGGATTGCCCTTTCGGGGCCCAACGGTGCCGGCAAGACCACGCTGCTGCGAGTCTTGGCTGGCGAGTCGCACGCGAGCAGGGGTGAGTTGTCGGTCGCGAAGGGGTCGCGCCTTGTGCTCCACGGCCAGCGGCCGCCAGCCGCGAGCGCCGAGAGCCTCGACGACTACGTCCTTGGCACCGCTTTCGATCTGATCGAGATCGAGCGCCGGCTCGCCTCGCTCGAGCGGTCGATGAGCACAGGCGACACGCGGCCCTCGACGCTGTCTGAGTACTCGCGGCTTCAGTCGACGCTCGAGTACCGCGGCGGCTACGCCTGGCGGGAGCGGCCGCGCGCGACGCTGCGCGGGCTGGGCTTCGCCACTGAGGACCTCCCGCGGTCGCTCTCCACGTTCTCCGGCGCTGAGCTCACCCGCGCTTCCCTCGCGAGGGCGCTGTCCGTGCGGGCAGATGTGCTCCTGCTCGACGAGCCCACGAACCACCTTGATCTCGAGAGCCTCGAATGGCTCGAGCTTGAGCTGCGCAGCCTCGACGCTGGGATCGTGATCGTCGCGCACGATCGGTGGCTCCTGGAGGCCTCGACGACGGCGGTCTTGGAGCTCGAGAGGGGCCGCGGTACGTACTTCCCAGGCCCGTGGCATGCCTGGCGCAAGGAGAAGGCGGCGCGCGAGAGCGCCTCTTCGCGGGCCGCCGAGCAGCGTGCCGAGCAGCTGGAGCGGCTCGAGCGCTTCGTTGCCCGCTTTCGGTATGGCACCCGAGCGCGCCAGGCGCAGGCGAAGCTCAAGCAGATCGAGCGTCTCAAGCGCGCCGGCCCCACCTCGGTCTCGCGCAGCCGCCGGACGCTCGACTTCGACTTCCCAACCCCGGCGCGCTCAGCGCGGGTTGTGCTCCAGGCGGACGCCATCTCGCTGCGCGTCGGCAACCGTCCGCTCATGACCGATGCCTCGCTCGTGCTGGAGCGGGGCGAGCACGTCGCGCTCGTGGGGCCGAACGGCTCGGGCAAGACGACGCTGCTTGAGACGCTGGTGGGGCGCCGCACGGCCGATGGCGGCGAGCTGCGGCGTGGTTATGGCGTCGAGATCGGGTACTTCTCGCAACACGACGTCGAGCTCGGTGAGGTTGGCACGGCTCTTGACGCCGCGTCGCAAGCGACGGGTCTCAGCCGTGGCCAGGCGCACGGGTTGCTCGGCCACTTCCTGTTCTCCGGCGAGGAGCAGGAGAAGAGCATGGCTACGCTGTCCGGCGGGGAGCGTCGGCGGCTCGCGCTCGCGTGCGTGGTCGCCTCGGGGGCAAACGTGCTGGTGCTCGACGAGCCGACGAACCACCTCGATCTCGAGAGCCGGGAGGCGCTCGAAGCGGCGCTCGAGCGGTTTCCGGGCGCGGTCTTGATCGCTTCCCACGACCGTGCACTGCTCGATGCGCTCGCCGACCGCATCGTCGCGATCGAGGGCGGCTCCCTGCGCTCCTTCCAGGGCGGCTGGGCCGAGCTCGCCCGACGCTGGCAGGCAGAGCGAGAGCTGCCCGTGCCTCCGAAGCCGAAGGCGCCTCCGAGGCCTGCGCAGCGGCCCAGGTGCCAGCCGCCCGACCGGGCTGAAGAGCTCCGCCAGCTCGAGGAGCAGATCGCCGCGGCCGAGAGCGCCCTCGTCGAGGTGGAGGTACGCCTGGCCGAGGAGTGGTCGAGCGTTGCGCTTCAGGCTGAGCACACGGACGCACGGGAGAAGCTCGCGTCGCTCATGGCCACCTGGGAGAAGCTCGCCGAGCAGGACGATACGGCGTAGGCTCACCGGAAGTGGCGTCCGAGGCAGGACGGCATGGTCTTGGGCCAGGCCGCTCGCGGTGCTCTCATTCGCGTCACACGCTTCTCTCTGCGCAGGCGCCCCTCGTCGCGGCAGCCGCGACGAGGCGCTTGTCTACCTCCGAGCCGGCTCCGAGCCGAGCGCCACAGCTTGCGCAGTCTCCGTGCTGTTGCAAAGTTGGCACAGTCTCGTGAAGTCTTGGCTACATATCGCGCGGAATCGGTGCGTTTCTCTGGGCTACCCTCCTCCGGGTGGTGGGTGGGGGCGGGCTGCCCTTCGTGCTGGCCGCGCGGGCTTGGCCGGCCCCGGGTGGCCTCCGCGGCGGCTAGCGAGCGGGCTTTCAGAGCCAGCTACCGCCCGAGGCTCGGGCCACCGCCGGTGCGCGTTGCGGGGCGTGCGCTGCCTCGAGTCGGTGCTGCCGAGCCTGCGACGTTTCGCGTGTGTGTTTCGCGTGCGGCGCCTAGAAGCGGACCCGGCGCATGCCAGTGATGCTCTGATCGAGCTCGTCGAGCCGGCGGATGCGCTCGTCGATCGGCGGGTGCGTCGAGAACAGCGACGTGTAGCCGCGGCCTCGGAGCGCCGCCGTCGGGTTGGCGATGTAGAGCGATGCGGTGGCCGGATTGACGTCCATCGGGATCGCTTCGGTCCCCTGCTTGAGGGTGAGCAGTGCGCTCGAGAGCGATCGGCCTTCGCCGAGCATTCGCGCGGCGGCCGCATCGGCCAGATACTCGCGCTGGCGCGAGACAGCCATCTGCAGCATCATGGCGGCGATCGGCGTGATCATCATCGTGGCCATCATTCCGACCAAGCCCAGCGGATTGTCGTTGTCATCGCCGAAGAGCAGCGAGAACTGGAGCATGTAGGCGATCCAGGCAATGGCGGCGGAGATCATCGCCGCGATGCTGGCAACGAGGATGTCCCGATTCTTGATGTGCGCGAACTCGTGGGCGAGAACGCCGCGCACTTGGCCCTTCGGCATGTATCGCAGCAGCCCGGTCGTCACGGCCACCGCTGCGTGCCGCGGGTTGCGGCCTGTCGCAAAGGCGTTCGGCTGCTCGGAGGGGATCAGGTACAGGCGGGGCTCGGGGACCTCCGCGAGCCCCGCGAGCTCGCGCACCATTGCTCGGACCTCCTGCAGCTCTCCTTCGGGGACCGGTTTGGCCCGGCTGGCCTTGATCGCGATCTTGTCGGAGAACCAGTACCCGACGACGTTCATGACGACCGCGATCGCGATGAAGACGTAGAGGCTGCCGCCACCGATCATCGCGCCGATACCGACGAGGAGCGCCGTGAGGCCCGCGATCAGGACCCAGGTCCTGAGGCGCGTGGTGATGTTCGTGCGGGTGACGGTGGTCACGGCATGTGCTCCTTCTCGTCGAGCGATATGGGACTTCAGTAGAAGGCAGTAGAAGGCCTCTTCTGCCTGCTGACGTGCCCGGCGCTACCCGGCCTGCGGTCGTCCTGACGGGGAGCGCCCGTTTGAGGGGCTGTCCTTTGCTGCTCTTCAACGTAGCAAAACCACGGTATGGAACCGCCGTCCTCGGGGGCGATACCGTCCTCAGACGTTCCAGGCTTTGCTGTCGGCGCCGCCTCGATGGGTACGTTCACCATATCGTCACCACCTCATCACCTATCGAGTACTCGGGCGGCCTCTTATTCCCCAATTATTAGGGCGTGGCGCGAGGGCGCGAGGGGCATCGTGATTTTTGTTCTTATTGAGCCGTGGCCAAGATCCTGATCATCGAGGACGACGAGGTGATCGCCGACGGGATGGCCCGCCACCTTCAGGCGGCCGGTTTCGATCCCGTCAGCGTCGGCAAGGGCGAGGCTGGGCTGGCCCGCCTCCGCTTCGAGAAACCCGATGTCTGCGTGCTCGACCTGATGCTGCCCGGCCTCGACGGGTGGAAGCTAATCGAGACGGCGCGTGAGGAGGGGATCGGCACGCCGATCCTCGTCGTGTCGGCGCGGGGCACGGAACATGACCGCGTGCATGCCCTCGAGATCGGCGCGGATGACTACCTGGTCAAGCCCTTCTCGATGCAGGAGCTGGTCGCGAGGGTCAAGGCGGCTGCCCGCCGAGGTGCGAGGCCCGAGGAGCGGCACCGTGGCGAGGCCATTGAGATCGGGGATCTGCGTATCGATCCGGACCACTTCCAGGCCTACCTCAACGGCGAGTCGTGCGAGCTAACGCCCACCGAGTTCCGGCTCTTGTACGCGCTCGCCCTCGAGACCGGACGGGTGCTTAGCCGCGATGAGCTTCTCCAGCGGATCTGGGGCAGACGGCAGACCCACCGCGATCGGACGGTCGATGTGTTCGTGCGCAAGCTGCGCGACAAGATTGACCGGCGAGCCGACGGCTATACGTACATCCAGACACGCTACGGGGTCGGCTACAAGCTCGAAGCGGTCCCCCGCTAGCGGGTTGCGCTGAAGCCGTGGGGCTCGCGGCGCCTCGGCCGCCGACCGGTGGCGCCGCCTGAAGCCCGTGGGCGGCGCGCATCAGAGGGGCGAAGAAGAACAGTCGTGGGCACCGATCGGGTTGGTGGGGCTCCTTCTATCATGTCCTCTGGGATGAGCGAGAAGACAGCCACCGGCGCCCAGGCCTCACCTGCCGACACCCCGAGCATCGACCTGCAAGCCCCTGTGGAGGAAGGTGAGCGGTTCATCAACCGCGAGCTCTCGTGGCTCGACTTCAACGCGCGCGTGCTCGACCTGGCGGATGATCCCGACGTCCCGCTGCTCGAGCGCGTGAAGTTCTGCTCGATCTTCGCATCGAACCTCGACGAGTTCTTCATGGTCCGTGTGGCCGGGCTCCTGCGTCAGGTGGCTGCCGGCCTCGCGGTGCTCTCCGCGGACGGCCGTACGGCGCAGGAGACCTTGCAGGATGTCAGGGAGCAGGTCGGCGGGCTGATCAGGCGGCACGCGCTCCTCTGGGCCGACCTCCGCGACGGGCTCGCGGCGGCCGACATCGTGGTGGCGGGGGTCGACGACTGCACCGAGGTCGAGATCGCGGAGCTCCGCGAGCGGTTCGCACTTGAGGTCTACCCCGTCCTGACGCCGCTTGCCGTGAGCCCTGGGCAGCCGTTTCCCTACATCAGCGCACTGTCGCTCTCGCTCGCGCTCTTCGTTCGTGACCCTGACTCGGGTGAGGAGCGCTTCGCCCGTGTGAAGGTTCCCGAGGGCCTGTCCCGCTTCCTTGAGGTCGGGTCCCGCGGCGTGTTCGTGCCGCTCGAGGATGTGATCTCCAACTCCCTTGACCTGCTGTTCCCGGGCATGGAGATCCTCGAGACCAGTCCATTCCGTTTGACGCGGGACGCAGACTTCGAGGTCTCCGATGAGGCGGATGACCTGCTGGAGGCCGTCGAGCTGGAGGTGCGCCGCCGGCGCTTCGGGGGCGTGGTTCGTCTCGAGGTTGCCGACACGATGTCAGAGCACATGCTCGACCGGCTCCGGGACGGTGTCGACGCGACCGAGGACCGCATCTATCGCATTCCGGGAATGCTCGATCTCGCCGATCTGTCGCAGATCGCGTCTGTCGACCGGCCCGACCTCAAGGATGAGCCGTGGATGCCCGTGACCCAGCCGCGGCTCGAGGGACGCCGTGCCGGAGATTTCTTTGGCGAGATCCGCCGCGGCGACCTGCTCGTGCACCATCCGTACGACTCGTTCGCAACGAGCGTCGAGGGCTTCGTTCGTGCGGTCACGCAGGACGATGGCGTCACGGGCATCAAGACGACCGTGTATCGCACGAGCGAGGAGTCCGCGATCCTCCCGGCGTTGATCGAGGCGGCCGAGGAGGGCAAGCAGAGCCTCTGCCTCGTCGAGCTGAAGGCCCGCTTCGACGAGCGCCGCAACATCGAGTGGTCGCGGTCGTTGGAACGAGCCGGCGTTCACGTCGTCTATGGCTTCCCGAACCTCAAGATCCATTCGAAGACAACGCTCGTTGTGCGCAGCGAGGGAGACATGCTCCGCCGGTACGTCCACATCGGAACGGGGAACTACCACGCGGTCACGGCGAGGACCTATGAGGACTTCGGGCTGTTCACCGCTGACGAGGAGATCGCGGCCGACATCGCCGACCTGTTCAACTACCTCACCGGCTTCGGGCGGCCGCAGGAGTTCCGGAAGATCCTCGTTGCGCCCTTCACGCTGCGCAGCCGTCTCGTCGAAGAGATCCGAGCGGTTGCAGCGGCGGCCGCGGGAGGCGCGAAGGCGCGGATCCGGTTCAAGGTGAACGCGCTGACCGATCGCGCGGTCATCGAGGAGCTGTACGCGGCATCGCAGCGCGGCGCGCAGGTCGACATCGTGGCGCGCGGCATCTGCTCGCTGCGTCCGGGTGTTCCCGACCTGAGCGAGCACATTCGTGTGCGCAGTGTCGTCGGGCGCTTCCTCGAGCACAGCCGTGTCTTCTTCTTCGAGGCGGGCGACACGACTTCGACCTTCATGGGGTCTGCCGACCTGATGCCGCGCAACCTCGACCATCGCATCGAAGTTGTGGTCCCGGTCGAGGACGCGCGCGTCGAGGCAGAGATGCGAACTGTGATGGACACGCTGCTGGCGGACAACGCGAGCGCCTGGGAGCTCGGGGCCGACGGGGTGTGGACACGCGAGAGACCGCAGGAAGGCGAGCGCAACCGAGCGAGCCAGCTCGCGCTCATGCGCCGCGCCCGCTCGCGGGGGCGCCACAGGGCCGTTCGACGGCCGCGCGGCTAGTCGAGCTCGACTGTGCGAACAGCCTGCGCGGCGTCGACGCGGCTCCAACCGATCGCCCGGCGACAATCTTTGTCGGTGCGTGTCGGCGTGATCGACGTGGGTTCCAATACCGCCCGCCTGCTTGTGGCACGGGTTTCCCGCAGCACCTTCGTTCCGGTTGGGCGCGAGCGGGCGGTGCTCAGCCTGGGAGAGGAGGTCGAGCGCACCGGCCGTATCAGTGACATCAAGCTCGCTCGCCTCGCGGCGCAGTGCGAGGAGTTTGTGCGGACGGCCGGCGCTCTTGGTGCCTCCCAGGTGCGCGTTGTCGTCACCGCGCCTGGTCGGCAGGCTGAGAACCGGGAGGCACTGATCTCGACGCTGCGGCACGCGACAGGTCTGGGCGTGCGGGTGCTCTCGCCAGAGGAGGAGGGCATGCTCGCGTTCACGGGTGCAGTTACGTGTGCGGAGCGGGTGCAAGATCCTGTGGCCGTCTGTGACGTCGGCGGAGGCTCGACGGAGGTTGTCGTGGGCACCACGGACGGGGGTGCCGCCTACGTGCGCGCCGTCGGTATCGGCTCTCTGCGGCTCGCGTGCCGCACGCTCTCCTACGAGCGGCCGAGCAAGCGCGAGCTCGCGCGCGCAAGGGGGGAGGTCGAAGCTGCCTTCGACCGCTTCCTCGTGCCGCTGCCGAAATCAGCGCTGGCCACCGGCGGCACCGCCCGAGCGCTTCGGCGGATGGTCGGGCGCACGCTCGAGCCCGATGCGCTCGATGCGGCGCTGCGCCTTCTGCGCCGCTGCGACGCCGACCAGATCGTGCAGGTCTTCGGTGTACCGCCGCATCGCGTCAGGTTCCTCGCGGCTGGGACGCTTATCCTCAACGAGGTCTACCGGCGTCTCGGCGTTCCCCTCAACGTCGCTCGGGGGGGCCTGCGTGAGGGTGCTGCGCTCGAGCTGCTCGGTCAGCTTGAGGCCGCGTAGGGAGGCGGCAACGTGGCGGCGCGCGCGTCCACCGGGATCGCTCCTACGTCATCGGCGGGTCGAGTCGGTTGTGTGGCATGGAGGGGCCGGGCTCGTCCCGCCCTGATACGCGTTATCGGCCGCGGTCGTCCTTGAGCAGGTCAAGCAGGGCGCGGTCGTGCTCGTAGCTCAAGAGCGTTCGCGCCTCTTCGATCGATAGCCACCGGGTCTCGTCGACTTCTTCGCCGGCGACGAACTCGCCTGAAAGCGGCGTCATCGAGAAATACCGCACGACCTTCGCTCGCCCCTTGCGGTCCCGGTAGCGGACGTCGCCCACGTGTGCGACGAGCTTGCAGAGAAATCCGGTCTCCTCCTCGACCTCGCGTAGCGCGCACGTCTCGTCGGTCTCGCCTGCGTAGGGCTTCCCCTTCGGGAAGCTCCAGTCGTCGTACTTCGGTCGGTGGATGACCAGAACCTCGAGCTGCCCCCCGCCGCGGCGTGTCAGCAGCCCGCCGGCTGCTCTTATCTCCACGTCTCCTTGCCGCGCCCGAGCAGGTCCTCGATAGAGTCGGGATAGCGGACGCGAGCGCCCCTCTGGCGGGCGCGCTCATGCTTGAGCAGGCTGTCGACAGCCGCAGTGCCGTCAGGCGTCTGAGCGTCAGCTCGGAGCTGCAGGAGGCGCTCCTCGCAGACGCGAGCGTCCTGATTGACCCCGAGGATGTCCTGGAGGCGCTTCGCGCTGCGGATGAAATGGCTTGCCGGCTGGTGTATGTCATGTGCGGCGAACTCGGTAGCGTAGCGGGCTCGCTTGGCCAGGATCCTGAGCGCGTGGAGCTCGTCGTCGGTCGCCTCCGGCGGCAGACGCCGCACGGCCTTCCGGAAGCGGCGGAACTCGTGGCGCGCGATGCTGCTCAGCGTGCCGGAGGCGCCCGGCACGAGCCGAGGCCGCTCGGCGGCGGCGTCCAAGGCGTCAAGCAGCTCCAGGTAGCGGGGCTCGCGCAGCGCTCGTAGCATCGCGTCGCGAGCGTCGGCGCGTTCGCGCTCGAGCTTCGCCAAGAGCGGCTCGAACGCCTCGGCAGGGCCGGGCTCAAGACCGGCTGCTCGGGCTCGAAGGTGCTCTAGCAAGACGTCGAGGTCGCGGCCGGGGCCGAGCGCGCGCCCGAGCCAGGCCAGCTCGGCGCGCAGGGCCTCCGACCAGCTGCGATCGGCCACCGGGCGAACCGCGCGCAGCAGAGCGCGCAGCCGCCGCGTTGCAACCCGCATCTGATGGAGCTCCTCCGGGTCTGAGCCAAGGCGCGTTCCCGGGTCGTGGGCCGTGATCTCCCCAGCCTGCTCTGCGATGAGCCAGCCGAGCCGTTGTCGGAGCGAGGCGCCCCGAGGAGCCGGCTCTGGCGGCTGCGGGATGTCGAGATCGAGCGCCTGGAAGAGCTTCGGCCGCCCGTCGCTCTCTCGTGCTCCGGCTGACTTGAGCTGTGCGGCGAGCACCTCGAGGATGGATTCGTCGCCGCCGGTGAGCTCGACTTCGATCTCGGTGAACCGGTCGGTCACGTCGTCTCCATCGATCGTCGCGACCTCGTCGACGGTCACGTCCGCAAGCGGGGCCCCGGCGCCTTGGAATCGGACGCCGCGTCGCGTCGTTTGGAGCGTGGGCCCAGCGAGCAGCTCTCGACCTCGTGTGCGGGCCGCGAGCAGGTCCGCGAGCTCTCTCGGCACGGCTCCAGCCTCCCCGGCGACCTCCAGCTCGAGGCGAGCGCGGCCGCGTGGCAGCTTCAGCTGCCAGAGCAGCTTGTCGGCGTCGATTCGATGCCGAAGCGTGATCCCCGCCGCGGCGAGCTCCAGCTCGGTCGTGTCGTAGTACGTCGAGGTGAACGTTCGCTGCGCGAGCGCCTCGCCAGGGAGGTTGGGCAGGCGGAAGCCCGTGTCCGCGCTGAACTTCAGCTCGCGCTCGAGGGTTTCTCGCACCGTGCGGGTCATGTTGCACAAAGCGTAGTGGCGGATGCGAGCAGGAGGAAGCCATTCCCTCGCGCTCATCGCCAGCGGGTCGGAGGAATCGTGACAGAATCGGCACGATTCCCTCACGTTGCGCCTGCTACCCTCCCGGGCTCGGGTGGGTGGGGGGTGGACTCTGTTGCCGGGACCAGGGCTCGCCGGGCGCCTGAGCTCTGCTGGGCAAGGGTGAGCCACTCGGCCAGATCTCCGGTGAAGCAATCCGCCGCGGGCTCTGCTGGGCTGCGATGGGCTCTGTGCGGGCGGGGGGTGGGCAATGGTGGCACGACCATCGCCGCCGCGACGGCTCCCGTGGGCTCTGCGCGGGCGCAGGGTGGGCTGTGCGCCCCAAGACCTGCGAGCCCGCGCGCGGAGGTCGCGACCAACGATACCGGCGTCAGTATCCTCTGCGGCTGTGAAGGTCATTCTCCCCGACGGCGCCGAGCTCGAGGTTCCCCACGGCGCGTCAGGTCTCGATGCGGCGCGCGCGATCGGCCCGAGGCTGGCCGAGCAGGCGCTGCTGGTTCGCATCGACGGGCGCGTCCAGGACGTGAGGCTCCCGCTTGCAGACGGTGCCACGATCGAGTTCGTCACAACCCGCGACCGGAACGATCTCGACGCGTTGCGTGTCTTGCGCCACTCGACAGCCCACCTGCTTGCCGAGGCGGCACGCCGCCTGTTCCCCGGGACGAAGGTGGCGATCGGGCCGCCGATCGAGCACGGCTTCTACTACGACTTCGAGTTTCCCGAGCCGATCGGCGAGGACGACCTTCCGCGTCTTGAGGGCGAGATGCGCCGCGCGATCGCCGAGGGACGCGAGTGGGAGCGATGGGAAGTCGACGCCGACGAAGCTCGGCGGCTCTTGGCGGCCGAGGGTGAGGTGTACAAGGCCGAGCTCGTCGACACCGCGGACGGCGCGATCACCTTCTATCGCCAGGGAGACTTCACAGACCTCTGCCGAGGTCCGCACCTCCAGAACGCCAAGCCGATCAAGGCACTGAAGCTCCTCTCGCTCGCGGGCGCATACTGGCGCGGTGATTCCTCGAACGCGCAGCTCACACGCGTGTACGGCACCGCCTTCTTTGCGAAGTCCGACCTCGACGCCCACCTAGAGCGCCTCGAGGAGGCCAAGCGGCGCGATCACCGGCGGCTTGGCCAGCAGCTCCACCTCTTTCACTTCTCCCCGCTCTCGCCGGGCTCCCCGTTGTGGCAGCCGCGCGGCATGGTCGTCTGGAACGCGCTCGAGGACCTGCGCCGCCGCGAGAACGCGCGCCGTGGCTACCAGGAGGTGAAGACCCCGATCGTCTACGAGGAGGAGCTCTGGCGCACCTCCGGCCACTGGGACAAGTTCCGCGACCACATGTACTTCTTCGAGATCGAGTCGCGCCGGTTCGGCCTCAAACCGATGAACTGCCCTGCCCACTGCCTGATCTACCGCGACGCCGCCCGTAGCTACCGGGAGCTGCCGCTGCGGCTGGGCGAGGCCGGCACGCTCCATCGCGATGAGCCGTCCGGAGCCCTGCATGGGCTCCTGCGCGTGCGGCACATCACGCAGGACGACGCGCATATCTTCTGCACGATGGAACAGGTCGAGGATGAGGTCCTCGGCTGCCTTGACTACGCCTTCTACCTCTACGGCCTGTTCGACCTGGCGATCAGCGTCGAGCTGTCAACGCGTCCCTGCGACCGGCTTGGCAGTGAGATCGAATGGGATCGCGCCGAGGCGGCCTTGAAGGACGCGCTCGCCCGCCAAGGGCTCGACTACACCCTCAACGAAGGCGACGGGGCCTTCTACGGTCCGAAGATCGACCTGCACATGGAGGACGCGCTTGGCCGCGCCTGGCAGCTCGGCACGATCCAGCTCGACTTCCAGATGCCCGGGCGGTTCGGGCTTCGGTATGCCGGCAGTGATAACGCCGAGCACAAGCCGGTGATGATCCATCGGGCGCTGCTCGGCTCGCTCGAGCGGTTCATCGGCATCCTGCTCGAGCACACCGGCGGGGATTTGCCGGTCTGGCTCGCGCCTGAGCAGGCCAGGCTGATCCCGGTGGCCGAGGCCTATCGCGAGGGTGTGGAGGAGTTGCACGCCGAGCTCCTCGAGCGCGGCGTGCGGGCCGAGCTCGACCGCACCGACGAGACCCTCGGGAAGCGAATCCGCAACGCGGAGCTCGCGAAGGTTCCCTTCGTGATCGTCTACGGCGAGAAGGAGGCGCGTGGGGGAGCGGTTGCGCTGCGTCGCCGCAGCGGTGACATCGCTCAGCTGGAGCGCGCCGCCGCCCTCGAGGTGCTTGCGAGTGCTGCTAAGCTTTGACCATCGCAAGCAGGGGCGCGCTCTCCTCACCTCCCGAGCCCAGGGCCCAGTGGGGGTTCAGCCGAAGCTGCACGAGGATCGCGAGCTGCTGCGTGCGGCTCGTTTTGTCTCTCGACCGGGGAAAAGGGCTGATACAGACCTCGTGAAGTCTCAGTGAAGCCACGGCGACGTCTCGATCAGGTTCGGCCTGCGATCGATCAGCCACGCATGAACGAGGCGATTCGTGTCTCCAGAGTCCGTCTCATCGACGAAGAGGGCACGCAGGTTGGGATCAAACGGCGCGAGGAGGCGCTCGACTACGCCTACAGCAAGAACCTCGACCTTGTTGAGGTGGCGGCGGAGGCCGATCCTCCCGTGTGTCGGGTCATGGACTATGGCAAGTTCAAGTACGAGCAGGAGCAGAAGGCCAAGGTCGCGCGCAAGCACCAGTCTCAGGTGCACGTCAAGGAGATCAAGCTGCGCCCGAAGATCGGAGAGCACGACTACGAGACGAAGAAGGGGCACGTCATCCGCTTCCTCAAAGACCGGGCGAAGGTCAAGGTGACGATAATGTTCCGCGGGCGTGAGCAGACGCACCCGGAGCGTGGAGAGTCGCTGCTCCGGCGCTTGGCCGAAGACGTCAGCGATCTCGCGCAGGTCGAGTCGGAGCCGCTCCAGGACGGTCGGAACATGGTGATGATGCTCGGCCCGCTCAAGAATCCCGTCAAGAACCCTGGGTCCGGCGGAAGCGTGCGCTCGCAAGGCACGAGGCCTGCGGAGCAGGCGACGGCAGGCGACGGCGAAGGGGAACGGCAGGATGCCTAAGCAGAAGACGAAGTCGTCCGCGAAGAAGCGGTTCAAGCTCACCGGCACGGGACAGCTTCGGAGGCGGCACGCGATGAAGAGCCACAACCTCGCGAAGAAGAGCGCGAAACGAAAGCGTGAATTCGCTAAAGATCAGCTGATCTCGCCGGTGGATGAGCGTAGGGTCAAGCGGCTGCTCGGCCGGTAGGTCTCGACCCACAGGAGGGAGCTATGCCACGCGTCAAGCGCTCGGTCCACGCGCGGAAGAAGCGCCGCAAGGTGCTGTCCGAGGCCAAGGGCTACTGGGGTCAGAAGCACGTCAGCTACCGCAAGGCGAAGGAGCAGCTGCTCAAGTCCGACACGTACGCCTATCGGGACCGCAAAGCGCGCAAGCGGGTGTTCCGTCGTCTGTGGATCATTCGCATCAACGCCGCGGCTCGTGCCGAGGGGCTCTCGTATAACCAATTCATCGCCGGCTGCCGCAAGGCGAACATCGAGCTCGACCGCAAGGTGCTTGCCGAGCTTGCGGTGGAGAACCCTGCGGCGTTCGCACAGGTCGCGAGGCGCGCGAAGACCGCGCTCGGTGCCAACACGTAGCTCGACGCGTGACGGGAAGCTGCGGCGCCGGACGCGCCATGGTTTTCCGCCACCTCTCGGCTGCCTATCGAGACGCCGGGTGCAACCCGCACCGCAACCGCGTCCGCCGCGCAGGATGGTTCTGTCGTGATCACCTCCCTGGCCAATCCCAAGCTCCGCCTCATACGGCGCTTGGCGGCGAAGGCGCAGAGGGATCGACTCGGCCTTTTCGTCTGCGAAGGGGAGGACCTGGTGGAAGCAGGCCTCGACACGGGTCTCACGCCTGTTGAGGTTCTGCTCGACGCCGAGCGGCCGTCGCTGGCCGGGCGCCTTCCAGGGGCATCGCAGGTGGCGCCGGATGTCCTCGCCAAAGCCGCATCGCTCGCGCACCCGCCGCGGGCTGTCGGCATCTTCCGCCGCGTCGACCTGCCACAGCTCAGGCAGGAGGACGGGCCGCTGGTCGGGGTCGCCGCTTGGCGCGTCTCGGATCCCGGCAACGTCGGAGCCCTGCTGCGCAGCGCCGACGCACTCGGGCCGGCGTTTGTCTGTCTCTCACCGGGCTGTGCAGACCCAACCGGTCCGAAGGCGCTGCGCGCTGCGGCAGGCGCGATCTTTCGAGTGCCGACGGCGCCGTTCGAGCACGGACGGCGTCCATGGCTCGGGCTCGTGCCGCGCGGAGGCAGACCGCTCGCGACGGTGAGGGCAACGGTTGGGACATTCGTGCTCGGAGCCGAGCGCGCGGGGCTGCCGGCGGAGGTTTGCAGACGCTGCGACGAGCTGGTGACGATTCCGCAGGCGTCCCAGGCCGAGTCGCTCAACGTCGCAGTGGCCGGCGCGCTTGCTCTCTACGAGGCTCGGGCTTGCTCGGCCTTAGCTCCCGCGCTCGCCCGCTTGTAACGGCGGCCTAGCGGCGGCCTAGCGCGTCGGCTGAAGCTACCGCTGCGCGAGATGGCGAAGCGTCGCGCGCGCCAGCCGAGCCGCGAGTCGGTCTGCGGGCGCTCCTACACCGTCCGCATTCATGACCGCGATCACGAAGGGACCACGGCGCGTGTAGACGACGCCGACGTCGTGGCGGGCGGTGCTGAGCCAACCCGGCTCGTGAGCAACTGTTCTGCTGCTCATCTCCGCGGCAAGCTCGCCGCGTTCGGCCCAGTGCGCGAGCAGGTACAGGAGGTACCTCGACTCGGCTGGCGTGACCTCGCCACCGAGCTCCGGTATGAGAGGGCCACGGCCGTTGGCGCCCAGATAGAGCTCGCGGAAGAGCTGTGTGAGGTCGGCGGCTGTCGTGTACTTTCTGGGCCCGAAGCTGGGCTGCGAGTTGACGAGCTTCGGAATCAACTCCCGCTCGATCGGTGCTGGCAGGGGGACGGAGATCGACCTGCGTCGCTCGCTCTCGACGAGGTAGCCGCCGTACATGGGCGTGTCGGTGAGCCCGAGCCGGCGCATCGTGGCGTTGATGCGCGTCGCGGCGACGGTCGTTGAGCCGGCGATCAAGACGGCGAGGTCGTTCGCTGTGCAGTGGCCCGAGTGGATCAGGGCGTGCTGTAGCAACACGTCAGCCCGCGAGCCGGTGCTCGGGGGCCCACGCAGCATGCGCATGGCTCAATCGCGATCCCGACTTTGAAGGTCGAGGCCGCAGGGAAACGTGCCGCGGCGTTCTATGAGGCTCCGGCACCCGTGCGGAGATCTTGCACGTAGTAGGCAAGCTTCCCCGGAAACGTGCGGGCCGCTCGGCGCAGCTTCTTCGCAAGCTGCTTGTCGTGCCAGGCCGGCGCTCGCTCGAAGGCTCCGGGCGGCAGACCACGGACCGGACCGACCGCCGCGCCCGAGCGCTGGCTGCCGTCCCTGCCAACGCTGATCACGCGGATCGTCACGTCGCGAGTCGGTAGGCGGAGCCGAATCGTGACACGCCGCTTGGGCGTGGGCTGAACCGCCGCGATCTTGCCGTTAATGAGCAAGCGCACGAAGCTCGTGCCCTTGGGCACGCGCACAACCACGTTCCCGAAGGACACCTGATGCGGTGCCGGCGAGACGATCTCGGGTGCCGGTGGGCTCGGTGCTTCGTCCATCACGTGACCCTCACGATCACGAGTGCGCAGGCCAGAACCACCACCGACACAGCCAAGAGTTCGAGTGCACGCTCTGCTGGCGCGCGGAGCGTCTCGGCAGTGATCGGCTCGCATGCGCCGTCGTGGTGCTCGAGCACCCCCTCGACCTTCGCGATGCGGCGCCTGACGTGGCGGACCTGCGTCGAGAGCCGCCGTTGAGCAAGCGAGAGCCCGGTGGCGAAGACCGCCGCCAGCACGGCCGCGGGCCTGATCGTCTGGGTGAGCGCAAAATAGCTGCAGAGCAGCGGAAAGCCTCCCCAGGCAAGCGCAAACCAGAGGTTGCGGTGGAACCAGCCCCCGACGAGCTCGAGGTTGTACGCAACGACGATGAAAGCACCGAAGCCGACAAAGAGCCCGAGCCAGGCAGTGACCGTGACCGCCGCAGCTGCGCCGATGCCGACCGCTGCCGCGATCGAGGCGGCGGCAAGCCCGACCAGCAGGCGGGCCGGGATCCTCGTTTGGAGAGGCCGCCCGTTCAGCTCGTCCAGCGCATGGGCGCCGATTCCGACCGCGAGGAAGAAGGCCAAGAGCGTTGCACCGAGCCGGTCGGCGTGGAGCGCCGGCGCGAGCGCAGCACCGATCACGACGTAGCTGAGATGCCAGGCCGTGTATGGAAGGTGGAGCAGCGTGACGTAGTCACGCCAGCTGCCTGGGGCGAGGGCGTAGAAGCTTGGGCGCGGGAGCTCGTCAGCTGTCACGGCGCGCCCACATGACCACACCTCCACCGAAGGAGAGCGGCCTGGTCTGGACATCGACGAGACCCGCGCAGCGCCAGAGCTCGACCTGTCGCTCGAGCGGCCAGCGCTTGGAGAAACTCTGGATGCTCGGGTTCAGGAAGCGCCCGACCTCGTGCCAGCCGGGTGAGATGAGGCGGCCGAGGGCTGGCAGCCCAATCCGCGTGTAAGCGTTCCAAGCAGCACGCGTGACGGCGCTGGAGGGCACGCCGAACTCGAGCGAGCCGACAGTTCCGCCCGGGCGCACGACGCGCGCGACCTCGCGCATGGCTGCGAGCGGCTCCTCGACGTAGCGCAGCAGGTAGGTGAACGTCGCGGCGGTGAACCGCCCGTCCCGGAACGGGAGCTCCTCGGCCCGACCGTGCAGGAGCTCGATTTGGCTCGCCAGGCCCGCCCGATCGATGCGGGCGCGTGCCTCCTCGAGCATCTCGTGGCTCTGGTCAATGCCGACGACACGGCATCCGTAGCGCTGCACCACCTCGAGGGCGACCGCACCGGTGCCGGTTGCCACATCGAGGACGGTGGCCTCAGCCGGGACGCGCACCTGGGAGACGAGATATCGACGCCAGCGGGGGTCCTGTCCGAGGCTCAGCAGACGGGCGTAGCGGTCGTAGGCTGGTGCGAGCGGCGCGAACAGCCTGTGAGCGGCGCGGTTGCGCTCGGTCTCGCCCGCCATCACGTCAGTATCCTTGCTCTGATGGTCTCGGCGGGCGATGAGGAGCTCCAGGCTATTGCGCGGGCTGCGCTCGGGTTTACGGCCAGCGGTGAGGAGCTGGCTGCGGTCATGGCTGCGGAGCCAACCGGTGGTCTCCATTTCTACCTCTGCGCCTTTCGCTGCGGCGAGACTCTCTCCTGGCTCGTACTCGATGGGAAAGGAGTGCCGGTCGAGGATGCCGGCGTCGTCCGGGAGACTGCGTCGCTCGTCGCGGCCTGCGAGCTTGCCGAGGAGAGCGCGTGCGGCGGCGACCTCGGCATGCTGCTCGATCGGCTTGCGGAGCTTCGGCAAACGGAGAATCCAGAGGGCATCGAAGAGGCCGAGGGCGCTGCGCGTGCGCTGGCAACCGTCATCGAGAACGGGCCACGCGTTGCCCGGGCTGACTACCTCGATGCGATCGGGCAGGCGTCGCTGAGCCTGGAGCAGGCTCTCGGCGAGATCGGCTCATCGCCCTTCGCGGCCGCCATGCACGTCGGAATGGGTGTGGTTGATGCGCTGGTACAGGACGTCGAGCGCGGCTACAAGCGGGCGCTGTGCGACTGAAAGGAGACGGATGGAAGGCGGATTCGGATTCAACCTGGGCGGCGACCCAGACGATCTCATGCGCGGTCTGCGCGAGTTTGCCGAGCGACAGACCGAGGCGATGCAGGAGTCGCAGCGCGAGCAGTTTGCCACCCTCACGCTCAACACCGCCGTCGAGCTGACGGGAGCTGCCCTGAAGCAGATCGATCCGATCGGCGGTGTCGACGAGCAGACACTCGGAGTTCGGGATGCCATGCGCGTGCTGTTTCCCGAGGCCGTGGCACTCGTGTCCGCAGCGCGTCAGGGCTTCATGCGGGAATAAGGCATTCCTCTGTATAGGCGGGTTTGCCGCGCCCTTTCGGGCTTGGTGCATCACCATTTTCGAGCGGAGCGCCTTGGCTGGCACCTCATCCAGTGGCATCACGTGGCTGTACACGTCCAGCGTCATCGACGGGCGGGAATGCCCAGCACGGGCTGCGAGCTCGCTAGCGGGGACGCCCTGCCATGCCAGAGCGACAACCTGCGGTGGCGAAGGTCGTGGGGCTGGTAGTGGACGGCCCCTGCCTGCTTACACGCCCGGGCGATCGCGCCCTTGAAGCTGCTGTCGTTTAGGTTAGGGAACACGCGCCGGCCTTCGACACGGTCCTCTGGAGGCCAGGTCTGCTCGATCAGGTCGAGAAGCTAGGTGGGGACTTGCACCCACCTGGCCTTGCGGGTCTTGGTGTAGCGGCTCGCGCCCCGGAACCGCCGGTTGGGGATGTCGACGTCCCCAGGCCAGCGATTGGAGCTCGCCGACGCGTATCGCGGTCTGCTCTAGCCCGACCAGCGGGAGCCTCCACCTCTGGGCGCTCGCGTCGAGGATCGCGAGGAACTCCCCCGGTGAGGGCAGGTCGGGCTCCTCGGCGACAACCGCTGGGAGCTTGACGCTCTTGTCACGGGCCGGGTTTCGGGGCGACACCGGCGTAGTCGAGGATCAGCCTGAGCTTGGTGACGTAATTCCTGACCGTGCTCGGCTTCAGCACGGCAGCAGGGACGGCGACGAGTTCCTGGATGTCGCTGGGGGCGAGCGCATTGGGGTCGCGGTGGCCGATCGTCTTGAGCAGCTGGGAGAGCTGCGCTCAGGTGGTTCTCGCGGTGCCCTCCGCCCAGTCGATCCGTGAGTCGATGTAGGTCTGCGCCCACTGTTCCAGCGTCTGGGCGGGTCTGCTGTCGGCGCCGAGCTGGTTGAGCGCGTCCTGGGGCCTCGTCCGGCGGCGATCTCGCCGGCGATGAAGTCACGCCGGGCCTAGGCCTCGCGCCTGACCCGGAAGCTGCCTGCGTGCCGCACCTGGTGGGCACGCCTGCCTAATCTGTACCTGACGTGCCAGCGGGTCCCGTTTTGGCCTCGCGGCGGATGATGTGAGCGCTGCCCATGTCGTCCCCTCTCATGTCGTCGGCCTTGTGTGGTCGGCAAAGTAGCGGTCGACGTCTTCTCGGTAGACGTAGACGGAGCGGCCGAGCTTGACCTCGCGGCCAAGCGCCCGGATGATCTTCCAGGCGTTGGCGTGGGTGATTCCTAGCTCCCGGCGGATGTCCTTGGCCGACATCAGCCGGCCCCGCTCGGCTTGGGCTTCAGCGGCGGCCATCAGGCGAACGGGATCTCGTCGCCGGGGCCGCCAGCCTGTTCGGGGTCTGCGTCGGGTTTGGGGGCGCCTGGTTGGCGGGCGATCGTCTCGATCGTGTTGACGATCAGGTTGTAGTCGGCTTGGCCGAGTTCTGCTGTGGAGGCGGTGCCGGTGTGCTCCAGGACGATCTCGCGTACCTGGTCTTCGCTGATCCCGTTCTCTTCGGCGATCGCGAAGAGGCGTGTGCGTTGGGCGTCGCCGCCGGCCGGGCGCCCTTGTCTTGGGTGGCGTTTGCGGGCTGGCTGCCGCTGCTGGTGGTTTCGCTGTTCGGCTCCGCGGCGGCTGGCTTGGGAGCGTCGGCCCGGCCCTCCCCGTCCGGGGCCTCGTCTGGGCTACCCTCCCCTGGGTGGTGGGTCGGGGGCGGGCTGCCCTCGGCGGGTTCAACTCCTCCGCGGGGGCGGTGGGGGCGCGGGCGGCCCTGTTTGCTGGTCGGGGTCGTCAGCGTCGTCGGGGGTGTAGGCGAGCGCGGCGAGCAGCCGGCGACACAGCCAGCTGGCCACTCTGGCCCAGAGCATCGCCTCGGGGTAGCGCTGCCAGCTGGGCCGATTGAGTAGCCCGACCCGTCTGGCCATCTCGATCGTGAGGGTGGCCTCATCCTGGTCGCCGTTGTCGGCGCGCCTGCCGCGGACGGCCGCCTTCTCGCTGGCGACTTCCCCTTGGATGGAGTGGCCGGCTCGCCGGACGAGCGCGTTCATCAGCTTCGCGGAGGGGCAGGGGCGCCCGTCGACCATGTAGATTTCCTGGGTCGCCTCCATCATGGGGACGCCGTGCTCCCGCCTGGTCAGCAAGCACGCCAAAATCGCGGGCCGGTTGCCGCGCAACCCCGAGGGGACGAACGGGGTATCGGCGATCTGGTCGATGATCGAACAGATCTGGGCGAACTCCTCCTTGCCGGGCAACCCAGCCGGCGTTGCCACAGCTGGCGCAGGCTCTCGCACGGCGATCTCGCCCCCTAATGCCGCCCCCCTCGCGGGCCTAGGAGGGTCTAGCGAAACTCGGTAGCCGTCTATCCATGCGGCTTCGTGAGTCTTGCCTCCGGTGGTTTACCCCAAATTCTGCCCCCTTTTACCCCAATCCAGGTACCCAGGGGTCTACGCTTTCGCTGCCGGATCTCGACGTCGCAGGCCTCGGCGTCGCTTTGGGGAACAGACTCCTGCAGAAACGCCACACCCGGCGAAGGGTTGTCGACGAGTCACCACGCCGAGTCCCTCACGCCGCGACGGTAAGGGTCTAGGCTTCCAGGGTCGTGGGATTTGGGAGGGGCGCGCCATCTTTACTCACGAGCTAGGAGGGTTGGCGAAACGCTTGGTCCGCGTGGTTGGGCGGGTTGCGGGACGGCTGTCGGGGCGTTTACCCCAAAGTTCGGGCTGCTTTACCCCCATGCTGGCTCGGGGCCGGTTGGGTCGGGGACTCTCTGGAGTGCGACAAGACGCCACACCCTGTAAGGAGAGGAAAGGAATAGTTGACAGAGGCCTGGTCTGGCTATCTTGTGAGCACAGGCTGGGGTGAGGGGGATGCCGGGCGGGTCGGGGATGGAGGGGGAGGTGGCGCTGGAGGGGTTGGCCGGGAGGATGAGGGAGAGCTGGGGTCTCCGTGTCATTCATGGGGTTCACGTGCTTGGCGTTGGTTCTGTTGTGCGCTGGGCGAGTTCGGCGAATCGGCAGAGCGCGTTGATGAGTTGCATCTGGTCGATTGTTCGTGCTTTTGCTTCTAGCAGGCGTGGGTTGCAGACGACGTGGGCTAGGCATTTGTCCCGTGAGATCGCGACGTTGAGCCGGTTGCGCGAGAAGAGGAACTCGAGGTTGCGGGGTACGTCCTCGCCGGTTGATGTGGCCATTGAGAAGAACACGACGGGTGCCTCCTGCCCCTGGAATTTGTCGACGGTGCCGGCGGGGACATCGGTGAGACCGGCGGTGTCGAGCGCGTTGCGTAGCCGGCGCACCTGTGCGTTGTAGGGGGTGACGGCCATGAAGTCCGCTGGCTGTAGTGGGGCGGTGTGGCCGTTGGTATCGGTGTAGTTGCTGCCGAGCATCTCGCTGATCCTGGCTGCGACCGCTTGGGCTTCCTCCGGTGAGGCTGACTGGTTGCTGTCGTGTTCGATGGACAGGTAGCGAAGCCCGGTGCCGAACGCGCTGTTCTGTCGTTCGGTGTCGCGTGTCCAGGTGAGTCGTCTGGCGTAGACGATCTCGGAGATGAAGCGGCAGATGTCGGGGTGCATCCGCCGGGTGCGCTCGAGGAAGATACCCCGGTCGGGGGGAATCGTCGGGTCGTCGCCGAGTAGGTGCTCGAGGATCGAGTGGGCGCTGCCCTCGGGGTGGGAGCCCTGAACCACCTGCGGGAGCTGGAGCGGGTCGCCGAGGAGGATGACGTTGCGGGCGCTGGTGCCGATCGCGAGGGCGTCGGCGAGCGACACTTGGCCGGCTTCGTCGATCACGAGCGTGTCGAGGCTCTGATCGAGCTCCTGACGGCCGAACAGCCACGAGGTGCCCGCGAAGAGCCGCACACCCGGGTCGGGGTCGTCGAATGGTCCGTACGAGCTGACGGACTCGATCAGCCTCCCGTTGTACTCGGATCCCTCTTGGCGGGTCGATTTCTTCAGCCCGTGGAACGCGAGGTTCTCGTCGGCTGCTGCGTGCTCGATCTCTTCGAGGAGGTTGTGGATCGCTTTGTGGCTTGTTGCTGCGACGCCGACGCGTTGGCCTTCGCCGATCAGGTGGGTGATGATGCGGCTGGCGGTCCAGGTCTTGCCCGAACCGGGCGGGCCCTGGATGAACAGGTGGCTGCGATCCAGCCCGTGGGCCAGTTCGCGTAGCTCGGGGAGATCGTTCGTCTGGATGCTCGCGCGGTCCTCGTGGCCCAGGAACCGGGGCCTGGCCCGGTCGAGGATCGACTCGAGCGCCGGGTACCGCTTCGTTGTGTCGCGAATTGATTGGCCGAGCCGGCTGAGTGCCTCTCGCTGGGCGCCGTCCCAGATCGGCCCCTCCGGGATCAGCGCCTGTGGAAGAGGATCCGATAGTCGTTTGGGGCCGCGTGTGATCATCAGCCGGCCTTCCGCGTCATCGAGGGCCTCGATCGGCTCGCCCCTCTCCGTGGCCGGGTCAGCAGCACCGCTCCCAGGGGAGAGCTTGTGTTGCTGCTCAGGGAACATCAGCCAGTAGCCCCGTGACTTACGGACGGCCACGGGTTCGGCCCCCGGGACGGGAACAAGCCTGCCGATCGCCTCGCTGTCCTCGACCAGCTCCTCCAGGGACATCCGGTCGCGCCGGTCGAAGTAGGCCCACCAGCCGGGACGTGCCTCCCGACGGTGGTAGTCCAGCAGCTGCCCGGCCAGCCACCACCCCGACCCGGTTGACGCCTCATCGGCGAGGGCGAGCCGCAGCTGCTCCCGGGCGGCGTCTGCGGCCTCCCTGTCGGGGTTGGGCTCGCGCGGGTCGGGTGGCTCGAACCACGTCGACCCGTCGGGCCGCACTCCGAGCAGCCAGTCGCGCAGCGCGAGCGTCGCCAGACAGTCCTCCCTGTTGTAGGCGGCGATACGGTCCAGCAGCCGCCCGTCTCCAGTGGTGAGCCACTCCTCGTACAGGAGCACAGCCTCCGAGCCGGAGTCCACGTCCGCCGCGCGCCGGAACCCGAGCAGCTGTTCGATCTGCTTCAGCGAGTAGCTGGGAACGCCGACTCGAAGGGCCTGCCGCACCACGGTATGCAGGTCGACGAAGACCTTTCCGCGAAGCAACGCGTCCACCTGCTCCTCTCGCGTCCCGTACAGGCCCATCAGCTGCTTGATCGCCGTCTGTTCGTAGCTGCCGTAGTGGTAGACGTGCATCTCAGGAAAGCGGTTCCGTCGCTCGTTGATCCGGTCGATCAGCTCCTCGAAGGCTCTCCGCTCTCCCTCCCGGTCGTGACCCCAGATCGCCTGGTACCGGCGGGTTCCCTCCTCGAGAGCGGCCAGCCCGAACAGAAAGTCGAGGCCACGTGCTGGCTCCCACCACGGGTCACCCTCGATGTCGAAGATCACGTCACCCTCCGACGGCCGAGGTAGCAGACCGAAGCCGCGCCCCTCCGCGAGTTCCAGCCGGTGCCAGTCAGGCTGCTCCAGCCCCCGGGACTCAAACTGGAGCCGCGCCTGATCCCTTAGCGTGTCGAGCGCCTCAGAACGGATCCCGTCCACCTGAACGCCCGGGGCGGCCTGGGCAAGAGCCGTGAGCGTGTCGATGCCCGCCGCCGCTAGCCCGTCAACGTGGTCGCGGCGTATGCCCGCGACGAGCGTCAGGTGATCGCGCTGATCCCACCAGGCGTCGCACTCGCCCCGGAAATCGCAGATCGAGCAGTGCTCGCACGGATACGGCTCCGTCGGCTCCTCCGCCTCGACCGCGGTAACAAACCCCGCACGGACCCGCCTGTAGTAGGCCTCGAAATCGACGAGAGCGAACGAGCGTCTCCTGCCGGAGCCGAGCTCGACATGGAAACGTTCGGGCTTCAAGCCCTGGATCCGGGCGATGCCCTCGCTGTAGAAGCACAGCTGCAGGATGTGGCTGGGCTTCTCAAGACGTGCGAGCTTGGTGTCAACGGCCTCGTAGCTATACGGCCCCAGAGCGGTCGGCTCATCCAGCCTCTCGACTCGCTCAAGGAAGTCGGCGGACCCACGCCAACTCGTTCCCGATTCCGGGTCGTCGACCAGCAACACCGCCTGGTAGATCACCTGCGCACCGGAGCGCATCGCCTCCTCGGTCCGGCGTGCGGCGAGGCCCCAATCGCGCGGCTCGCCGGGGTCGATCCGGACGACGTCGGCGCCCTGCGCCTCGAGCCGTTCCAGGAACGAGGCTTCGTGCTCTTCGCCCTTGCGGGCGATCAGGTCACGGTACCGCGAACGCCCCTGCGGCCTCGAGCGGCGGCCGAACGCGACCTCCGTCTCAAGCCGCGTGAGATGGGCACAGTCGGTGAAGCCACTGAGATCGGACGGGGAAAAGACAAGACGGCCCTCGACAAGCTGCACGCCACAACCATCGCACACAGGCACACCACCTCGATGAGGCGCGACTACCGTCCCGCCAGCTTGGGCGATCACATCGGCCGGGCAGGCCTCGCTCCACAGATAACACGCCCCGGCTGCGAGGCAAAGCCGCGGGCGGAGCCCTACCGAGGAGCCCCGAGCTATCGGGGGGACCGTCCCCACGTTCGCGGACCCGCAAGGCCCAGCCGCGCACGATAACAGCCTGTGGAAGATGCGCTGACTGGCGCAGTCAGGAGCAGATGCCCTTCTCTGAGCGTCAGCCCCACAGGACGTCAGACAGTGCGACGAGGATGCAACAGAGCCGCGTTCAATGGACTGCGGGGGCGGTTCACCCGGGGCGGTTCGCCAGCTGTGAGGAGCTCGCGTCCGCCTCTATCCCAGAAACCAGGGCGGCGGATCGGGATCTCGGAACCGGGGCTCCCTAAGGCCAGAAGCCCCGAGAGGCTTCGGCAACGCGGCACAAGACGTTCGGACAAGCCACCCTTGACCCGCTACGTGATCAGACCGACCAAAATCTCCCAGCTCTTCCTGTTCAACCCTTGCCGCCGTTGCCCCCGCTGCTCGTCACCAGGCCCCTGTGCCTTTGCTGCCTCGGCGAGGCTAGGAACAGGCACCTGATGCAGGGCTTCTTGCCTGGAGGACATCCCGCTCTACCGGTCCCGCCGCAGCAGCGAGACCGAGCGCTTAGGCTCCCGGCTCACGAGCATCGCTCAGGCGAAGATAAGGATTGAGGCGCTTCCCGCCCCGTGCTTGCGGAGTGCTTCAAGCCAGCCTCTTGCAGGGATAGGGGAAAAGCTCGGCCGGGAGGAGAGCGTGCTGCTCGACCCAATGTCACAGTCTGATAGGCGTTTGAGGCGGAACATGACGGAGCCGCTTGCTTCTACGCTTGCTTCAATGGTGAAGTCGTGCTCGTCCCGGGTTGAGGGCTGAGCGGAGGAGGGTTGCGGTGGGTGGCTGGATGGTTCGCGGCGAGCGCGCCTATGGCACAAACCGCGTGCCGCGTTGGCTCTTGGAGGGTTTCGTGTCGATGGGCGCTGCTTTTGAGGGCGAGGTCAAGTCGGGCATGACTAACAGGGAGATCATGGATCTCGTCGCGCCGAGTAAGCCGGGCAAATCGCCCCAACAGCTGGCTAACGGAGCGAACTCTGGTCGGCTGTTCGCGGGCGAGATAGAGATCGGGGATTGGGTGATGACTCGTGACGGGCCGGAGGTTTTCGCTGGGCTGGTCACGTCGGAGCAGACTTGGCATGCCGATGGCGAGGACGGCACCGCGCGCCGCAGATCGGTCGACTGGGTGAACCCGGACGAGCCGCTGGCCTGGTCGGAGCTTCCCGACTCGCTGCGCAACCGCGTTCGCTCCATCAGGAACACGGTTGGGGACCTGAAGGATGAGGCTGCTGTGCTTGAGGGACTTCTTGAGGACGTTGCGGAGGCGGCTTGGTCGGAGTACTTGGTGTGGGCTGAGAAGATCTACGCCGTTGAGGGTTTCGATGCCGTCGAGAGGGAC
Organism: Actinomycetes bacterium; assembly: GCA_026708005.1. Classification (GTDB taxonomy): domain Bacteria; phylum Actinomycetota; class Thermoleophilia; order Gaiellales; family Gaiellaceae; genus JAPOVR01. The sequence goes on from JAPOVR010000125.1 coordinate 80,336, forward strand.
TACAAGCTTGAGATCGCCGGGAGGATGGGCGAGGCTCGGCGGCTGGCGGAAGCGGGCGACCCGGGTTGGGTCGATGGGCTTAAGCGGGCGCTGGGCTCCCTGAACAACCTGACCACTGGCGGGGCCAACCGTGAGTTGCTGACCTGGTGTTCCGCTAACCCGGAGGCCGCTCGCGGGTTCCTCACAGAGTTGTGGGGCAACCCAGGAGAGCTCGGGTCGTTGCTGGCCGACTGGCCGGTTTCGGGCTCGTCTGGCGAGAGGATCTCGTTGGCGTCGCTGCTTCTGCTCGGAGCCGACCCGGCCGTCTATCCCGTCTTCAAGTCAACGGTTCTCGCCCGGACGCTCGAGCTGCTCGGCCTGGAGGAGGCTCCTCTGGAGAAGGCGCTGCCGAGGACACCGAACGGGCTGGCGGCGTTGCTCGGCGAGACCGGACGCAGGGTCAGGAGGTTCCTGCGAGAGCGGTTCCCGCGACCAGAAGGCGAGAAGTGGAAGCGGTACCGGCTCGACGAGGAGCAGGTGCAGGCGGTGATCGAACAGTTCGAGCCGATGCCCTCCGGGCCGGGGGAGCTCGGGACCAGGTACAGCAGTTTGATCGCGGTCTTGGACGAGATGATCGAGCGGCTGGAGGAGCGGGGAACCGAGCTGCGTGACAGGTTGGATGCGCAGAGCATCGCTTGGTGGCTTGCCGAAGGCGACCCGCCGGCCGAGTGGAGCGAGGAGGAGCAGACGGCATTCCGTGCGTGGAGAGGCGAGACAGCCCCGCCGGAGTCTTCGCTTCCGCAAGGGGCGGTGTTCCCTGCTGTCTCGGCGGGTGTGGCGGACGGGTTGTATCTGCCGCAGGGGTGGCTTCAGGAGATCGTCGACCTGCTCAACCAGAAACGGCAGGTTGTTTTCTATGGGCCTCCGGGGACTGGGAAGACCTATGTGGCGCAGCGGCTCGGCGAGCTCGTCGAGTCGGTTGGGGGCTCGTTTGAGCTTGTTCAGTTCCATCCGTCCTACAGCTACGAGGACTTCTTCGAGGGATTCCGGCCCCGGGAGACTGAGACGGGCAGCGGTGTCTCCTACGCGTTGCGGCCTGGGCCGTTGCGTCTTGCCGCGAAACGCGCGGTCGAGGAGCCGTCGATGCCGCATCTGCTTGTTGTTGATGAGCTGAATCGCGGCAACGTGGCGAAGATCTTTGGGGAGCTGTTTTTCCTGCTTGAGTACCGCGACCGGGCGGTCCCGCTTCAGTACTCCCCTGGGGAGCGGTTCGAGCTGCCGAGCAACCTGTATTTGATCGGGACGATGAACACCGCTGACCGGTCGATCGCGCTGGTCGACTCGGCGCTGCGCCGGCGGTTCTACTTCGTGCCGTTTCTTCCTGCGGAGTCGCCGCTCAAGGACGTGCTGGAAAAGTGGCTGCGCGCCGAGGGGCTGGACACGGAGCCGGCCTGGCTGCTCAGCCGGTTGAACGAGGCGATCGGCGCCCAGGAGTTCTCGATCGGGCCCTCCTACTTCATGGCCGCAAGAGGCCCGGGGGGCGTCGACCTGGACAGAGTCTGGCGGTTCGCGATCAAGCCGCTGCTTGAGGAGCACTACTACGGGACAGGCCGCGATGTGGAGGAGTTCTCGTTCGAAGCGCTCTCCCGCCGAGACCGGGACGCAGAACCCGAGGAGATCCCGCCAGAGGACGACGCGGCTTGATCATCGAGCTGCAGGCGTGGTCGAGGAAGACGGTTAGTCTGCCTGCCGAGACGGCCACAGCCCTGGAACGCAGCGGCCTCGTCGATGTGCGGCCCGGGGCAACACCCGGGGAGTGGGAGATCGCCAGCGACTCCAGGGTCGGAGTCTGCGTCGCCGAGGTTTGGGAGCTCCGTGTCCACCCCAAACTCGGGATCCCCAAGCTGCTGTTCCTGCTCGCATACGCGCGCTGCCCGGACGGCTGGCGTGGCCTCGCCGGCTTCGGCAGGGAGCGCCAGCTCCTTGACGCGGTCGCTAACGGGTTCGCCGCCCAGTGCCAGAAAGCGTTCGAGCGAGGCCTGCTCCGCGGCTACACACCGATCGAGGAGACCCGGACAGACCTGCGGGGACGGGTCCGCTTCGGCGACCAGATCGCCCGAGCAGGGGGCCTGCCGCTACCGGTCGAGGTCTCCTACGACAACTACACCGAAGACATCCCCGAGAACCGTCTACTCCTGACAGCGGCCGAGCTGCTGCTTCGGCTCCCCCGGATCGGGGAACGCGCCCGCCCCCAGCTGCTGGCCGCCCGCGCCCAGCTGGACGCCGTCAGGCTCCTGAGAGACCGACGCGAATTCAAGAAACCGCCGGTCACCAGGCTAAACAAACGCTACGAAGCAGCCATGACCCTCGCCGAGCTGATCCTCAACCACGCCTCCGTGACCGCCAGACAAGGCCAAGTCGCCTCCGCAGCGTTCGTTTTCGACCTCAACACGGTCTTCGAGGACTTCGTCTCAACAGCACTCAAAGAAGCGCTCCAACCCTACGGGGGCGACGTGAGATTCCAGCACCCCGACCGGCTCGACACCCACCACCCCGCGGCCCTACGGCTCAAACCGGACATAACCTGGTGGTCAGGCGGCCGCTGCCTGGCCGTGATCGACGCCAAACACAAATCGATCGCACACCGCGAGATGCCCAACGCCGACGCCTACCAGATGCTCGCCTACTGCACAGCCCTCAAACAGCGGCAGGGATTCCTCGTCTACGCCAAAGACAGCGGAGAACAACAACGCCGACACGTGATCCGCAACTCCCCCTACACCATCAACGTCCACACCCTCGACATCGAAAACGAACCCGAAACCCTCCTCACCCAAGTCGACAAGCTCGCAACCACAATCGCCGCCACAACCCGCCTCGCCCCCAACACCCAGGCCGCCTGAACGGAAAACAGCAAGAACCAGGGGAACAGGCATCGACCACGGGGTAGACCCATCCGGGCACAACCCCACACCGGGACCACCAGCACCCGCTGCCGCCGGGCTCAGCGACCAGCGAGCCAATCTGCTGCGGCGAAAAGACGAGACGCCACGGCCAGGTGGTTGACAGAGCCGCGAACCGAGGACACAGGCCGTCGCGGAAGCAAAGCCCCTCGATCCGACCCCAGCCTCCTAGCCCAGCCAACCAGGGCGCCGTGACCACAATAATGCCGTTCTGACCTACCCAGTCGCACACCCGCGCACATGTTCTTCGTCGGAACGCCTCCGAGATTGCAAGAGGCGACGCGGAGATCCCCGCGCAGAAAGCTCACAGGACAGACCGCGTAGGCGCACCAGGCCGGCCAAGGCCAGAGCCTTCGCGGTGGGGCTCCGGTTGGCCGTGGCCTTTCGGGTTCCGGGAGGGTGCAGATTCTCCGGTCACAGTCCCCGCGTGCCTCGTTAGTCCCGGTGCAGGGCTGTTCAGAGGTGCTGTGATTCTTCTAGGTTGATGACGATCCGGCAGTGGTCGCTGGGACCCCAGTCGCCGGGGTCGTTGAGCGCCTGGACGGTCAGGCGGTGGGCGATCAGCCGGGAGGCGAAAACGTAGTCAAGCTGCAGAGTCGCATCCACTGGTTTCTGCCCGCTGGGTCGGCTGTAGAACGTCGCCGCATGGGGGCCGATCAGCGGCAGCCCGATCCGCATCATCTCCCCGAAAACCGTTGTGTCGCTGTCCCACCAAGTCGTCAGATCGGCGCCGACGATGAAAGGCAACCCTGCGTCCCATCCCTGTTTCTCGCAGTAGCGTTGGACCTGGAGGATCATCGCCGGCACCCTCTCCGCCCAGTAGCCCGCTGACTCGAAGGAGACCAAGCCGAGCTGTTCGCCGCCCGGCAGGGTGGCAACGCCGGCCGCGAGCCTGGCCGGGCTGTCGATCGCCGACACTGACGGGGCCGACGCAATGATGTCCCGGGTCGGTATCCGCTCGACCCAGACGCGATTGGAGATACGCACGATCGCGCGGGCGCCGTTCCAGCCCTCGTGTACCCAGGGGCCGGGCCCCACATCAAGTCTTCTCGTGATCTCCTCCGGTGGCGTGCATGCCTCCTGCAACAGTGCGACATCAGCCTCCCCGCGACGGTCACACAGAAACCGCCAGCTGTCCCGCTTGTGCTCCGCGTTCCAGCAAACAACACGCACCATGCGCCTCCCCTCTCCGGGAGAGCCGAAACTTCCTGGCAGACTCGATGGTCACTATGAACGTGGGATCTGGCCGATAACGTGGCCAGGACTGTCCCGCCGGCACTCCCTGGTGGCAGATGATGGGAAAGACGGTACTTGCTCGAGCTGCCGTTGGCCCACCTGCGCAGTGCTGGCCAGCACCCCAGGGCTGCTTGCGGTCCGCGGGCTGGGGCAGAGCTTGGCGCCCACGCAAGCCTCAGGGGCAGGCGGCAAGGATAGGGCTGCTCTTCAAGCGTAGTGATGCGCGGTACGACCTTCTTCGTCTGCTAAGTCATTTGTCTGCTGGATCGCGGCCCGCTGGGAGGTAGCGCCGGGACTGGAGGGGACAGCAAGGGTCGCTGCCAGGGCGGTGCTGGCAAACAGGGCCCCTGCTAGGCGCTGTAGGCCGAGGGCAGCCCCGGGTTCGCGACCGCGCTTCGGGTGGCGCCCGTTGTGTGGCTTCGGCTGCGCGGGCCGCAGCCCCTTATGCGCAGCCCCTTATGGAGTGTCGTCGGAGTTGCACAGTCTGGGTCTTGCTGCCGCTGTGTGCTGTCTGAGGGGGGTTGTGTGGCGTCTTTCCTGGATCTGTTCAGCCCGGAGACGTGGCGGGCGTTCCGTGGGGACCGACCAGCGCGTGACGGGCTTCCGGGAACCGCACAGGCGTCTAGCGGAGAACCAGGTCGGGCAGGGGGATGTGTTTCTCTGCTACCTGACACGGCTGTCGCGGTGGTGCGGGGTGCTCGAGGTGGAGTCCGACGTCTACCGGGATGACAGCCCGATCTTCGGCGACCCTGACCCGTTCACGGTTCGTTATAACGTCAGGCCGGTTGTTGTGCTCGACCTCGAACAGGCGATCCCCATCTACGAGGACGAAGTTTGGGGCACCCTGTCGTTCACGAACCAGCACGAGAAGGGAAGCTCCGTCTGGACGGGGTTTGTCCGCGGCTCGCTGAACAGGTTCACTGACAGCGACGGCTCCTATCTCGCCGAACTGCTGAGGCAGCAGCAGACAAACCAACAGAGCTACCCGCTCACCGACAAGGACAAGCGCAAGCTCGCCCGCAAGAGCAAGGTTCGGGCCCTCTCCGGGAGGTCGACGTCGAGATCCCAGACAGCAGCGAGGACCGGGACGGACCGGCCTCTTGCACTCGCCGCCAAAGGCCACTCCTTCTGGGGTGTCTCCTGCTCTTGGTTAGTGCGGGAAACGCGACGCTCGGCTGGCGCTAGCGTTGGCGCCGCCGGGGTGGTAGGAGTGGCGCGGGCTATCTCTGTGGGCGGACTGTCCGCGGGATGAGCTGTTTGAGTCGTTGGGTGATGCGGCTGGCCTTGCTCCGTGCGGCGCGGCGGTGTCCGGTCGGGGTCGGGGTCGCCCATTGGATGCGGTTCTGTTTGATCCAGTAGTGGGAGCGGCGGGGGCAGAGCCGGTTGCTGATCGAGGGGTGGATCGACACGGTGTCGCCGTTGTAGGTGATGGCCCAGTCGTTGGGGCTGAGCGGGGTTTGTGGCCTGGTAGCCGCATCCGCATGGGCATAGGTGCGCGGCTGTTGCGTGTTGGAGGGTGATGTAGCAGTTCCCGGGCTGGAGATTCACCGGGATTTCGTCGACGAACGCGTGGTTAAGCCGGGTTGCCTGCATCGTTGTTGGGGGCGTGGTCTTCGTTGGTGATGGTGTTGCCGTCGATGTCGTAGACGCTGTGACGCTCCCGCTCGAGGTCGTCGTAGATGCCGGCGAAGCGTTTCCAGCGGATGACGGCGAGGGCCGCGTTGAGGGCGTTGATCTCGGCGATCTGGATGTTGGTTATGTAGTCGTTCTGTACTTCGTGGCTGCGGGTGGGGATGCGGGCAGCGTGGTCTCTGGCGGGGTCGGAGTCGATGAGCGTTGTCCGGGCCGAGCCGGCCAGGGTCTCGTTGCCGGTGTCCTGTCTTCTGGCCTGCATGCCGATGCCGACGTCGATGAAGGGCACGCCGTGTTTTCTGAGCGCTTGGACGATTTCGCCTCTGGCGTCGTTGTCATCGATGGCGACGAAGACGAAGTCCATTGTCGCGAGTTCCGGGCAGTTCCCGGTGCTGACCGGGTATGGGTGGGCTCGCACGCCGCGGTGGAGCTGTTGGTATGTCCGGGCGTGGTGTTCGGCTTTGTTGCCTGCCGCTTCGAGCGCGTCGAGTCCGACTGCGCCTGGGCTGCGGAACACGTTGTGCTGGCGCAGCGCGGCGCCGTCGTAGAGGTGGATTTCGCCGACGGGGCATTTCGCGACAAGGTCGAGGATGTAGGAGCCGGTGCCGCCGACTCCGACGATGGCGATGCGCATGCCCGCGACCTTGGAGGCGACGGCCGCGACGCCGGCGCGGCTAGACGCGGTGTCGACGTAGGCGAATGGGCTCTCCCCGTCGCCCTCGTTGCGGGCGACGGGGAACGTCTGGGCTGTGGCCCCGGGATCGAGGGCTAACGCGTGCTGCATCAGCAGATTCACGTACGTGGTCATCTTGGCGTGGTAGTCGCCATAGCCGCTGGGTGGCTTGCTGGAGAGCATGAAGTCGACCCGGAGCCCGCTGGCGAGTTCCTTGCCGGGGCAGGCGCTGTTGATGACGCTGGCCAGCGGCTGCCCCGGCCGGTCGCACGGTTCGGATCCCTGGAAGTAGGCGACGTGCGTGTCGGGCCTGGCTGTCCGGTCGCCGTCCAGTGTCAGCGTGGAGGCCAGCGTCCCATGCCGCGCCTGGCCCGCGCCGTCCAGGTAGGGAACGCGCCCGAGCACCAGGTGCCCGTCGACGATCTTGAGGTCGTATCCCTCGTCGCGCAGACGCGTGAGGTCGGGGCTACGACTTATCAGCCGGTGTGACATTGAAGACCATCTCCGGCTTGAGTTCCACCGACTGGCCTGGGGCCAGCGTCCCCTGGGGCTTCGGCCGCGGCCCGCCCCGGTACGTCACGGTGAAGACGGTCTCCTTGCCGGCCGGCGGCTTCCCGCCGAACGCGAGCTCAACCACCTCCTTATAGGAGATCGACTTCCCAGGCACCTTCACCCGGCGGCCGTTGATCACCACCGGCGTCGGTTGGGTCCCGGCCCGGGCCGCGGCGTTCTCCGTTGTAGCTTCCATACTCAATCCTCCCAAGTCCTCATAGTCACCCTCTATAGGTGACGCCGAATAGGATAGAGGACAGCCGAGCGTTTGTCAACCACCGGGGAACTGGTACACTTTGGTGGTCGGAAAGAAAGGGGAAGGTGTGGGTAGCGAGCTGGGTCAGGAACTCCGGAGTGTCAGGCTCGCGCTGGGCCTGTCGCTGAAGACGGCGGCGGGGCCTGCGGGGATCTCAGCCACCTACCTGCAGAAGCTCGAGGCGGGAGAGGTCAAGAGCCCGTCTCCTAACGTCCTGCACGGGCTGGCAGACACCCTGAACATTCCGTACACGGGGCTGATGGAGCTCGCTGGCTACGTAGTCCCCGACACCAGCGAGAGGCCAGCGAACCCGTTCGAACATGCCCTGTCGGCATCGGATCTCACGGCCGACGAACGGCGCGCAGTCGCTGCATTCATCGCCCACCTTCGCGACCAGCGCGAACACGACCGCGACAAGTGAGGCCCCGCGTGCTCGAGGACCTCGACAGCGCAGCCGACATCGACAGGCGAGTCGCCCGTCTCCTGCGTCTCGCCGACGCAGGGGAGCGGCTTCCGACGCCCGTTGAGGACATCGCCGCCGCGGCCGGCCTCGTCCAGACCGACGAGATCGTCGTGTCCGAGTCAATGATCAAGCGAGCCCCCAAGGAGATGCGCCGACTCCTACGCAGCGCCGAACGCAAAATCGCCGGCGCCCTCGACCGCCGTGAGCGAGTCATCCAGATCGCAGCCATCCACACCACCGGACGCCAGCGGTTCGTCGCCTGCCACGAGGTCGCCCACGACATCTTCCCCTGGCAGAGAGACCTTGCCGTGCTCGGCGACGACCAAAAGACCCTGTCACCGCAGGTCGCCGCCACGTTCGAGAGAGAAGCAAACCAGGGCGCCGCCGAGATCCTCTTCCAGCAGGACCTGCTCGCAAGGATCGCGAAGGACTACCCGATCCGCATCTCAACCCCTGTCGAGCTGGCCACGCTGTTCGAGGCGTCAATCCACGCGACGTTTCGGCGCTGGACAGAGAGCATCGACGCCGCCGCCTGCGGACTAGTGCTCGACACCAAACTCACGGGAGGCAGCCGGAAACGATACGAGCAGGTGCCCACAACCCGGTGGCAACAACAGTTCGGACCCCGCAGCTTCCCCGAGGAGATGTCCGCCAAGAGATTCCCATTCGCCTCCCAGCACCTCCCCGAGACCATCTTCGAGGGCACCTACTTGCTCACCGACCTTGCCGGCAACCCCGTGAAACTCAAATACGAGACCTTCTCGACGCCCTACCGCAGGGGTTCGCCCTGCTCTGGCTCCCGAAACGAGAGAGCTTCACAGCCCGCCACCGCCGAACACCCCTCCTGGCGTCGCAACCCGGCTAGCGAAACCCACCGCCCCGAACAACCAGCAAACAGCCGCATACGCGCCCAGACAGGCTGGCGTCCGCCTCGCTCCACCAGCACAGCAGGAGTGGAGTCCGTGCTGGCTTGACGGATACCACATGTGTCGAGAACTGGTGGACGTCTCTTCTGTTGCTGCGCATAGGCCGGAGTGGTTGACCCCACCCACTGGGAGCTGACCCTGCAGTGAGCCCGGTCTGCTTCCCGCGGAGCCCGCCTTGCGGCCAAGGGGATGCGCTCGTTATCGGAGTAGCCTTTCGCGGCTCGAGCTTGAGCCCCCCATACGGACGCTATTCAGGGCGAAGGGGCTACTAAAGGCCACTTTGGCTACCTCGCGTAGAAAACCACGGGTTTCCGAGGGCGCGTGGCGACCGGCAGCGCGTGCGGCGCTGTCTGGGGTGGCCCACCTGTTTCTTCCCGCCGTTCCAGGCCCAGGCCTGGGGGCACGCTGGAGCCTCGCGCGAGAGGTAGAACAATAAGCTGGCCATGTCTAGCTGGCGGCCGAGTGCCCATCCCGGCGACACGAAGCGACCTCGGAAGCAATGGGCGCCGCCTACCGAAGAAGCTGGAAAGCAACTGGGCAGGAGCGCCTGAGCAGCCGCCTCTTGCAGCAAACATCGGGCGCCAGGGGCCTCTGAGCCCGTTCCGCCTGTCAGGGCTGTTGCAGCGCTTACGCGGGCTGGCAACGGGTGAGGCAGGCGGGCCAATTCGGCCGGTCGGTGGGGAGGGAGCCTCTTGGCTCGAGCTTGGTCGGCTTGCTTCCCGGCCGCTAGTCTTCTCCGACCTGCTATTCGTTCTTGCAGGGTAGGCGGGCAGAGACCTGATTTTTGCACGTTGCCGCAAGGCGGGTGTCAACACGAGCGGATACGCGGGGTTCTGACCGTGTTGCGAGGGCGCAACGCGACCAGAGGGCCATGGCCTGCGGGTATCCTGAATGAACCGATGCAAAGGAGTGAGGGTGAGTGACGTGTTCTTGTTGGGGGCAGGGTTCTCGAAGTCTGCTTCGGGTGGGATGTCTTTGCAGATGCCTTTGCTTGGTGAGTTGAGTTTGGAGATCAAGGACAAGATGTGTTTGCCTTCATTTCTAACGGACTCCAGTGATGATCTCGAGCAGTGGCTTTCTTATCTTGGTCAGCCTCACCCGTGGCTCCGCGAGCAGGACAACCTGAGGAACCAGGCCTTGGCGCTGGACATCATCGAACAGGTAGGAACGGTCATTGGTGGGAGAGAGCGGTTGGTGATCGAGAACGAGTGCCCAGCTTGGCTTGAAGAACTGACGGAGTTCTGGCATCGAAACAAGTCGGGGGTTGTCAGTCTCAACTATGACACTCTTGTAGAACGGGTAGCAAGCACAATAGTCGTCAAAGAAACCGGGGGAACCAAGTACTATCTCGATTCTGCGAATTTGTACCCTGTAGACTTGACTCTTTCCACGAGAAGAAATGCGATGGTTCTCGGCTCTAGTGAAGTTGAATCTTTTTCGCTGTGCAAGCTACATGGCTCGATCAACTGGTACTACTCCGGCGCTGCTGAATCCACTGGGGAAGTGATCTACTACAGGGAAGTTGATGGATGGGGTACTGGTCCCTCAAAGGAGCCGCGGCTGGAGATTCGATCGCGAGAGCAGGAGGCCGTCAGCGACAAAGTGCCCTTGATCGTACCCCCGACTATAGAAAAATCCAGGTTCTTCCGGCACGAGTCGCTGAGGCGTACATGGGCTCACGCGGCGACACTTCTCTCCGAGGCGAACAGGGTCTTTGCCGTCGGGTACTCACTCCCGATCACAGACTTGGCCTTCCGTCAGTTCCTGCTCGCAGGAAGCAAGGAAGAGCAGGAGGAGTTCTATGTCATCAACACCGATCGCTCCGCTACTACCCATTACTGTCAGATGCTGGGTCAGGCTTTTGAGATCAACGACAGCTACGTGGGAGACGGCGCCGTCGAACGGTTCGTAGAGGACGTATGCGCCAGAACTAACTAGACCGCGACCTGCCCGGTAGTCGTCGGCTATTCTTAGGGGAATTACATACGAAACTAGCCGGGCGGCTCCGTCCGATAGTTAGTGGACAATACTAGCCAACTCAATCGCTTACAGGAACTGAGATGGCAGGGAGCAAGGGACCAGGCAGGGGAGACAGGGAAGGCATCAGCCTGATCGAGCTGTACGAGATGTTCCCGAACGACGCAGCCGCCGAAGCCTGGTTCGAGGAACGACGCTGGCCAGGCGGGAACCGGTTCTGCCCGGACTGCGGCTCCGAACGCTACACGATCGTCAAGAGCCGGAAGCCGATGCCGTACAGGTGCAAGGACTGCCGCCGACATTTCAGCGTCACGAAGGGCACCGTCATGCAGTCCACGAAGCTCGGGCTCCGGCAGTGGGCGTTCGGGTTCTACCTCGTCGCTACCAGCCTAAAAGGCGTCTCCTCGATCAAGCTGCACCGTGACCTGCGGGTGACGCAGAAGACGGCTTGGCATCTCGCGCAGCGGATCAGGGCCAGCTTCACCGACGACCAGGTCGCGGCAATGGCCGGGCCAATCGAGATCGACGAAGGCTACTTCGGTGGGCTGGAGGCCAACAAGCACGCCAGCAAGAAACAGAAGGCAGGGCGCGGCACCGTTGGCAAGACGGCGGTTGTGGCTGCGAAGGATCGGCCGACCGGCAAGGTCACCGCGAAGGTAGTCGAGGCCACGGACGCCGAGACGCTACAGCCGTTCGTGGTCGAGAACACCACGCCAGGCGCCGAGGTGTACACCGACGACCACGGCGCGTACAAGGGTATCCCCGGCGTCGAGCACAAGACGGTCAGGAACAGCGTCGGCGAGTACGTCGATGGCATGGCCCACACGAACGGCGTCGAGAGCTTCTGGGCGCAGCTGAAGCGGGGCTACCACGGCACGTTCCACCAGGTGTCCCGGAAGCACTTGCAGCGGTACGTCGACGAGTTCTCAGGTAGGCACAACATCCGGTCGTTGGACACCGCCGACCAGATGGCGGCGCTCGCCAGGGGAACGGTCGGGAAACGCCTCACCCACCGGCAGCTGACCGCGTAGGAAGATCGTTTCCTACCCACCAGTCAGCGTGCGCCGGGACAGCGTAGATTACGCCTACAGCCTCCCCTTCACGGAAAAATTCCATCCTGAAGCCGTTCTTTCCCTTGTTTTCGAAGGAATCTGCAGCGATCCTGATGAACTCACCGGCTGCCGCTTCAACACAGTAGGCCTTGCCCTGGCTGCCTGTTTCTTCCACCCACCAGGCCCGCGCGCCCCCTTGTGAAATCCCAACGACTTCACCATGCCGCTTGAACTTCAAGCACTTCCCGTTCCCGTCAACGTCACAGACCGTTTCAGCTTCGATTTTGATCCTATGGCCGTCCTTGCGAAGAACGTTGAAGAACCTGCGAGGAGGCTGCTCAGTCGTAGGAACCATAGATGCCTATCCTAACGATCCAGGAAGACGCATGAGCAGAAGAAGGATCATCGGCTGGCTAGGCGCTGGGGCGCTCCTCCTCGCTGCCGGCTGCAGCTCGTCTGAGCCCGAACCGGACGGGAGCCCGGCCGCTAAGCCCAACCTGGAACTCGCCGAAACACAGGCCGGAGACGAGGACCTGCGGCAGCGTCTCGCCTACGCCGAAGCAGAGGTAAGAGTGCTCCGCCACCGGCTCGAAGAAGCAAGAGCAGAAGCCGACGAAGCAAAGGACAAGCTTGACCGCGTCAGCCGGAGCCGCCGCGAGCTGTGGAACTGGATCTGGGAGAACGTCCCCGACGCGCCCGCCTCGCCGCCGGTCGGATCAGACGGGAGATCGCTGTGGCCGCCACCGCCGGCTGTGGACTGGGCGTACGATTTCGAAACGGTCGACGAGCTGGCCGAGAAATCGACGCTGGTCGCGGTCGGGGAGGCTTTGGAGGAACCAGTGCCCGAGCGCGGCTGCCGTATAAAGGACCCCGGGCCGGGCTCGAGCACCTGCTGGTTCCAGCGGTTCCAAGTCAAGGACGTGGTTGCCGGGTCGTTCATCGACGGGACCGCAACCCCGCAGACAATCGACCTGCGGATCTGGGCGCAGGATCAACCGCGTATAGACCGGGGCCACAGCTACCTGCTGTTCCTGTACCCGTTCGAGTACGTGCCCGGGGAGTGGTTCGGCGACTACCAGACCCCCGCCGGGTGGGCCGGGGTGTTCAGGGAGACCAGGCCCGGGGTGTTCCATAGCTTCGGTGGCGTCCCGGGCACCAGTGTCGAGGAGGTGAAGGAGCTGCTGGAGGCCAGGCCGGGCCTGTTGGGCAGCAAAGTCGAACGAGCCCGCTGATCCACCGCCCCCAAGTGTTAGTGTCTAGCTACAGGGAGGCAAGCCATGAACAAGAAACGCAAGCCGGGAAGACCCATCACGCGCCGCCTCGACCCTGTCCACGCGACCGCAGACGAGCTCGTCCGTGCCATGTTCGCGAGCGCCAAGCCACCCGACCCTGGCAAGCGTCCAGCCCGGCGTCTCCTCTCGCGTCGTCCTATCGCAGACGACTAGTCGATCGGAACCAGCCGCCCGGCTAGTTTCGTATGTAATTCCCCAAAGAATCCGCCTGTTGGAGCATGAGCCGCCCGGAGCACTGCGGGCCTTCCTGCCGCAAGACTTCCGACCAGATACCAGCTGTTGGTAGCTGAAGTGTTTCCCGGCGCTGCCGCGCGCCAGGGCCGCTGTCTCCTCGATCGTGTCGACGGGCTAGATGTTATCGCGACCACTGACCTCGTCACCCCATCGCTGCAGGTGCATAACCGACACCTCTTAGTACGTCGCGCCCACTGCTCTCTTCGGCATAGCCCACAGTGACTCCACGCCCTCTTCCTCGTAACGAGCGGCTCGAAATCGACTTACACGCTGAAACTTCCTCGTACTGCGGATGACCTTCAGGTTAATCGACAAGGGGCAGAGCACGATCGCCCACCTCTGGCATCAACCTTCTCCTTCGTCGGCCAATTGTAAACTGACTGCCACAAGCAATCCACTAAAGACATAGACCTCTCTGCATTCCAATTGCATGTCTTGCTCGCCCCTATCTCAATTATCAACTACTACTGCCATGTCTTCCGTTTCATCACCATGGAGTTCCATCTCTAGCGGCACCCGCAACAGTTTGTCCTTCAGCATCTTAACAGTATCGGAATCGATTCTTGAAGCCTTAGACCGCGCTTGCCATTCCGCCACAGAGTCGTAAATGCACTGGCGTAAATAGTCTCTGACGCTCTCCGTTCCTTCTAGCTGAGTGCTCCAGTATGGATGACTGATGTTCACAATGACTGTCACCTCACTCTCTTTCGTAGAATCGCTAACCACATAAGGGTCGTACGGCGACATGTTTTCCAAGAATATACTCCAGTTAATCTCCGGCGTGCTCGCAATTGTTCCCTGCAGGGTCGCGCTGCGGGTGCTCACAACTGACCTAAGGATTTTCCCGTTGGTCGCGTCGATCGCGTCGGAAGATGGTATGACGGTGATGTTGATCTGATCAACCATCTCTGGTGAGCTGAGCTCCCTTTCCAAATCATCGAGTGCCGCCTTCACATCTAGCTCACTCGGCCCCCTCTGATCGTCACCCTTCTTGCGTCTTTGTTCTGCAAAGTCTCGATAGTCGCCGCACTTTTCCTTTAGTCCATCTTCGACTTTTTCTTCCTGATTATCACGCCACAAAATACTGTCCTTCGTGTGACTCACATCGAAACCGTCTAGATGGATTTCGCCAACAAGCCGCTGGTTCACCAGATTGTTCGAACCTTGAATCTGCCCGTAAAGACTTGACGGCCGCCAAGCGTCCGGCCAGCCTTTGACCACCCTCTCTGCCTGCAATATTGAGAAACCCGCATCCGCACGGCTTCCCTTGTCAAGGATTCCTACCCATCCATGCACTCTCTTGTTGTCAACCTCGAAGTCAAAGTTCTTTCGGTATTTCTTGCCTTCGACACTCAAAAGAAGTCGTGATCCCATCGAGTCCCATGTCAACAACTGGTCGCGCCAGCGAAGTTTGAGGATTTGCTTCTCCAAATCCGATCTATACATCGAGCGCAAAAACTCACCAATCTTTCCTAGTGTCCGCCCTTGAAAAATCCGGTTCAGCTCGATGATCTCAACGATCGTGTAATGCAGATCGGCAGCCTTTGCCTTCTCCTTGTGAACCACGGCGTTAGCTTCTCCGTTAGCTACCCTGTTTACGTTCACCGTCACTGACTGTTCGAAGCTTTCTCCGAGTCTTTTCGTGGTGATCGTCCATTTGTTTCCGATCCAGCAGGCTGCAGTCTTCATACCCATCCCGTACTTCGATCGCCCACTTGTGTTGGCTGGCGGCCGCGCTATATGGAGTGCCTGCTCCAGCTCTGCTACTGACATTCCCATAGCGTTGTCGGTAACACGCAGCATGTCGTCGTCGCGGTCGTAAACGATTGAGACCTCCAAAAGTTTGTCACCGTCCAATTGCATCTGTTCGTCTAAGATTGTTCTGTTGTCAAAGTATGACTGCGTCGAGTTGTCAACAAACTCCGCAATGGCATGCCAAGGCGTGTACGCGAGACGCCTATACGAAGTAATCGCCTCAGGACCGATGATCAACTGCATAGACTCTTCTCTCCCTCTTTGGATTTCTCAATGCTCTTGATTGACATCATCCTTGATCACGAGCGTCTCGTCTGCCTGCCAGGCAATGTGATACCGCCGCCCTGGTCTCAGGCTGTGATCCCGCAACGCGTGAAGGTACACCCGACCTGCTGTGTCCACCCGTTCCCACTCAGAGGCTTGTCCTGCACGGTAAAGCAGGACTCTCTCGCCATTCTGGATCGGCAACTGAGTCGGTGCGTGAATCACCAGCATTCGATGAAGCATGGTGTCGCACTCGCAAGTCGTGACGACCTCTTCATCTTCTGACGGGTACTCTCCATTGAGGCGCAAGACATATTTGTTGAGCCGAGATCTGAACAGCTGGCAAATCAACACCGCTGCCTTCAACGACCGCAAATGCTCAACCCATGCCTCCACGGGAGCATTCACTAGAACAAGTAACCGTGGCTGTTCACCCTTGAACATCTCGATAACCTTGCATCTCTCAAGTTCAGGATTCTGCTGACACAAGTAGTCGATTTCAGGTTGCCCATAGTTTGCTCGTGATAATGTCCGCACTTGCGGCAACACATGTCTCTCAAAAGAATGGTGTGCCAGCTCCACTTCAACAACCCACCATGTGCGGTAGCTCTTGTGGATTAACGCAAAATCTGGTTGTCTAGCATCAGCGTCATCCACTGAAACAACCGTTGTCTTAAAAGGCACTAAGTGGTACTTCGTAAAAAGATGGTCTGACTCCTGCTCCACGACTCTTTCGAACTCACTCTCGTAATGGCCTCGGCTTGCGATCTCCTCATACCATTCTCCGTTATGCAAGATCCGGGCCATAGCCGCGCCTCACGCAATCGGCTCACGCTTGCTGACCGACCAGAAGACTTCAGCTACACCAGCCATCTCGGTAGCTTCCTCCACTAGGCGACGACGTTCCTGCTCAGTAGCGTAAAGCGTGTAAATCAAGGCCTTGTCCTTTCCTTCAGCGGGCCTCAATACACGTCCCAGTCGTTGAATTCGCTGTCTTTGGCTTGCCGTCGAGCTAGCAATCACAGCAACTACTGTCTCTGGCACATTCATGCCCTCATCGAGGGCCCGGCAACAAAGCAAGACATCAAAAACGCCTCTGCGGTATAAACGCAGGTTGTCTCGGCGGACTTCCGGCGCGATGTCCGTGTGATACTGGCAAACGCTATGGTTCCTTTCCTTCAACACATGGGACAAAGTCCTCGCCGACTTCACACGCTCGTGGAAAACGATCGCCCGGGAGCCCCGATTCTCTTCAACTATCTTGGCTGCGACAGGGAGTCTCATCGTAGCTGTAGCAGACACGGCCGCACGCATCTGCAAAACGCGCTTCAACCTCTCTTCTGCTCCTACCTCAACCTCTGCAGCCTTCGCCTTGCTCATCAAAACCCTTGCCTGCTTCGTGAGACGGTCATACTCTTTCTGCTCATGCGGAAGTAGATCGACCTGGATATTCACGAGATTAAAGGGGGCAAGAATACCGTCTGCATAGGCTTGCCCATAGTCGTATTCAAAAATTAGAGGTCCCAGAACCGGCACAACATTGTCCTCGAAGCCTCGGTCGTATTCTCGGTGGGGTGTTGCAGACAGCCCGAGGGCCGCCGCGAATGTCCCTCCCAAGGCCTTCGCATTCTCAGGACTCCCCGCTCGGTGGCACTCATCGACGATGAGAAATGCTTGTTCTCCGCTTGCCAGCCTTTCCACTAGTTCACGACCGCTGTTGATTACCAAGATATTGACCGCTCCCGGCTTTCTCGGCTTCTCCTGTCCTGAAAAACAAGCTATCATCTCAGGTGGTATGCCGAAGTCCTCTTGGAGGCTCACAAACCATTGGTCCAACAAAGTAATGGTGGGCACAAGGATTAAGATCCTCCCACTCTGATGCTGCTGCCAGAACTCGCTCATACACAGAAATGCAAACAGGGTCTTTCCCCCTGCCGTGACCACACTGGCGACACCCCGCATGTCCTTCAGCCACTCCTCGAGTGCCTGTTTCTGCCACTCGCGGGGCTCGACGGCCGGTGACCACGAAGGCAAGGGTGGGTCACTCATTGGAAGCACGGTTATTGAACTGCGTGAATCGCCCGCGAGACCCTTCGAGATACAATTCGTTAGGTTCGATCGCAAGCCAACGTCGCCCAAGATTCTCAGCAACCGCGCCGGTGGTGTTGCTCCCAGCGAAGGGGTCAAGTACTAGCATTTCTGGTTCTGTCAGAAATTTGATAAAGAATTCTGCCACCCCGCTCGGCATTCGTGCGGGGTGTGGTTGGAGGTCGTGGTCACGGCAATAGCTCAAATAGTCAGAGGTTCCTTGGGTGTTCGCAAGGGTAATGAGATTAGATGGAATCGCACCGGAATTGTCCTTGAGAAAAGACTTTTCGCCGATGTCGTGCTCTGAAGGACGCTTCCCAGAATTGTAATTTCCTCTCTTCAGAAGCTTTTCCATTGACTGACTGTACCTTGTTAGCACCTTCCGGTTGTCTGAGTACGGGCGGTCTGTCTGAGCCATCCACCAGAGATGTGTATAGGAGTCCTTCACGCGGATTCGCTCTATGTTGACCCATTGCACGGGACTTGGAAGCCGTGCGGGATTGTGCCAGATAAACTGCTGGCAGAGCGTCAGGTCACCCTGCTCCAGGAAAGCTAGCAAGGCCTTCAATGCAAGTGTTGACATGACAGGCCTGCCCGGCTCCCATGCATTCCCCAATTCGAGTACTATAGAACCTTGTGGCTTTAACACTTTCTTGAAAAGAGGTGCGAACTCCACCAACCAGTTTACATAAGTATTGCCCTGTTCATTGCCATACCGTTTTTTTCGGTTTAGAGGATATGGTGGCGATGTAAAGATGAGATCGACCTGCTCGGTGAGATCTTTCAGGTATGCGGCAGAATCCAGGACGTCTTCCGCTTTTCCCAGGATGGAGCGGCCAAGGGTTGTTCTGTAAGCGATCTTGGGCTCATCCACGGCCGTCAGGCTAGCATATCCTGCTTAAGCGTACGTTCTGCCGCGCTCAATGGGATGGTACTGCGACAGGTCTACCTTCGCCTAGAAGGCCGTGTGTAGTGAGCACCCAAAAATACAGTGACCTGCTCCACCGGCAGTTCAACCTCGAGAATCCCAAGCAGCTGGGTCAGCCGGCCGACCCGCTGGCCGAGGCTCGCAGCAGGCAGGTCAAGCCCGGCGATGAACTCACCGAGCCCACCCATCCCCTTCTACATCAGGCCGGTCACATCAACCCACAACGGGTCATCCCGTATCTTGACAGGCTGGTAGAAGGCGAACACCTCGTCCTCAAGGTGAAACATCAGGTTGGAGAAGGCCTGGGCGTTCCCATCAAAGAACGGCGGCGGCGCGCCCCGGGCCACCCCGTACAGCGTCGTCATCCGCTGCTGGCCATCCAACAACGGATTCACAACCCCAGCGGCCGGGTGCCCGTCACCGCGGTAAGCAGCCGACCTCGACTCCGTCACCCACACCAACAGCCCACCGACCGGGTGACGGCGATACAGCGACTCAAACAAGCCCCGAACCTGCTCCCGGTTCCACACATACCCACGCTGGAACTCCGGAAGAGCCACCCTCCCGCCGTCAATGCTGTCAAGAACAGTCGAAACCTTCACAGCCAGCCCCCACACCCACAGCGTCCCCGCACGCAACGCAGCCTACACAGCCAGGGCCGGCCATCTCCAAGGAGGCAGGTCAGACATGCAGCTGTCCCCGCGTTGCTCAACCAGCTGAAGAGGCGCAGGTTCCAGCCGGCGGTGGCGGCTCCCGGAGCGCGGGCAGGCCGCCCTGTTAACCGCTCCGGGCTCATCACGCAGCAGCTGCCTTCGGACGTCGGCTAATCGCGAGCCCAAGAATGGCGGCGACCAAGCTGCCCGCAGCTGACTGACCGTGCCAGCTCACTGCCCCAGGTCTCCCAGGCATCCCCTTGAAACGCCTTCAAGCCGCGAAACTCCATCTACGAGGAATCGAAGCTCGTGGGGCAAGAACCGCACGCTGGCGCTACCCGAGGCGACTCCATCTCGGAAACCTGATGGTCGGCTCCACGGCCTGTGATCTCCGGGGCCGCCCGCCACTTGACGATGGCGCCGACACCCATCATCTCTCGATCCACTGAGCCGGCTAGTGCGCGAGTAGATGGCAGCAGAACACCCACTCCGCTGGCGCTGACTGCACCTGCAACGAGCGAAAGTCGGTCGCCCATGGCCGGCGCTGCAACACTTGATGGACGGCAACGCTGTCGCCGATGGACCTGATGGCGGCCACGAGCGTCACAATCGCGGAACACCGACAGCAGCGCCCAGAGCCCCGTTTCCGGTGTGGGGTCGAATCCCAGCCACCCGCTCCCAGCTACACCAGCCAGGGGCTTCGATCACCCGCGGAGCACCATACAGTCCAAACAGCGCAGCGGCAGCCCAGCCCGCCGCGATCCCAACCAGCGGCGACCGCAGCCGCCCACCTCCCGTGTCCCAGGGCTCGTGCACAGCCGTGTCGCCTTCCAGGTCAAGGCGAGCGGCTGGCTCCTCGACGACCTCTTGGTTCCGTTCTTGGACCGGGACGGCGCCCGCTGTGCGACCTCGATCAAGAGGCACGCCTAAGCGAGATCCGGTCCGGGTACCGCGGTTAGATACAGTGAGGCAGCGCGGGACTGTACGAGGCGAGGCCTAGGCGACGTGGCAAGGCTAGTCAGGGCGTGGCTTGGCACGGCTCACAGGGCCAGGCATGCCGCCCGGGGGAGGATGGGTGGGTTTGTGGGAGAAGGGCTGGGCGTGGGTGTTCTGGGTGTGGTTTTGTCTCTGGCGGGGGCGGTTCGGTGATCGCCGTCTTGTCTGTGTTCGTCGTGGTTTTGTTGTCGCTGTTGGTGACGAGGGTCGCGACCGTGGTGCTGGTCACGACCGGTCTGTCGCGCGAGGCGGCACGGTTTCAGACGCGCTCGGCCCTCTCAGGAG
>JAPOVR010000164.1 GCA_026708005.1 Actinomycetes bacterium
GAGCGGGTCCTCCGCGGCACCGGGCGCATCGGGCCGTTGAGCGTGGCTTCCGGGGTGGCTTCACGGCACCCGGACGCTGCTCGCGCGGCCGCTGACCATGGGTCTGTCTGTCGCGGCTTCCCTGGGCCGCATTCTCGGTCTCGCAGCGGCGGCGCAGCCTCGGCCAAGCGGCCTTGCTCGGCTCGACCAGGCCTGGCCCAACCCCGCGCTGCCCACCCGGACCGGCCCAAGCGGACCGATCAGAGCGGAACCATCCGAGCCGCCCCGCCGAGCCCTACCTGGCCCGGCTCAGGCCGACCCGCCAGAGGGGATCTGCCCAAGCCGCTCCGCTCGGCCTGACCCGGCCCGGCCCGAGCGGACACACCCAAGCGGCCCCGCCAAGCGGACCCATGCAGGCGGGGTTGGCACAGTTTCGTGACGCTCTTGTGACAAGTTGCGCGGAAGCCGTGCGCATATCTGGACTACCCTCCCCCGGGTGGTGGGTGGGGGGCGAGTTGCCCTTGGTGGCGACTGAGGCGGCGACTGGGCCGATTGGGACACCGCCGCAACCCAGGCGTGCGCACCGCTCCGGCGGCCACGCGCCCACCGACCCGGCGGCGTCGCTGGCGATGCTTGCCAGGGAGGTTTGGTGCGGCGGCCATGCTCCCGCCGACCCAGCTCCATATGCCACCGCAGTTGCGCGGCCCCTGCTCCAACGGCTGTCACCCAGCGGTCAAGGCCACCCGGACCGAACAAGCCGGCGAGCGAGATCGAGCGAAGCGGCGAGCGGTTCTCCCGCGAGTGCGGGTCAGCGCCACGGCACGTGGCCCGTGCGGCCCTTCCTCAGCGGCCGCCGCCCCACCGCCCCGGTCGCGTCGAGGGCTGCTGCGACGCCATCCGCGCGGCCCGACCATCAGCGCAGTGCACCTGACGGGCTGGCCGGGACCCGTAGAATCGGCGCGTGACTGGCCCGTCGATGTGCTGCGCAGCGCCACCTTTCCGGTGAAATCGCCGTCCCGGCCTCGACCGAGCAGCTCGACCGCAATGGCAACATCCTTCGTCCGGTCGGCAGCTCATCGAGGTCGCGTTGCGTCGGTGCAGACCACCTTGAGACGCTCCTCCTGCCCTGAAACGCTCCTCCCGCCGCGCGTCTTGGGCAACTCCGCGCTTCGAATCGTGCGCTCGGGCTTCCTCCTCGCTCCAGCGCCATACGCCGACCTCTCCGTGCCCCGGCGACGGCACCCAACCCTCCGAGGTACCTGAACTGTGGCGGACGCGTCGCTAATCGGGCAGCCGTTCGCCGAGGTCAGAAGCGGCCTCGACGGGCGGTCCCTCTCTGCGATGGAGCTCGCGGAGGCCTACCTCGAGCGCATCGAGCCGCTGCCGCAGCTCAACGCCTACCGATACGTTGACGACGAGGGCGCCCTCGGGCGGGCTGCGCAGGCCGACCGCGAGCTCGACGCGGGCGAGCTCTTGGGCCCGCTGCACGGGATCCCCATCGGCATCAAGGAGTCGTTTGGGGTCGAGGGCCTTCCGTTCAGCACCGGCTGCCTCGCTTTCGAGGACCTCCACGCACTCGCTGATGCCGACGTCGCTGCCCTGGCGCGAGCGGGAGGCGCGGTGATCCTCGGCGTGCAGAGGATGAGCGAGAACGCGATGGGCCTGATGGTTCGTGATGGCGCCCGTGCGACCGGCGCCAACCCGCGCCATCCGGACTTCGCGCCCGGCGGCTCGTCGAGCGGGAGCGCCGCAGCGACCGCGACCGGCCTCTGTGCTCTCGCGCTGGGCTCCGACGGCGGCGGGCCGGTGCGGAACTCGGCCGCAGCCAGCGGCGTGATCGGGTTCAAGCCAACCGAGCATCGGCTGCCTGGCGGCGGCTGCTACCCGTGGACGGTCACGATGCTGACAGCGGGCTTCCTCGCCCGCGACCTCGACGCGATCGCGGCGGGCTCGACGTCGTGGCCCAGGCCACGAACCCGCCAGACGCGGAGGGGCCGTCTCGCCTCGCGGTCGTCCGTGCCGAGGATTTCGGGGGAGCTCGATGAGGCGGTGGCGGCGGGCTTCTCCGGCGCAACCAGCGCGCTTGCGGCAGCTGGCACGCAACTCGTCGAGGCTCCTCGTCTCGATCTCGACACGATCCCAACCTGGCTGGCGCGCATGCGCGAGTTCGACTCATGCACACGCGCTGTCGGTCATGCAACGCGGGGAGGCCTACACGGAGGGCATGCGCGACATACTGTCGTTTCTCGGGTCGACCGCCGCGGCTGACTACATCGCGTCCTTCGAGGCGGCAGCGCGCTTTCGCTCGGAGGTGAACACGGCGCTCGACGGCGTCGATGGGCTGATCATGCCGATGAACCCCAGTCCCGCGCTGCGCTGGGAAGGGTGGACGGTCGAGCGGGTTCTCGAGTGGTACCGACTCTGCATCCTGTGCAACCTGACCTGGCTTCCAGCCGTGTCGCTGCCGTGGACGCTGGCCGCTGAAGGCCTCCCCGTCGCCTACCAGCTGATCGGACACCAAGACGGCGATGAGGCGCTCGTGGGCGTTGCGTGCTGGTGCGATCGACAGAGCTCGTTCGACAGGGCGTCGGTGCCGGCGATCGACGTGCCTCCTTGCGGCTAGCCGCGGCCGTCGACCTGTGCGAAGAGCGGCCTAATCCCGGCGCTACAGCTGAAGGCCGGGGCGCTCTCAGGAGCTCGCCCGACAGGCCGGCTGCCGCAATGGGCGCGATCAGGCTTGTATGCTCGGCGCCAAGATTCCACTAAGATTCGATCGAGGAGGGCCGTGCCATAGCCGTCACCGAAGCCCCGGCGGAGCGCTACGTCGGGTCTCGTCAGAGAAAGCACAACGGCGATCTCTTCCTTACCGGGCAAGCCTCGTACTTCAATGACCTCGTCGTTCCGAACATGGCATACGCCGCGGTGCTTCGGAGTCCGCACGCTCACGCGAGGATCAAGTGGATCGACACGGAGAACGCTGCGAAGGCGCCCGGCGTTATCGCGACCCTGACGGGCGAGGAGGCCCGCGAGCTTGCGGGGCCGATCCCGTTCTTCATCGACCCTGCCGTCTTCGGCGGCAAGACGACCGAGGTGCGCTGCCTTGCCGTCGACAAGGTCGTCATGGCCGGCCAGCCGGTTGCGGCTGTCGTGGCCGAGTCAGTGAACGATGCCGAGGCAGC
Source organism: Actinomycetes bacterium (assembly GCA_026708005.1). Taxonomy (GTDB): domain Bacteria; phylum Actinomycetota; class Thermoleophilia; order Gaiellales; family Gaiellaceae; genus JAPOVR01. The sequence goes on from JAPOVR010000164.1 coordinate 3,159, forward strand.
GCTCGCAGCGATCACGGTCGACTACGAGGTCCTGAGCCCGGTGCTCGATGCGGACCAGGCGATGAGCGAGGACGCCCCCCGGGTCTACGACGACTGGGACGACAACGTCGTCATCACGATTCCGTTCGTCGAAGGTGACGTCGAAGCCGCCCTCGACGCGGCTGATCACGTGATCGAGGACGAGGTCAGCATCCACCGGCTCTCGACCCAGCCGATCGAGCCGCGCGGGAACATGGCCGTCTGGGAGCAGGACGGCTCGCTGACGTTCTACGGATCGATCCAGAACCCGCATCCGCTCCGCCTGCATCTCTCGCAGTCTCTCGGCATCCCCGAGCGCAGCATCCGCGTGATCGCGCCGAACGTCGGCGGTGGGCTTGGCCTCAAGATGCACGGGCACCCCGAGGAGACGCTCGTCTGCGTGCTCGCGAAGCTCGCCGGCCGACCGGTCAAGTGGCACGAGGATCGACGGGAGACGCTCCTGATCGGCGGGATCGAGCAGAGACACCGCTTCAAGATCGGCTTCATGAACGACGGCACGATCGTCGCCCTCCAGAACCGCATCATCACGAACATCGGCATGCTGGGCGCGTCCCCGGGTTGGGGCATGAGCTTTCTCAGCGCGCTCAGCTTCCCGCTCGGCTACAAGATCGCGGCGACCGACGTCCAGGTGCAGGCGGTGACGACGAACAAGGGCATCTGGAACGCCACCCGCGGGTACGGCAAGCAGGGCACGAACGTCCCGATGGAGCGCATGGTCGACATGGCGGCTCGCCACCTGGGGATGGACCGCATTGAGATTCGCCGGCAGAACCTGATCGAGGCGCACGAGTTCCCGTTCACGACGAACAGCGGTCTCCACATCGACTCCGGTGACTACCACGGCGCTCTCGACAAGCTGGTCGAGCTGATCGACTACGAGGAGCTCAAGGCCGAGCAGGAGCGTCTCAGACAGGAGGGGCGCTACCTCGGTATCGGCATCGCCTACGAGCTGACGCCCGAGGCCGCCGACATCCCCGGGACGATCGTGGGCGGGTTCGACTCCTGTCAGGTCAAGATGGGCCCGAGCGGTAACGTGACCGTGCTCACCGGTGTCACGAGCCCAGGCTCGGGGAACGACACCGGCATCGTGCAGATCGTCGCGGACGAGCTCGGGGTGCCGATCGACTCCATCGGCATCGTCCAGGGCGATACGGAAGCCTGCCCGTATGGCTTCGGCAACTACTCGGGCCGCAGCATCGTGTCTGGCGGCAACTCGGCGGTCCTCGCCGCACGCGATGTCGCCGATAAGGTCCAGGCGGGCGCCGCGCTGCTGCTCGAGGCCGCCCAGGACGACATCGAGCTCGCGAACGGGCTCGCGTCGGTCAAGGGCGCTCCTGAGCAGGCGATCCCGATCGCCAAGGTCGCCGAGACGATCTACACGCTGAACTTCGCCATTCCCGGGATTCCCGAACCGCCGCTCGAATCGACGCGTGTGTACAAGCCCGACAACATCCGCCACACGCCCGACGAGAAGGGCCGCATCCAGCCGTACCCGACCTACTCGTTCGCCGTGCACGGCGCCGTCGTCGAGGTTGACGTCGAGACCGGGAGGATCGAGATCACGAGGATCGGGATCGTCCACGACTGCGGCACGATGATCAACCCCGCCTTCATCGAGGGGCAGATGGCGGGCGCCGTCGTGATGGGGATGGGCAATGCCTGGACGGAGGAGCTGAAGTACGACGAGGACGGCATCCCCCTCTCGACGCGGTTCAAGACCTACCTGATGCCGCGCGCGGGCGACGTTCCCGAGATCGAGCTGGTGCATCAGGTGACGCCGAGCCCGTTCACGCTCCTGGGGACGAAGGGCGCGGGGGAGGCGGGCGTCGGCGGCGGAATGTCGGTTCTGACGAACGCGGTCGACGATGCGCTCGCGCCGCTGGGCGTAACGGTCACCGAGCTTCCGGTTTCGCCGCCGAACGTGCTCGCCGCGATCAACCGAGCGCGCGCGAACGGAGGTGCAGCATGATCGGCCAGCGGTTCGAGTACCACGCTCCCGCGAGCGTCGAGGAGGCTGTGGGTCTGCTCGCTGCCGCGAACGGTGACGCGAACGTCATCGCGGGTGGCACCTGGGTCGTGCCCGAGCTAACCCACGGCATCCGCACGCCGGCTCACATCATCGACCTCCGCCACGCCGAGCTCTCGGGTGTGAGTGCCTCCGATGCCGGGATCACGATCGGAGCGACGACGACGTACAGCGCGCTGCTCGACTCGCCGTTGGTCGGCGAGTGGGCCGCCCTGCTGCACACCATGGCCCTCGGGGTGACCGGCGGCGCCCAGGTGCGCAATCAGGGCACGATCGGAGGCTCGGCCTGCTACGCGACGCCTTCGAGCGACGCGCCCGCAGCGCTGGTCGCTCTCGATGCCAGCCTGACGTTGGCCGAAGCCGGCGGGACGCGCGACGTCCGTGCGGAAACATTCTTCGAGGGAGCGTTCAGATCGGCGCTGAAGCAGGGTGAGCTCCTGACCGAGATCGTCGTCCCCGAGCCGCCTTCGAACGTGCAATTCGGTTATGACAAGCTGAAGTTCTGCGAATCGAGCTGGCCGATTGCCACGGCGGCCTGTGTGCTGGGTCTTGACGGCGACGGGGTGGTCGAGTTCGCGCGGCTCGCCGTCGGCGGCGCCAACACGAAGCCCTACGTGGTCGACACCAGCCTGCTGGTCGGAACGCCGGTCACGCGTGACCTGGCGGACGAGGTCGCCGAGCGGGCGCGCGAGGCGGCCGACGACCCGTACACCGATGTTCTCGCGGACGGCGCCTACCGGCAGCAGGTCTCCGGTGTCGTCGCCAAGCGGGCGCTGCTCGACGCGGCGACCTAGAGGGGAGAGCACGATGAGCGACACACTGCCCTTAGGCGTCACCCTCAACGGGATCGAGCGGTCGGTGGAGGTCGACCCGCGCCGGCTGCTGGTCGAGGTGGTTCGGGATGAGCTTGGCCAGCCGGGCACCCATATCGGCTGCCTCACCGGAGACTGCGGCGCGTGCACGATCGAGCTGGACGGTCAGATCGTGAAGTCATGCCTGCTGCTGGCGGCCAGCGCGAACGGCTGCGAGATCACTACGATCGAGGGGCTTGCCGAGAACGGCGAGCTGACGACGATCCAGCAGGCCTTCTGGGACGAGTACGGCTTCCAGTGCGGCTTCTGTCTGCCCGGCATGCTGTTCGCGGCGAAGGATCTCCTCGAGGTGAATGCGACGCCGACCGACGGTGAGATCCGCAGCGCGATCAACGGCAACCTCTGCCGGTGTACTGGGTACGACACGATCGTCAAGTCGATCGCCGAGGCCGCCCGGAGGATGGCGGCGGCCTAAGTCCACCTGCTCACTGTCAGACGGGGTGCACGCCGGGCAGAGCCCTCCGCCGCTTGGCGGCGAACCCAGCTGGATCGAGCCGCGTAGACCACCGGCGCATGCCGAAACGGTCCCTGGCGTTGCGCCTCGGTGTTTCTGGCTTGCGAGCGTGGCGACGGTCGGTGGCCGGCGGGGGCTCTCGCGGCGCGCAGGCTGGGCAGGCGAGCGGTGGTCTGCGGTCGGCGGGGTGCGGCTCCTGCGGAATGTCGGGGACAGGCTGGTAGGCGGGCGGGTGGTCGCCTGCGCTGCGAACCCCGTTTGAGAGGGCTGAGCAAGGCGAGGCCACTAAGCCGCCGAGCCCAACCGCCTGAAGGCTCGCGCGTCCCAGCGCCACGAAGGGACGAGCTGCCCCCCACCCGGGGAGGGTAGCTCAGGAAAGCGCACGGCTTCCGCACGGACTGCCACAGAAGTGTCCCAACACTGCGTCAACTCTGCGCGACCTTTCCACCTCGCTCTGCGCGCCCCTTCCGCCTGGCTCTGCGCGACCCGTCGGCCTGCTCCACCGAGCGCTGCGACCCTCCACCCAGCCCTGCCTGGCCTTGAGCGGTCCTTCCGCCGCCTCTGCGCGACCCTGCCGCCCAGCGCTGCGTACCTCCGTCGCCAACCCTGAGCAGCACTCCTGCCCACCTCCGCGCGACCCTGCAACCCAGGCCGAACGCCGGCGCGGCCATCCGCTTGGTCGGTGGCTGACGACGACTGCCCGCTGAACCGGGGCTCTCTCCACGATCGTCGCGCCGACGAATGCCTTCGCGCCGCCAGCCTAAGGGGACCGGACTGGGTCAGCATGCCGGAAAGCCAGGACGCCGGAACGTCACAGCGGGCGGCGTTGAGCGCAGGCGTCAGTGCTCAGGAGGCTGATCCGGGCCGTGCCCGGAGGCGCGGGCTCGTCACGGCGCAGGATCGTGGCTGTAGCGGGCCTTGAGCTCGCGCCGCAGCACCTTCCCGTAGGCGTTCTTGGGCAGCTCGTCCAGGATCTCGATGCGCTTGGGCTTCTTGAAGCTCGCCAGGTGCTGCCTGCAGAAGCTGATCAGCTCGTCGGCGTCGGGTGGAGCCCCGAGCATCGGAACGACGCAGGCGCAGACGCTCTCGCCCCAGACCTCGTCGGGGATCCCGAAGACGACCGCCTCCCGAACGCGCTTGTGCAACACGAGCGCCTCCTCGACCTCGCGCGGGTAGATGTTCGCGCCCCCGGAGATGATCATGTCGTTCTTCCTGTCGAGCAGCGAGAGGCGACCCTGCTCGTCGAGACGACCGATGTCGCCGGTGTGCAGCCACCCACCGCGCAGCGCCCGCTCGGTCGCCTCGGGGTTGTGCCAGTAGCCCTTCATGACGACGTCTCCGCGCACGGTGACCTCACCCTCCGTGCCGACGGCGACCTCGGCACCCTCGTTATCGACGAGGCGCAGCTCGACGTCGGTGCGTGCGATGCCGGTGGAGGCGAGCGCTGCCGGGTCATCGGGGTCGTGGTCTGAGGCGCGCAGGTAGGCGATTGTCATCGGGGCTTCGCCTTGACCGTAGATCTGGATGAAGATCTTGCCGAAGCGCTGCAGCGCTTCGCTCATGATGTCGACGTGCATCGGGCCGCCGCCGTAGATCACGCTGCGCAGCGAGCCGGTGTCGTTGGCGGCGGGCGCGTCGAGCAGTAGTGCGATCATCGTCGGCGCCATGAACGAGATCGACGTCACGCGCTCTCGCTCGACGAGCTCGAGCAGCTCGCGCGCGTCGAAGCTCGCGTGGTGGTAGATGATGTTGTCGGCGCCGCGCGCGAGCGATGCGAGCGCGTACAGGCCGCAGCCGTGCGAGAGCGGTGCGGGGTGGCAGACGATGTCCTCGGGCTGGAAGGGATAGACGTCCGCGAGGGCGCTCATCGTCATCGCGATCAGGTTGCGGTGCGTGAGGACCGCGCCCTTCGGGAAACCGGTTGTGCCCGACGTGTAGAAGAGCCAGGCGGGGTCGTTCGGGTCGACGTCCAAGAGCGGGGTTGTCGGATCGCCTGCCTCGGTCAACCGCTCGAACGCGGTACCGCGACCATCGCCACCGACGCGAACGAGCTCGTCGATGGGCGTCTCGGCCAGCGACTCGACGACCGGCGCGTCGTGCTCCTCGCCGAACACGAGCGCTCGGCACCCGGCATTGCCGAGGATGTAGGCGAGCTCGCGCCCGTGGAGCTTCGCGTTGATGGGCACGACGCAGAGGCCAGCGTGGAGCACGCCGAAGATCGTGATCAGGTACTCCGGGTTGTTGCGCATGAAGATCGCTACTCGGTCGCCGCGGGCGAGCCCGCGGCTGCGCAGCGCGCCGGCGAGCCTCGCTGCGTGCTCCTCGGCCTGCCGGTACGACACGACGCGCTCGCCAAAGCGTATGGCCGGACGCTCCCCATGAGCGGCAGCGGCCTTGCTCAGCAGTGCCGCGGTGTTCACCTGCGTCTACCGCCGTCAGACCGCCAGCCGATTCCTTCACGCACGGGCGTCGTCGACGACCGCGGTCGCCTGGATCTCGATCATCAGCTCTGGAAGTGCCAGCGCGTTCACCTCGACGATCGTGTCGGCCGGGTAGGGAGGGGTGAAGTAGCGGTCGCGGAGCTCCACGATCTTGGGGAAGTAGGCCATGTCGGTGAGGAAGATGGTGACGTTTAGGACGTTTGGCATGCTCGAGCCCGCAAGCCCGAGCACGTAGTCGAGGTTCTCGAAGACCTGGGTCGCCTGCGCATCGAAATCGCCCGCGCCGACGACCTCGCCTTGCCGGTTGATCGACGCCTGCCCTGACAGCACGATGATGTCGTCGACGCGGTAGCCGAGCGCGATGCGAAAAGGCTCGTACCAGTCCGGGTCGTCGGTGATGCGCTCGATGCGAAGCTTGTTAGCCATGGGCTCGATCCCCCATTGTCACGTGTGCCACGAGGCGTTGGTGCCCGAGGCTAACAGCCCTTCTCGCGCGCCGTTCCGCCGCGAGAGAAGCGCACTCTGTCTCGCGGGGTGGATGCGCCTGGTGGGCTGCTCGCGGAGGCTGCGTGGGTCGCTGCGCGCTCCTCAGTGCACGAGACATCAGGCGCTAAGCTAGCCACCCAGCGACGATGAGGATCTTCATTCTCAAGCGGCTCGCGTTCGTGATCCCGCAGCTGTTCATTGTTGCGACGCTCGTCTTCGTCCTGCTGCGCGCGCTGCCGTCGATCTGGTCTCCAAGGTCGTTGGGCTCGTTGGCGCAACGCCGGAGTCGATCGCCTAGGCGGAGCGGGAACTGGGTGTCGATTCGTCGCTCGGCACGCAGCTCGGCGGGGTGGCGGGGGGTTGGTGCCCCTGGTGGTGTGGGGCCTGTCGGGTGTTGGGCCAA
>JAPOVR010000006.1 GCA_026708005.1 Actinomycetes bacterium
CATCGGGCAGATCCTGCCCGCGCTCCGTGAGCAGCGCCCGGAGTTCGGCAGGAACAACAACCTCCTGTGAGCCACCGCCCCTCGTGCTGTCTGATCACTCCAAGCTCCCGGCACAGAGCCACCCTCGACACCCGGATCTCGAGGCGCGCGGATCGAACGACGGACGACGCGCTTCGGATCTACGTCGAGGCTGTGGCCAACCCGCCAAGCCGTACGAGCTTGCGTCCGCGGGCGCCGCCCGCAAGCAGGACGCCGAGCCCCGCTTGGACTCCGTCGAGCGTGATCTCCTCATCGACCAGCAGGTCGATGTCGGCGGGACGGAGGTCAGCGCCAAGTCGATTCCAAACCGCCTGTCTGACAGCCATGTCGAGGTACGCGGAGTCGGCGCCCACGAGCGCGACACCCCTCAGGATGAACGGCATCACGCTCGTAGTGAGCTTGGCCCCTCCTGTCAGACCGGAGGCAGCCACCGCGCCGCCGTAGCGAGTCGCGCTCAGGGCTCCGGCGAGCGTCTTGCCGCCGACGCTGTCGATGGTCGCAGCCCACAGCTGCTTGCTGAGGGGACGCTCGGCGTGCTCCTCAATCTCGGCTCGCTCCCAGATCGTCGTTGCGCTGAGAGAGGTAAGCCACTCGTGCGCATCATCCTTGCCGGTGCTCGCGTGCAGCTCATAGCCACGGGCGGCGAGGATGGCAACTGCCGAGCTGCCGACGCCGCCGGTGGCGCCGGTGACGAGAACCGGACCAGAGTCGGGCGTGAGGCCGCGCTCCTCCAGCAGCTGCAGGCTAAGACCTGCCGTGAAGCCGGCAGTGCCGAGGACCATGGCGTCCCGCGTGCTCAAACCCTCGGGCAGCTGAACGACCCAGTCGCCGGGCACCCGAGCGAGCTCCGCGAGACCGCCGTGGTGACTCACGCCGAGGTCGTGACCGTGGGCGATCACCTGCCGCCCGGGCATGAATCGCTCGTCGCTCGACTCGCGCACGGTTCCCGCGAGGTCCACGCCCACCACGAGGGGCGACCGTCGGGCCACCTTGCCCTCGGGGATCGAGGCGAGACCATCCTTGTAGTTGAGGGACGACCAGGCGACGTCGACGAGCACGTCGCCTTGGAGATCGTCCGTCGAGAGCATCCTGACGCCAGGCTCTGCACCTGCCTCGTGGTCGACGACGAATGCTTGGAACGTGCTCTGCGCCATGCGACTCACCTCCTCGATCTCTTTCGTCGGCCGTTCGGGCGCCGCGCCACTCTAGTCGCTCGTGCGGCTCAGTCGTTAGTCTGCGGCTGCGCGTCGACTGTCGGCGTGCAACGGAAGAGAGGGGCGCGAACGTGGCGGCCGTGTATTTCCATGATGGAACGTGGTACGACCGTGACCCGAAGATCGTCGGCTCGGGCGACCACACGCTGTTTCTGGCCTCTGCGATCTTCGACGCATGCCGGGCAATCGATGGGCTCATCCCCGACCTCGAGAATCACTGCAGGCGGCTCATGGAGTCGGCAGACGCGCTTGGGCTGGCCTCGCCGTATACGGCCGACGAGGTGATGGAGCTGGCGGTTGACGGACTGAAGAGGCTGCCGAACCCGTGCGGCGAAGGCATCTTCGTTCGACCGATGATGTTCGCCCGCCGCGGCATGGGCTACGGCGGCGTGATCCCCGATCCGGAGTCGACCGACTTCGTCTTTCCGATCTACGAGGTACCGCTGCCGCGGTTTGAGGGCTTCTCGGCGCGTTTCTCCTCGTTCTGCCGCCCTGGACGTGACCAGGCGCCGACGACGGCCAAGGCTGCGGCTCTCTATCCGAACTCAGCCCGCGCGCTGAGAGAGGCCAACGACTCTGGCTTCGACAACACGATCATGCCCGACCCGAGCGGCAACGTCACCGAGTTCGCGGCGGCCAACATTTACATCGTGCGGGACGGCGTCGCGATGACGCCGATCTGGAACGGGACCTTCCTGAACGGCGTGACGCGCCGCCGTGTCCTGGCGCTCCTCAGAGACGACGGTATCGAGACGGTCGAAACGACCCTCACGCCCGATGATGTGCGCGCTGCCGATGAGATTTTCTCCACCGGCAACTACGCGAAGGTGCAGCCGGTGACGCGGCTCGAGGAGCGGGAGCTCGCGATCGGGCCTGTGACGAAGCGGGCCCGCGAGCTCTACTTCGAGTGGGTGCGCGGCACCGAGCGCGTCGTCTAGGTGTGACGACCGGGGACGTTGTCCCTGGGCTGAGGGAGTTGGGAGTCTGTGGTGGTGTGAGCCCTCGATGTGAGGCTGTGGGTCTGGGGGAGGGCTTGGCTCAGGGGGGGAGGGCTTGGGCGGGGCTGTGCCGTCACGGGAAGCCTTGCTGGTTGCTGGGCGCTGGTGGGGGCGGTCTGGGTGGCGGGGCGGGCGGGGGACGGCGTCGGGCGTCTCGCCGGCGAGGGGCGTGTGGGTGGTCGAGGCGCTGGCGGACGGCGGCGAGCCAGCGGGGTGCGACGGAGGGGTGTGTGCCCGTTTGAGTGGTCGGGTTGGCCGCGTTGTCGGCCTTGGCTGCTGGGGTGGGAGCGACTGGGGCGGCAAAGATCCGGCTGCTGGCGTCGCCTGCCGCTGTCGCCGGTGACCGCCCCGGGCCTCGCCGACCTCTTGGCTGCTCGGCGACGAGGAGGCGGCCACCCTCGACCGCCTTCCCTTGAAGGCGCGCTCGCGTTCCTCTGGTCTTGCGCGCCACCGCGGCCGCGGTGGCCGATCACCCTCAACCCCACACGCCCTACGACGGGCCGCTCGCTGCCGTGAGCCGTCTCACCGCCTGCCTGATCCCGCCGCCCGGCCGCGAAACCCCACCCGGCCACGCACCAACGGCGAACCCGGGCGGCCCAGCCAAACCCGAGAACGCGAGTGGGTCTACCGTCTCACACACACAAGCCCACAACCTTCGCCGACACGCACTGCCATACTGGCTCCAACCACGACACCACACCCAGCCCCAGAGCCCTCCCCCAGACCAGCAAGCCCTTAACCGCGTCTGGAGCGTCCGTGGGAAGGACGGCTAGCCGCTGGAGGCTGTCCGACCGGCGCACGTCGGTCCGCAGGGCGGAGAGCGTGATGAGAGGAGGAGCTCATGGCTAGGACGAAGGACGAGTTTCGCGGCAAGAAGGTCGGCGGCATGTCGCCGGAGGAGATCGACGAGTTTCTCGACCGCGACCTCTGCATCTACCTTGCATGTCTAGATGAGAACGGCCATCCGCACGTCGCGGTAGCCTGGCAAGAATGGCGCGAGGGGGTCTTCTGGCTCGTCGCGCGTAAGCGGGCCCGGTGGGCCGAGCACCTTGCGCATGACCGTTACGTGTCCTTCGTCGTCGAGCTCTCCAGGACACACGAGAAAGTCTGGGGCAAGGGCATTGCGGAGGTTGTTGAGCAGCCGAACATCGGTGGAGCATGGGTGGAGGTCGCCGAGCGGATGTCGGTGCGCTATCTCGGCGAGGATGGCCCAAAGTACCTTGTACCGACGATTCAGCAGCCCCGTTGGCTGATCAGGATCACGCCGACCGAGATCCAGACCTGGCAAGGTGCCGGCTGGGCACCTCGCTACTGGGTTGGCGACACAGGCGGCCCGGGCTACGAGGAGGCGCACGGGCTCGTTGGCTCGCCGCGAGCCGGCGGCTGTGAAACATGACCGAGAAGCCTGAATGCCGGTGGCGACGAAGGGTTAGCAGGGCGGCATCGGTACGGCGCCCGGTGCGGAGGCTGGCGGGTTTCTCCGCTGTCGGCTGTTGAGCGAGATCACGCGTCTACCGCCAAGGGTGCTCCATGCATCACCCGGCGCCTAGCATGAGTGGGAACAGGGTACGCTGCGGCGTCGCGAGGGACGGTGATCGACGGGATCACAGCCCGTGTGGTCCCACGTCCGGCTCGCGGTCGACAGGTCGGATCGATGGCAATTGCGCTGATACGCCGAAGCCCCACTGGTCGCTGTGAGCTCGCACGCCGGTCGCTCTGGTTGCAGGAGGCGATCTCCGCCGAGTCGGAGGGGGTTGCACGTCGCGAGGTCCTTCGCGGATGCCAACGGGCCGATGTCTGCATCGTCGGCGGCGGCTATACGGGGCTCTGGACCGCACTGTTTCTGTTAGAGCAAGAGCCGGGTCTCGATATCGCCATCGTCGAGGCCGACGTGTGCGGCGGGGGAGCGAGCGGCCGCAATGCAGGCTTCGCACTCTCCTGGTGGCCGAAGCTCTCAACGCTTGTTGGCCACTGCGGCGAAGAAGACGGGCGCTGGGTCGCGGAGCAGTCCGCCCAGGCTGTTCGGTACCTCGAGACCTTCTGTGGGCAGAACGGGATCGATTGCCAGTATCGGCAGGGCGGGTGGCTGTGGACGGCGAGCAGCGCTGCGCAGGTCGGTGCGTGGGACTCGGTGCTTGAGGCCGCCCGGTCTCGCGACCTCGAGCTGTTCGAGCCGGTCGGCATTGAAGAGTCACGGCGACGTGGGGGCTCGCCTCGGTTGCTCGGTGGCATACTGGATCGGTCGGCGGCGAGAGTCCATCCGGGACTCCTGGCACGCGGCCTCCGCCGCCTCGCATGCGACCGGGGCATCCGGGTCTACGAGGAGTCGCCGGTCACGGGCGTCGATGGCTCACGCCCGCTCACCGTCCGTGCGGTCGCAGGTACGGTCACCGCGGACGTTGTCGTGAGCGCGCTCAACGCTTGGACATTCTCGCTGCCACAGTTCCGGTGTCTGCGGCGCGCGGTCATCCCGATCGCCAGCGACATGGTTGCCTCGGCGCCGAATCCAGACCTGCTCGAGCGCATTGGCCTGACGGGTGGCGAAGTGGTCTCCGACTCGCGGATGATGGTCCACTACTACCGCACAACCGACGACGGTCGGATCACGTTCGGCAAAGGCGGTGGAGCGATCGCCGTGGCCGGTTACTTCGGCGAGGGTTTCCACTACGATCGCCGGCGCGCCGAGCTGACGGCGCACGAGCTCCGCAGCCTGAATCCGGCACTTGCTGGTCTTGAGGTGACCCATGCGTGGAGCGGGCCGGTCGATCGCAGCATCAACGGGCTCCCGTTCTTCGGGCGCGCCGATGGGCAGGAGAGCATGGTGTACGGGGTTGGCTTCTCGGGTAGCGGCGTGGCCCAGTGCATCACCGGGGCGAAAATCCTGGCGGGGCTGGCGCTGCGTCAGGACAACAGGTGGACGCAGAGTGCCCTCGCCCGGGGTCCGGCGCGCTTGTTTCCTCCCGAGCCGGTGCGGTTCCTCGGCGGCTGCCTCGTCCGCCGTGCGATCCGACGGAAAGAGCGCTACGAGGACGCAGGGCAGACGGCTCCGGCGGCCCTCGCTCGGCTGGCGCGGCTCGCGCCCGAGAGCTACTACAAGGCGCAGTCCCCGGATGACGGCAGCTGACCCGCGTCTGGCGCCGGGCCCCTCACAGACGCAGGTAGCTGGCATGCTCGCCTAGGATGGCACCCGTCTCGAGGCGGGCGCCTGCCGCGCGGGCTCCGTTCGGCAGCGACTGCGAAGGGCGGTTCGCATGAGCGCGAGGGTGTACATGCTGGTGACAGGGAACGATGCGATTCCCGCGACGTCGCGCCATGAGCTGCTCGGGGTTGACCTCCAGCAGGACGTCGACAAGCGCCCGTTCGGGTGGGCTGAGGGCCTCGCTTTCGGGCCTGACCGCGGCCCAGGCCTGCAGTCGCCCGTGACGATGTTCTACATCGAGGGGGCTGATCAGAAGATCCTCGTCGACACGGGGTATGACCCGACCGACGAGAGCGACACGGGGCCGCGTGCGGCCTTCGCCAGGCGCGGGATACCGGCGTGGATCGAGTCGCGGGAGGAGTGGACGGTCAAGGCGCAACTCGCCAAGGTGGGCGTGCGCCCCAACGAGATCGACCTCGTCATCCACACACATCTGCACTTCGATCACATCGGAAACAACGACCTGTTTCCGGGTGCCACGTTCATTGCGCAGGAGCGTGAGCTGACCTACGCCATCAACCCGCCTGACTGGGTCCCCTTCTACTTCCGGGAGTTCTCACCCAAGGTGCTCGACGTGCTCGACCGTCTCGAGCTCATCGACGGCGAGACGCGTGTCAACGACCACGTATCGCTCGTGCGCCTCGGCGGTCACACGCCAGGGAGCCAGGTCGTGCTGGTCGAGACCGAGCTTGGGCGTGTCTGCCTCTCTGGAGATCTAGCCTACTACTACCGCAACCTCGAGCTCGGCTGGCCGGGCGGGGTCTTCTTCGATCTCCCTGCAGTGGTGCAGGCCTTCGGCTGGATGCGGCGCAACGCCGACATCATCGTGCCCCAGCACGACTGGAAGTTCCTCGAACTCTACCCTGACGGTTTCGTCGGCTAGCGACCGCGCCTGCGGCTGCCTGCAGGTGGGAGGTGGTGAGGCCCGGGCGGGCTGGCTTGCGCCGGGCTCGCTCGGGGCCGCCAGCGAGCGACGGCCTGGCGTCTGAGCAGCGAGAGTCGTGATAGCGTCTGCGCTCCAGCGGGGCGGACGGCCGCGGGCTGCGTAGAGCTGGCGCAGCGAGAAGTTGGCGCACTTTCGTGACACTTCTGTGACAGATCGTGCGCAAGCTGTGCGTTTTTGTTGGTGGTGTGGTTTTGCGGGGGGTTTGGTTGTTGTTGGTGGGCGTGTCCGTGCGGGGTCCGCACGTTTTGTGGTGGGGGGCCCGTAGGTTTCCCAGGCGAGGGGATGGTTGTCGTCGGGCTGGGTGATGACGTGGCTGTAGGTGTCGAGGGTGATTGCTTGGCGTGCGTGGCCGGCTTGTTGGGCGACTTCGGCGGGCGGCATGTTCCGTTTGAGGGCGAGGCTGATCCAGCGGTCTCTGAGGTCGTGGGGGTGGTAGTGGGGGACGTTGCCGTGTTTGCAGGCCTTTGTGATGGCGTGGCCGATTGTGCGGTCGCCGAGGTGGGGGAACAGGCGCCGTTGCGGGGTGTGGTCTCCTGGGGGCCGGGCGGCGTTGATCTGTTGGGTGAGTGCGGGGGGGAGGTTGACCCAGCGTCGGGCTGAGCGGGTTTTGCCTTCCGGGATCCTGAGCCTTGATTGGTTGGTGTCGAGGTCTTGCCAGGTGAGGGTGTTGAGTTCTCCGATCCTTATGCCGGTTGCCTCAAGCAGGTCGAAGGGCAGCAGCAGCTTGGCTGGGAGGTGGGTGCGGATCGCTTGGATGTGGGCGCGTGTGGGGATGTTGGGTTGTTTGGCTGGCTGGCGGGGAGTTTGACGCGCCGGTCTCGGGCCGGGTTCGGCTCCAGGCCGGCGAAGTCGAGGACGAGTTTGAGGGTGCCGGTGTAGGCCTTGACGGTGCGGGGGGAGAGGCCTTGTTGGACGAGGGCGGTGACGAGGTCGCGGCAGTCCTGCCAGCTGAGCTGTGTGGGGTCGCGGTGCCCGATCACGGTGGCGAGCGCCCGCCCGTGCTGCTCGTAGACGAGGCGGCTTGACGGTTTCAGGTTGTGGGTGCCGTCCAGCCACCGTCGGTGAAGCGCGGGCCACGACCTGACGGCGGGCTCGGCGGGGGCGGGGTTGGCGAGGCGGGTGATCTGGTCGTGCTCGCCGCGGGCGATCAGCCCCTGCACCGCCGTCAGGCGCTGTCTGGCGTGGGTGAGCTTGTCGAAGGTGCCGGCGCTCTGCTCGCGGCTGTAGCGGCCACCGAGGCGGTAGCAGACCATGTAGCGCTTGGCGCCCGTGCCGGTGGTTCTGGTTCGGATCCTGGTGCTGCTCATCCCGGCTGTCCCCCCATCATTGCCTGTCTCTGTCCTGTCCGGCAGCTGTTTGTGGTTTTCATCGGGTGGTTGACCGCTCGATCAGCCGCAGGACGTCGTCGCGGCGCACGTAGACACGCCGGGTGCCGGGGAACCTGACCTTGTCGAGCTGGCCCATGATCGAGTAGGCGGCCGCTTTGGTCGTGCCGAGCTCCTGCTGGATCTGCTGGGCCGTCACCAGGCTGGGCAACTCGCCGCGCATACCCGGCCCGGCCGCGCCCTGCCCGCCGCAATCACGTCTAGGCCCACCCGGTCCGGTTGGCAGCCCCAGCCCACCCGGCTGGTACTCCGGCCGCCAGCCAAGGCGGGCGAGACACTACCCAGCAACGGCTGGCAACCGGGGTGGCCCGACGCGTTCCCGGGCCGCCAAGTGTGCCCCCCCGCAGCCTCACCGAGACTGTTCGATCGCCACAGGTCGTTTCCCGCGCGCCCGCAACGCACCCAGGGTTCACCAACCGAGGCCGTGCCCGCCTGGCTTGGCCGCGCCAGTTACCCGTCCGCTCCTTCATCTAGTCCGGCAGCCCCCAGAAGAGAACGGCTACGCCGGAGAGGGCTTCAACGGCAAACTGCGGTGACCGGCTACACACGCCGCGAGATCTTCTACACCCCCGGGAAACCCAGGCCCTTGATCGAAGGCTGGCGCCACACCCACAACCCAGCCCCGCCCCCACAGCTCTCTCGGGTACCACCCACCAGCACCCCAAGCCACCACGCCCAAACCCGCGCGGCCCGTAACCCCCCAACCAACCACAACCCGAAACAAGGGCCCACACCACCAAACCCCGGCACAAACACGAGGGGCAGACCGGACGGCACCGCGGCCGCCTAGTACCGTGAGAGGCTTGGTCATAGCGTCCTGCTCGTCCGTGAGGACTGGCTGACACGGGCTCTCCGAAAGGCCGGCCTCAGCCCTATGCTCAGCGAATGGACGGAGATCAACGCGGTCGCCTCGCTCGCTGGAAACCAGTGGGCATTCGGTGAGCGTCGGTTCGACCACCACCTGGCCAGCGAGTAGCGTCATCACCGCTCAAGGGTCAAGGACAGCCGGAAAAGCGCGCCCCGGCAGAGGCGCTCTAAAGAGTAGGTTCGCGCTACAGTCGGTGATTACGCCTGCCGGGAAGGGAAGCTGGCTGTGACAGGGCCTCTAGCAGCTGTCTGGGAGATTCCTGAGCCGTCGTCCGTTGACGGTGTTCGGATGGACGACGACACGGTTATCGTCCTAAGGCGCCATGGAAACCCGGAGGGCCTTCGGCTTGTTCTGAGCCACGGTAACGGCCTCGCCATCGACCTCTACTACCCGTTCTGGTCCCTTTTTGCCTGCGAGTTCGACCTGGTTGTCCATGATCTAAGGAATCACGGATGGAACGAAGCCGGGTCCTTGGAGAATCACGGCGTCGACGCTTTTGCTCGCGATCACGACCGTATATTCGAAGCAATTGGTGGTCTCTATGGCGAGAAGCCCACGGTAGGCGTCTTCCACTCCATTTCAGCCCTTGCCGGCCTGCACACGCCTTCGAGGGGAGGCAACTACTCCGCTTTAGTGCTGTTCGCCCCTCCTCTCTGCAACACTGGCTTCAGGTACAGAGAGTTCGAGCTGCGGGCGAGGCGCACAGCAGACATGCTCAGGCGGAGGGCGCAGTGGTTCCAGGCTAGAGAAGAACTTGCCGACCTCCATACCTATCTCCCCTATTTCCAGCAGGCCGTTCCAGGAGTCTTCGAGCTTGTAGCCAGGACGACTCTCAGAGAGTCGCAGACCGGCCATGGTTTCGAGCTTCGATGTCCTTCCGAGTATGAAGCGCAGATCTGGGATAGCGCCTCGATGTACGCGGTATCAGTGGACTTTGGTGCCCTAAGATGTCCGACCAAAATTGTGGCCCCAGATCCCGCCTCGCTGGATCCGGACGCCCCAGCGTTCGACTACAGTGATGCAGATGTCGACCATGAGTTCCTTCCCGGAACCACCCACTTCCTGCAGCTCGAAAAACCGGAGGAGTGCAAGACGGCCCTGCTGAGGTTCCTAGGACAGCTAGGAGGGTCTAGCGAAACTCGCTAACCGTCTATCCATGCGGCTTCGTGCGCCT
>JAPOVR010000096.1 GCA_026708005.1 Actinomycetes bacterium
CCCAACAACCCACACCCCCACCCCACAAACCCCCACACACACCAAGAGACAGGCCATACTGTACCGTGGGGGCAGAGGGAGTCGCGGTGGCCCTTCGTGCAGAGATGTCCGACCTTCGGCAGCCGACGGCCACGAACATGTTCGTGGCCGTCGTGGAGCCGTAGACGAAGCGGGCGCACGCCGCGAGCAGCTGCCGGAGTTTGAACCCGTACGCGTCGGCAACGAGCTCGAGGGCTTGAACCAAGCCGTCGGTCGGGTCCGGCGAGGTCGGCGCCTTCGCCACCCTGATGGTCTGGCCGTCAGAAGCGATGCAGTCGGTGTGGGTGCAGCCGACGTCGATCCCCACCACGAAGGTCATCCGTCTGCTCCTGTGGCGTCAGGCTCGGGCCTGGCGGTTTCGCCGTCAAGGCCACCGAGCCCGTCCCGTCGTCGAGTTCTCATGAATCCCCTTCGGCGATCTGCCAGGGAATCAGATCGGCTGAGGAGTCCTCGCCGGGTGAGCGATCGAGATCCACGAACTCGTCGGCGTCGGTCATCAGCTGCTGTCGCAGCGTTGAGAGCCCTGGCTTGGTCGGAGACACGAGCGGAAGCTCCCCCCGCTCGCGCCTCAGCGTGTCTCAAGCTGTGTCGTGCCGTTGCGGTCGGCCTAGCCGCTCGCGCTGTCCACGACCACCCCGTAGTCCTCCTCGGCGCTTGCAACGGACACGATCTCATCGCGCACGTCGGCTCCGGCGACATCGGGCCCGCGCTCCAGCGGGTCCCCATAGCCGCCGCCGCTTGCGATGACGACGTACTCCCAGCCCGGCGGCAGGGTGAAGTTCCCGAAACCGGAGTAGAACGTGCGTGTCTCGGGGTTCTCGGGATCGCGAATGAAGACGGTCCCCCCGATCCCCGGCCTACCTCCCAGCGTGCCGTGGCTCAGGTTGTTATGGCCCCAGCTGTAGGTGTGGATCTCGATCGGCCCCCCCGACTCGTCTCCGCGGACTCGCGTGATCACGCCCGGAGCGTCACGCCAGTGGCCGGCACCCTGGGAGTCCTCGTAGATCTCGCACTGCTCGACCCCCACCGGATAGAGCCACTCCTCCATCTCCGCGCTCGCGAACTTCATGCCGCCCGCGACGCCCATCTCCATCATGCAGGGGTTGCCGTCCGTGCCGAGCGAGCCGCCGCCTCCTCCACATTCGTTGAAGTTCGCACACGACAACAGCCTCTTGCGTCCGTCTCGGTGGTCAATGCCGATATAAGTGCTGAACTGGATAAGGGTGCTGCCTGCCGCGGCCATCTCAGGGCACGCGCCGGCGGCCGCTCTCAGCAGGGCGCGATACAGCATCTCGGCCGCGTCCATCGTCGCCTCCTGCGTGCTGAAGGGGGGCTGTGCTGAGAGGATCGTTCCAGCCGGCGAGAGGATCTGCACGTGCCGGTGGAAACCGTCGTTCTTCGGGATCTCCGGATCGACGCAGAACGCGAGGCTCCCCACGACGGCTGCCTCGGTGGCGCCTTCCTACGTCGAGTTGAGCCGACCGATCATCTGGGGAGGGTTGTCGGAGAGGTCGACAGTCCAGCGGTCTCCCTCGATCGTCAGCTTCGCTCGCACGGGGATGTCGTTCGTCCCGTAGTTGTTGCTGTCGAGCCAGTCCTCGCCGAAGTACGTGCCGGGCTTCATCTTCTGGATCTCGGCTCCCACTCTCCGATCGGTGTAGTCGAGCAGCTCCTGGGTGTGGCGCTGGATCGCATCGGGCCCGTACTCGTCCACGAGCTGGAGGAGCCTGTCCTTTCCCCTCCAGCTGGCGGCGACGTGGGCCATGAGGTCTCCGTGGCTCAGGGGTCTCGCCCGGAGATTCGTGAGGTAGAGCTCGAGCACGTCCCGGCGTAGCCGGCCTCCCTCGTACAGCTTGATCGGGGAGATCTTGAGCCCCTCGTTGTACACGTCCTTCGCGTACGGGTAGCTGGTGTCCCGATATTGGTGTCCCGATATCCGCGACATGGCTGCGGGCTGCCGTCCAGAAGAGCAGCTCGCCGTCGAAGAACACGGGGCTGGCAAGCAGCGGCTTCCCGATGTGGGTGTTCCCGAGATAGCGAGGTTGCACATGAGGACGTCGCCGTCGGAGATGTCTCCCTCGAAGAACGCGGCCGTGTTCTTGACAGCGCGGTGCATCGACATCGCCTGGACCGGGAGCGTCTCGCCGGGGACGGCGATGAGGTTGAAGTCGCTGTCGCAGATCGTGACGGAGAAGTCTCGGCACTGGCTGATGATTGGCGTCCAGGCCGAGCGCTCCAGCGAGATGACCATCTCTCTGGCGATCGTCTGATACGCGCCCGCGATCACGGCAAAGGTGGCCGGTCCACCCTCTCCTCGAGCCCTCCAGAGGCTGACACGCGCTCACGAGCGGCCATCGCAATCCTCTCCATCAGGGGTGGTGGGGGTGGATGGTACAAGGTCACCTCCCGCCGGTGAAGCGCTCGTTCGGCCGGCCTGGGGAGGAACCTGATCAGGGCGACAAGGAGGAACGATGTCGCGCGATCCCAAGTATGACGTCGTGTTCGAGCCGGTTGAGATCGGCGCAAAGACGATGCCGAACCGCTTCTACAAGACCCCCCATTGTGGCAACTTCGGCACCGACTATCCCGGGGATCAGGCCTACCTGCGAGCAGTTTGCTGCGGAGGGCGGCTGGGGGTGGTCAACACCGAGTACTGCTCGATTCACCCCGAGAGCGACGCCGCCCCGCACATCGGTGCGCGACTCTGGGATGACGCCGACGTGCGCAACCTCGCGCTCATGTGCGAGAAAGCGCACGAGCATGGCGCGCTGGCCGGCGTCCAGCTCTGGTATGGGGCCGCACACGCCCCAAACTACGAAAGTCGCCTCGTGCCCCGGGGTGTCTCACAGATCACGAGTGACTCCGTCCCATTCCAGTCGTGCACGACGATGAGCAAGCGCGAGATCCGCGAGCTGCAAGGGTTCCATGTCGCGGCCGCAAAGCGGGCGCGCTCCGCCGGCTTTGACCTCATCAACGTCTATGGCGGACACACCCATCCCATCACGCACCAGTTCCTCGAGCCCTTCTACAACAAGCGAACGGACGAGTACGGCGGCTCGCTCGAGAACCGCGCACGGTTCTGGCGCGAGACCATCGAGCTGGTCAAGGAGGCCGTCGGAGACGACTGCTCGATTGTCTGCCGCTTCGGCATGGACACGCTGCGCGCGGACGACGGTATCTCAGCGGCGGAGGACGGCGCGGCCTTCGTCCAACTGGTCGATCCGCTCGTCGAACTCTGGGACTTCGTTGTTGGCCATCTCGAATGGGGGGGAGGACGCGAGCCCGTTGCGCTTCTTGCTGGAGGACCATCAGCGCTCGTGGGTCGACGCGGTCCGCCCGTTCGTGACGAAGCCGGTCGTCGGGGTCGGTCGCTTCACGAGTCCAGACACGACGGTCGCTGCGATTCGAAGCGGCCGGCTCGACGTCATTGGCGCTGCGCGTCCCTTGATCGCCGATCCCTTCCTGCTGCGGAAGATCCAGGAGGGACGTCTCGACGAGATCGTCGAGTGCCTCGGCTGCAACGTCTGCATCTCTCGCATCCAGGTCAGCGCGCGCCTGATCTGCACGCAGAACGCGACCTCGGGCGAGGAGTGCCGCCGCGGTTGGCATCCGGAGCGCTTCTCAGTGGCGCGCAATCGGGACAACGACGTGCTGGTGGTGGGCGCGGGCCCCGCGGGGATGGAATGCGCGCGGGTGCTTGCCAGGCGCGGTCTGCGCCGCGTCCGCCTCGTCGAGGCCCAGGACGAGCCGGGCAGCAGCATGCGCTGGATTTCCGCACTGCCCCGCCTCAGCGGGTGGGGGCGCGTTGTCGACTATCGGAAACACCAGCTCGACAGGTTCACGAACGTCGAGCTCATTGCGAGCACGGAGCTTGCCGTTGAGGACGTCATCGACACGGGGCCGAGCTCGTGATCATCGCGACCGGGGCCACGTGGGCAACCGACGGTCTCAACGGCGTCAGCCACGGCACGATCCCCGGCGCTGATGTCAGCATGCCGCACATCCTGACGCCGGAACAGATCATGGGCGAAGGGAAGAGGGCGTCTGGTGAGAGCGTGCTCGTCTACGACTGCGGCGGGCACTTCATGGGCGCGTCGTTGGTCGAGAGGCCCTCTCGCGAGGGGAAGCAGGTGACGCTCGTGACGCCGCTCGCCCAGGTCGCGCCGTACACCGAGCTCACGCTCGAGCTGCCCCGTATCCGGCGGACACTGCTCGGCTTGGGCGTGCGCCTCGTCGCGCAGCAGGAGGTGACCGGCATCGAGCCCGGGCGGGTGACTGGCTGCGACGTCGATGCGGTGGAAGAGAAGAACGAGTGGGACGCCGAGAGCGTCGTCCTCGTCACGCAGCGGGTCTCGAACGAGAGGCTCTTTCGGGAGCTGCAGGAGAACGAGGAAGTGCTTCGCGATCAGGGGGTCAACGGCCTGTACCGGATCGGCGACTGCGTTGCGCCGCGCCTCGTCGCCGACGTGATCTTCGGCGGCCGTCGTCTCGCCCGCGAGATCGACAGCGAGAACCCAGCCGAGTCGCTGCCCTTCATTCGCGAGCATCGCGTGCTGGGTGCCCGGGACGAGGACTATGACGCCATCGTACGCAACGCCGGGGGGAACGATCGGCCCCGCTCGAGCCTCGCGCGGGTACCGACTGCGACCAGCTGATGCCGACAGAAGGCGGGCAGTCTCGCCGTCTTCCGCGGCGATCGCTCGTGGAGTTCGACCAGCCGGCGAGTCTGTCGTAAGCTGCAAGACCACGCCCGCGAGGGAGATCCGCGCTAGGAGGTCCTCATGCACAGGGTGCTCGTTCTCGTCCCGTTTGCCTTCGGCGAGGAGGGTGTCGCCAACCGGGAGGCGGCCAAGCAATGGGTCACGCTCGGGCCTGATATCCAGTTCGACTTCCGGCCTGTCAAGGCGGGACCAGAGCTGTATGACTCCTATCACGACTGGCTGCTCGCAGACATGTCCATGTACGAGGCGGGCATCACCGCGCAGAAGGAGGGCTATGACGCCGTCTGCCTCGATGCGATGAACGATCCGGGCATGAGCGCGCTGCGCTCGATTCTCGACATCCCGGTCATCGGGCCGGGCAGAGCGTCGTATCTCATAGCGCTCATGCTGGGCAATCGGTTCTCGATCGTGACCTACGGCAACCCAGAGTCCCGGCGTCTAGACCAGCATTATCCCGACCTCTACCGGCCCGGTCTGCTCGAAGCAGGGCTCGTGGACCGGTGCGCCTCGATCAGGCAGTTCGATGTCTCGCTCGACGTCGAGCACCTGCTGGACGGGCGGGAGGCGGACGTGTACCCGCTGATGGTCGAGGCCTGCCTCCAGTGCATCGAGGACGGCGCCGACGTCATCTGCCTGGGCTCCACGACGATGCACGCGGCCGGCCCTCATCTCGCGGAGAAGCTGCCGGTTCCGGTGATCAATCCGGGCCCGCTGACGTACAAGCTCGCGGAGCTCGTCTTGGGGCTAGGGCTGACGCACAGCCGAATCGCCTACCGCAAGCCGCAGACTCCGAAGCACGAGATGGCCCATGCGATGCAGGACGCGGCCGCCCAACTCCAGCGCACGGGGGTGTAGGCAGATGCGGGCGATGGAATACCCAGCCGTCGGCGAGCCTCTGCGGCTCGTTGAGCGGCCACTGCCGCAGCCGGGCGCCGGCGAGGTGCGCGTGCGGATCGAGGCCTGCGGCGTCTGCGGGTCTGATCTGCTCGTCCAGAAGGGGGTGTTCGGGGCGGAGTGCTTCCCGCTCGTGCCGGGCCACGAGGCCGCCGGTGTCGTCGATGCCGTCGGCCCCGGGGTGACGGATGTCGGCGTCGGCGCGCAGGTGGCCCTCTGGTACGTCGATGCTCCCGCTGGCTCCCCCTACGTCCAGCGCGAGCGGGCGAACATCGCACCCGAGGGCCGGCGCATGGGCATGCACGTGGACGGCGGCTTCGCCGAGTACGTCGTGCGGCCGGCAACGACGCTGATTCCGCCGCCAGCGCCGGTCGAGCCTGCCGTGCTCGCGGTGTTGACCGATGCCGTTGCCACGCCGGTCCACGCGCTCAGGATCATCGCGCGTCTTGAGGCGGGGGAGACGGTGCTCGTGCTCGGGGTCGGCGGAGTCGGCTCAAACGCGGTGCAGATCGCGAAGCACCTCGGGGCGCGGGTCGTGGCGGTCAGCCGAAGCCAGGAGAAGCTCGACCTGGCGTTGGCACTCGGCGCGGATGAGGTCGTTCAGTCTGGCCCGGACGTCGTCGAGCGGGCGCGCGCCGCCTGCGGCGCGTTCGGCCCCGAGGTCGTCGTCCAGTGCGCGGGGTCGGCTGAGGCTGACGAGCAGGCTGTCGCGATGGTCGCGCCCGGCGGCCGCGTGGTCTTCGTCGGCGCCAACACCACCCCCTTTCCGCTCACCTCGATCGACATGGTGCTCGGTGAGAAGCAGCTCCTCGGGTCGCGCGGCTTCACGCCCGAGGACATCAGCTGGGGTATCGAGCTCTACCTCGACGGGACAATTCGGGCCGACCACCTGACGACCTCGACGCGGCCGCTCGAGGAGGCCAACGAGGCGCTCGACGACCTCCGGCAGGGGCGGTCGCTGCGCACCGTTCTTATCCCATAGTGCTTCATGGGGGGGAGAAGCGTGAGCTTCTCCCCCCCATGAACCCCTCATCGTTCCTGGGTGGGTGCGCGCTCGGCTGCCGCTGGTGGGCTCTGGTTTGCCCTATGCCCCGGATGCGCTGCGGCCGGTACGGGCAGGGCCCGCACCGGCGTCGATGAATTGTGGAGAAGAAGCTCGTGCTTCTCTCCCATGGGCCTCCTCATCGCTGCGGGGTCGGAGCGCGCTCAGCTGCCACTGAGCGGCATGGTTCGTGCGATGTCCGGGAATGCGTCGCTCATTCCTCGAGGCCCTGCTGCTCGTAGACGCGAACGACCGCCGGTCGCGCCACGATTCGTCGGTAGTGGGAGCCGAGGCTCGGCGAGTCCCACCACTTCGGCTCCAGCGTCCGACTCCAGCGCGTGAGCATGCAGAGGTAGAGATCTGCGCTCGTGAACGTCTCGCCGAGCAGGTACGGCCCATTGCGTCCGAGCTCACCATCGATCCACGCGCGCATTTGTTCGAGGATCGCCTCGCCGGCTCGACGTACGCCTTCGCTGCCATGCGCGTCGGTCGTGTAACGCTCCGGATAGAGGCGGTTGAGCTGTGCCGGCTGCACGGTGTTGGTCAGGTATGTCAGCCAGCGGTACCAGTGCCCACGGGCTGCCGTACCGGGCGCGGGGGCAAGCGCCGCGTCCGGGTAGGCATCCGAGAGGTACATGACCACTGCAGCCGCCTCGTGCAGGACTAGGTCGCCGTCGACGAGCGTGGGCACGAGGTCGTGGGGATTGAGCTCGCGGTAGTTCGGGGGATCGACGACCTGCCCGTTGTCGCGTTCGACGAGAACGAGCTCGTAGTCGGCCCCGGCCTCTTCGAGCGCCATGTGCGGCGCCATCGCCGCCGTGCCGGGCAGGTAGTAGAGCTTCATGGCTGCATGAGCCGGCACTTCCGGGTTGTCCCTCTCAACCGATCCCGAGCTCCTGCTCGACATCGGTGATCGTGCGGTCGATGATCTCGACGATCTCGTCGACCTCCTCGTGGGTGAGGATGAGCGGCGGGGCGAGCGCGATATCGCGGCCGATGCGGGTGAGGAGACCGTGCCCGGCTGCGCGCTTGCGAATGAGCTGCTCGGCCCCGTCGATCGAGATCAGCGGCTCTTTGGTCGCCTTGTCGCGGACGAGCTCAACTGCCGCGAGCAGCCCGAGCCCGCCTCGCACGTCGCCCACCGTCGGGTGCTCGTACAGCTGCCCGAGCCGCTCGAGCAGGTAGGCTCCCTGGGCTGCGGCGTTCTCGACCACGCCCTCCCGTTTGAGGATCTCGAGGTTCGCAAGGCCGCCCGCAGTGCTCACCGGGTGGTTGCCGTACGTGAAGCCGTGGGTGAACGTTCGGTCCGCCCCACCCTTGAAGGCTTCGTGGATGTGCTCACGGGCGATACAGCCCCCGAGCGGAACGTAGCCGCTTGAGATGCCCTTGGCGAACGTGATCAGGTCGGGCACGACTCCCGAGTGCTCGACCCCGAACCACCTGCCGGTGCGCCCGAAGCCGGTGACAACCTCGTCGGCGATCAGCAGCACGCCATAGTGGTCGCAGGCCTCGCGCAGAAGCTGGAAATACGCCGGGCCGGGAACGACAATCCCAGCGCCCGCTGAGATCGGATCCGCGATCACGCCCGCGACGTTGTCGGGCCCCTCGGCCTCGATCATGTCGGCAACCGCCTGCGCGCACTTCGTGTCGCACTCCTCCTGCGTGGTTGAGTCGAACTCGCAGTGGTAGAGGAACGGCTGGGGCGCGAAGCGGACGTTGTCGGGGAGGATCGCGCCGAACGCGTCTCGGTTGACGGTGCCGGCGGTGTTGATCGCAAGCGCCCCGAGGCTCGTGCCGTGGTAAGAGCCCTTCCGTGCGATGAACAGGTTGCGGCCCGGCTGGCCGTTGTTGGCGTGGAACTTGTAGGCGGCCTTGAGCGCGGTCTCGATCGCTTCCGAGCCGCCGCTCATGAACATCACGTGGTTGAGGTCGCCGGGTGCCAGGGACGCAACCTGCTCGGCGAGGGTGATCGCGGGCGGCGTCGCGTAGTAGAAGGCGCCCGCGTAGTGAATCCGCGAGGCCTGCTCTGCAAGCGCTTGGCCAATCTCGTCCCAGCCATGACCGGCGTTGACGAGCATCTGGCCAGCAACGCCGTCGTAGTACCACTTCCCGTCGATGTCGCGAAGCTTGGCCCCTTTTCCCTCCACGATCACGATCGGCCCGCCGTCCTGCGCGAGGTCGTCCCACTGCTGCATCGGAAACCACAGGTGGTCGAGCGCGGCCTGCTTGACCTGGCCGGCGTCTCTTGGCGTGGGCGCAAGCAGCGGCGGCGCCGATGTCGTCACGTCAGCCATCGATCCTCCTTGGCCGAGCCCGGCTCAGAGCTGCGCTACAGGCTTGGCGTCTGCTGGTCTGATCCATACGGTGTCCCGTGCGTCGAGCCTGAGGATATGGCGCCTGTGCGGGCCGATGTGTTCCTTGCCCTGCGGCGCGTCGTCGGGTGTGGCGCCGCGGCTTGGCGTGAATCGTGAGCGACAGGTTCGAGCAGAGTCGGCCAGGAGCTGGGTCAAGCCGGCACTGACCGGTGGCGGCTGAGCAACTCGCGTCGAACCCGGCCGGGACGACCTGTTTGGGTGGTTCTGGGGCTAGCGTGGGTTGCCAGCTCGGGCTCGCGGCCGCCGGCGGCCATAGCTAAGTGCTGTCCCACCCTCAGGGGAGGGTAGCCGGGCGGGGCGCACGGAATTGTCACAGAAGCGTCATGAGACTGCGCTAATTTCGCACGGCCAGTACGGTCGCGTCGCTGTCGTTTCGCGCGGTTATCCCGCTGCCCCGCCGCGCCGCGGTCCCGCTGAGTCGTGACTCGCGCCTCGCCGGGCCGCGGTTTCGCGTCTTGCCGTCTCGCTGTCGCTAGGGAACGTGCCCACGCCCGTAGCGCTGACCCGTCCGCCGAACGCATTCTTCGCGGTGAAGAACAGACAGATCTGGTTGAGTTGTCCTTTTGGGTCTGGTTGGGCCTTGGTGGGGGGGTGGTTGGTGGCGGGGGGTTGGT
>JAPOVR010000128.1 GCA_026708005.1 Actinomycetes bacterium
ACCACAGCAGCCACCGATCAAACCGACCAGCAACACCACCACCCAGGACTTGACTGGCGCGGGCGGTCGCCCGCCGTCCGCCGGGAGGTTGGATATGCGCGCCGAGCTGCCCAGGCTGAGGACGGCCCGGCAAATCCAGGAGGAGCTCGGCGTGACCAGGGCAACCGCCGCGGCGGTCATGCGCCAGCTCAGGAAGGACAGGTTCCCCAGCAGCCGCCGCGCCGTCGACCAGCTGATCGAGGAGCCAACCGTGCAATGAACCACACCAGCGACCGACAGACGTGGCAACAAGCAAGAGAAGGAAGGCAACCATGAGACCAGCCAGGCCAGCCATCGCAAGGAACCAGAGAAAGAGGAGGCAGCTGTGAGATGAGCAGGAACCGGATCCGTACCCGAACCACCCGCGGCGGCCGGCGCCACTACATGGTCGCCTACCGCCTCGGCGGTCGCCACGGGCTCGACCGAAGCGCCGGCACCTTCCACAAACTCACCCAGGTCCGCCAGCGCATGCAGAAAGTGCACGAGGTGATCGCCCGCGGCGAGCACGACCAGATTCAAGAACTCGCCAACCCCGCCGCCGCCCAGCCGGCACCCGCAAGGTCGCGGACAGAGCTGCACCAACAGTGGATCGACGGGAGCACAACCTCAAGCCCGCCACGAGACGCACCTACCAAGACCACTGCCAAGCGCTCGCCAACGCGATCACAGACCGCGACCCCCCTCGCGTTCGACTGACGGGACTGCTGCGGCCTGGTTGAAGCCCTGATCGAGCAGGAACTCGCCCCGGCCACCGTCAAGGCCTACATGGGCACATTCAAGCTGGTGCTGGACTACGCCGGCGTCGAGCCGAACCCGGCCCGCGACCGGCGCGCCAAACCCCCCCACCAGGAAGCGAAACAGCCCAACGTCCCCGCGCACCCACATCCGGGCGATCCGCGACCGCCTCCCCGAACACCTCCTACTGGCCTTCGACACCCTCGAAGCAACCGGCATCCGTATCGGGGAGCTCACATCACTCACCTGGGGAGACCTCGACACCGCGGAATTCCGGGTCAGGATCACCCAAGGCAAAACCGCCCCGCCCAGCGCTGGGTGAAGCTACCCCCAGGACTCACCGACAACATCGATGCCACCCGCCCGCCCGGGGACAACACCACAAGACGCCTGCTCCCCCACCTCACAGACAGCACGATCCAGCGGGCAATCCGCAAGGCTTGCGAACACGCCGGCACACCCCGCTACACCCCCTGCGACCTCCGACACCGCTGGATCAGCCTCGCCCTCAAACGAGGCCTCCCCCAGCCGAGGTCGCTCAACAAGCCGGCCACGCACGCCAATCAATCACCCTCAACGCCTGCAGCCACGTCATCACCCAACGCGGCGACCACGACCCCTCGCCTTGGGAAACGTACGGACACCGAACGGACACAACCCCACAACACACGGAACCCAACCGAAACAACAAATGCACGGACCCCGTACGGAGGCACCCCCACCCCATGACAAAACCACCTGCAAAAGGCTGCCTTTCAGAAAGTGTCACGGAATTGTGCCAACTCTGCGCGGCAGCAGGAAGACCGTCCCAACGCTGCACGGCCCTACCCCACCGACGGACTTCTGGCCGCAAAGCCGTACCGCACCGCGCGGCCGTGCCGCCAGATCGAGACGCGGGCAGGGGGCAACCCCCACCCAGGCCGGCCGCCCCGACATCAGCGGCGGCCAGATCGAGACGCGGGCAGGGGGCAACCCTCGCAGCGCCCCTACGAATGGCCGACCCGTCTCGCCCACCGCCAGGCTCACCCAAGCCCTCTCAGCGACCGGATCGCCACAACACTCCCAGCCCAGCGTCTGGAAGAGCCCGGATGGAAGCGCACCCAGGAATGCGCGCTAGGCCGCGGCCGTCACGAGCGCGGGTCGGCGACGATGCCAGGCTGTCGCCTGCTCGTAGGCATGGCCAACGCGCAGCACGGTCGCCTCCCCAAAGGGGTGCCCGACGATCTGGAGGCCGGCGGGCAGGCCGCGATCCGTGAACCCGCACGGCACCGAGAGCGCCGGCTGGCCTGTGAGGTTGAACGGCACCGTGAACGGGATGAGCGAGCCGAAGTCACCGGGGATCATCTCACCGAGCCGAGGCGGGACGACCGGAAGCGTCGGCGTCACGAGAACGTCGAGCCCAGCGTCGCAGAATGTGCGCTGCACATCCGCCGCGATCGCCCGCCTGATGCTGTAAGCCTGCTGAAGCTGGGCGGTGGGTAGGATCATCCCGAGCTCGAGCAGGCGCCGAGTGCGAGCGTGGTAGGAGTCGGGCTGCTCGACAACCCAGCGGTGGTGAGGAGTCGAAACCTCGGTTGGGAGGATGGTGAACGCAGCCGCAAGCGCGTGCTCAAACGACGGGAGCTCGACCTCCACGAGTGATGCGCCCTGCCGTTCGAGCTCCCGGAGCGCATCCTCGAACAGCGCCCAGACCTCCGCTTGCGAGATCTCTTCAGAGAACGCAGCGGGCGCGACACCGATGCGGAAGCCTTCGATGCCAGCGTCCAGGCTTTCCCGGTATTCAGGAACGGGCTCGTCGATCGAGCGCGCGTCGGCTGGATCGAACCCGGCAAGCACTGACAGCGTGATCGCACAGTCCTCAACGGTGCGGGTGAATGTCCCAACGTGATCGAGCGAGGGCGCCGAGGCGCAGCGCAGCGTGCCCGAGCCGCTGATCCGGCCATGTGTCGCCTTCAGCCCCACGGTCGCCGTGACGCAGGCCGGCTTGCGCACCGAGCCACCGGCATCCGTGCCGAGGGCGAGCAGCGACGAGCCGACCTGCACCGACACCCCACCGCCGGCGCTCGAGCCTCCGGGATAGCGGACGAGGTCCCAGGGGTTGCGCGTCGGTGGATCGTCCTGGCCGCACGCGAACTCGTGCGTGACGTGTTTCCCAATCACGACGGCACCTGCGGCCCGAAGCCGCGCCACGACCTCCGCATCGGCGGCGGGCCGGTGACCGGCGAGAAGACGGGATCCCGCCTCCGTCGGCAGATCGTGCGTCGCGATCACGTCCTTGATGCCGACCGGAATCCCATGGAGCGGTCCGCTGGGATCCCGCTCGTCGAGCTGCTTCGCCGATGCGATAGCCCCGTCGCCGTCGATATGGACGTATGCGTGCACGCTCGGCTCGGTGAGCTCGAGCCGTTCGAGAGCAGCCTCCACCAGCTCGACCGCGCTCAGCTCGCGTGCAGCGAGCAGCTCACCCGCGCTGCGGATGGTCAGAACGTTGAGATCAGGCACGCCAACGAGGGTCGAAGGTCAACGCCGAGCCGAGCTCCGAGACGTCGGACTCCAGCATCGAGGCAACGAGACGAGAGTGGTCAGCGAGCGCGACAGCCAGGAGCTCAAGG
Source organism: Actinomycetes bacterium (assembly GCA_026708005.1). Lineage (GTDB taxonomy): Bacteria > Actinomycetota > Thermoleophilia > Gaiellales > Gaiellaceae > JAPOVR01. Next base: position 3,387 of record JAPOVR010000128.1, read on the forward strand.
TCCTCCTCTGGAAACCGAAGACCGGCGAGCTCAGCGAGGCGGATGACCTCGTCGATCGGCGAAGCGGAGGGCTGCTTGCTCATCACCCGAAGCCTATGAGACGGGCGACACGCGAGGGGCGCCGCGCGTCAGCGACCAGAAGAGCATCGCGGAGGAGGAACGGCCCGACCCCGCGCGTTAGGCAAAGGTACGCCGCAGGCGAGCAGCGCGCAGGCCAGTGCCGACGGACGGAACCTGGCATCAGCCGGGACAGCCGACAGTCCGCCGCCGGGCGATGTCCTACGCGGCCGGCGCCGCCGTTGCGAGCGGGGGCTGCCGCTCGTGCCAGCTGGTTGCGCTCTCGTAGGCAGCCGCAAGACGAATGAGGTCGGCCTCCCCCCACGGCGCCGCGGCGAGCTGGAGGCCAACCGGCATGCCGCTCTGGGCAAAGCCGCAGGGGATGGAGAGAGCCGTGAGCCCCGCCAGCGACCATCCGTAGGTCAGATGCGTGAGCCGGACGGTGGTCTCGATCATCTCCGAGCCGACCTCCGGAACGTCGGTGCCCGCCGTTGGGCTCAGCAGCACGTCGACCCGCTCGAACAGCTCCGCGAGGGTGCGGCGCCAGCGGCGGCCGAGCTGCCGGTACCGGGCGTAGTCGTGACCGGCGACATCGTGCGCCAGCACGAGACGCCGCTGCAGATCCTCGCCGAAGAGGGAGGGCTGCTCTGCCAGCCGCTCGCGGTGCTGAGCGTAGGCCTCTGCCCAGATGATGCGGGTGCAGGCATCGTTGGCTTCCTCGATCCCAGGGACGTCGACGTCCTCGACGCTCACCCCGAGGTCAGCCAGCACGTCCGCTGCCGCACGGACGAGCGCGACGATGTCGGCGTCGATATCTTCGAAGAAGAAGTTCCGCGGGACGCCAACGCGAAGCCCGGCTGTGCCGGCCGACAGCGCCGCGACGAAGTCCTCCACCGGCCGATCGACGGACATCGGATCAGTCGGGCAGTACCCGGACATCACAGCGAGGATCTCCGCACAGTCCGCGATCGAGCGCGCGAGGGGACCAACCGTGTCGAAGGACCACGCAACGTAGAACACCCCGGTGTTCGGAACACGTCCGAGCGTGGGTCGAATGCCGCTCAGGCCGTTGAGGGAGGCCGGGATCCGGACCGATCCGCCGGTGTCGGTTCCGAGCGCTGCGGCCGCCATGCCGGCGGCCACCGAAGAGCCTGACCCACCGCTCGACCCACCCGGGATGCGAGCTGTGTCCCAGGGGTTGCGACAGGAGCCGTGGTGCGGGTTCTGCGTCGTCGCTCCGTAGGCGAACTCATGCAGCTGCGCCTTGCCGATCAGGACCGCCCCGGCGGCCTCGAGGCGCCGCCAGACCTCCGCGTCGGCATCGGGTACACGATCCCGAAAGAAGGCCGACCCGACCGTCGTGCGAATCCCCGCGGTGTCGATGTTGTCCTTGATCGCCACGGGCAGCCCGTGAAGCGACCCAAGGCTACGCCCATCGGCCAGCACAGCATCCGCCTCCGCCGCTCGGGCCCGGGCAACATCGGGCGTGACGGTCACGAAGGCCCGAAGCTCGCCTTCCAGTCGCTCGACCTGGCCGAGGCAGGCCTCGGTGAGCGCAGCCGAGGTGAGCTCTCCTTGCCTCAGCCGGCGGACGAGATCGGTTCCGAGCGAGGGCGAGGACGTCACCGCGTGCCCTCGCGAAGCGTGCGCTTCGTCGGTTCGTTCCTCGCTCGCTGAGGTGGCTTCACAGCTTGGTCTCCGCACATACCGCTGGACGAAATATTCTATTCGTTTCGTACACGAGCCAACACGCTCGCAGGCGTCAGGAGCGGGAGAGATCGGAAGGCAGCGCACCGCCGTGGTCGATTGGGAGAATCAAACACTTCGCTCGTTGCTCTTCACTCCCGGCAATCACGAGCGGCGGCTCGGGAAGGTGGGCACGTTTGGGTCGGACGCGATCGTGCTCGACCTCGAGGACGCAGTTGCCGACGCCGAGAAGGACGATGCGCGGAGGATGGTGCGCGCCGCGCTCCCGACCTACCCGGACACGCCGGTCGTGGTCGTACGGATCAACGGCCAGACCACAGGGCGCATGGAGGAGGACCTGATCGCGACTGTCCATCCCGGGCTCGACTGCGTGATGGTGCCGAAGATCGAGACGCCGGAGACACTCGCGCGGTGCGATGCCCTCCTCTACACGCTCGAGCGGGAGCGCGGTTTGCCGGTTGGAGAGATCCGCCTCCTCGGCATCGTCGAGACACCCATCGGTCTGATCCGCTGCGACGACATCGCCCTTGCCGCACCCGAGCGAACACTCACGCTCTCCTTCGGGCTCGGCGACTTCTCGACCGAGATCCAAGTCGACCTCTCCGAGGATGGAACGGAGCTCCTCTACGCGCGCGGGCGGCTCCTCGTGGCCGTTCGAGCCGCCGGGATGCGCGCCCCCATCGACGGGCCGTACCTCGATATTCACGACAACGGGGGGCTCGAGGCCAATACGAGGACATCGCGCGGCCTCGGCTACGAGGGTCGCGTCGTCGTGTATCCGAAGCAGGTTGACATCGTCCAGCGCGTGTACGCGGAGCTGAGCGACGAGGAGGTCAAGCTGGCTCAGCGCATCATCGAGGCGTTCGAGGCGGCCGAGGCTGGGGGGCTGGCCTCGATCCAGGTGGACGGCCGCTTCGTCGACTACCCCATCTACGACCGGGCTCGCCAGAAGCTGCGGCTGCACCGCGCGGCGCGGGGTGGAGCGGCGCCGTGACCGAGGCCGGCGCGCCGTCGGCTCCGCTTGCCGGGCTCAAGGTCGTTGACGCAGCGACGCTTTTCGCCGGGCCGGTGGTCGGCGTGCTGCTCGGAGACTTCGGCGCCGACGTCATCAAGGTCGAGCACCCGCGCGGCGACGGACTCCGCTCGCTGGGCTGGAACAAGGACGGGGTATCCCTGTGGTGGGCCCACGTCGGGCGCAACAAGCGTTGCGTGACCCTCACCTTGTCGAAGTCGCGAGGCCAGGAGCTCATGAAGCGGCTGCTGGCCGATGCCGACGTGTTCATCGAGAACTTCCGTCCGGGCACGCTCGAGCGCTGGAACCTCGCGCCGGACGTGCTGCACGAGTTCAACCCGGGTCTCGTGATCGTCAGAACCACCGGCTTCGGACAGACGGGGCCCTATGCGACTCGCCCGGGCTTCGGCACGCTCGCTGAGTCCATCTCGGGGTACGCCTACATCAACGGCTGGCCCGACCGACCACCGGCACTGCCGCCGTTTGCTCTCGGCGACGGTGTCGCAGCGCTCACAGGCACGTTCTCGGCGATGTTCGCCCTCTGGTGGCGCGAGCACGGGGGTGCCGGGAAGGGGCAGGTCATCGACCTCTCCATCTACGAGCCCCTCTTCTGGCTCCTCGGGCCGCAGTCGCTCGTGTTCGACCAGCTCGGCGTCGTCCAGGAGCGCACGGGCAACAGCGCCCCGTTCACCGCGCCGCGCAACGCCTACCAGGCCAAGGATGGCCGCTGGCTCGGGCTCTCCGCGAGTGCGCAGTCGATTGCCGAGCGCGTCATGGTGATCGTGGGCCGCGGCGAGCTCGTCGACGAGCCCTGGTTCGCCGACCATGCTGGGCGGCTCGAGCATGCCGAGGAGCTCGACGAGATCATCCAGGGCTGGATCGGGCAGCGAACGACCGAGGAGGTGCTGGAGGCCTTTGCCGAGGCCGAGGGCGCGATCGCCCCGATCTACTCGATCGCAGACATCTTCAACGACCCTCAGTACGAGGCACGCGAGACCATTGCCAGCGTCGAGCATGAGCAGCTCGGCACGATCAAGATGCCGAACGTCATCCCTCGGATGCTCGGCACCCCGGGGCGCATCTCGCACCCCGGAGCCGGGCTCGGTGAGCACAACCACGAGATCTACGTCGGCGAGCTCGGGCTCTCGGAAGCCGAGCTCGACGAGCTACGCGCCGAGAACGTCATCTAAGACCGTCATCGAGGTCCGCGCGGGAGCGGGAGGAGCCGGCCATGACCGCAGACGACAACTTCAAGGAACGCATGGAGGAGCTCGGAGGGAACTTCGATGCGGCCCGCGGCGAGCTCAGCATGCGCTGGGGTGACACGACACAGGAGCTCTACGCCGACCGCGGCATCGGCGGACGCGTTGGCTTTGGTCATCATCCGGCGCTGCTGGTAATTGACATGGCCGTTGCGTTCTGCGACCCGACGTACAGGGTGGGCGCCGACCAGACGGCTGCCATCGAGGCGATCGCCGAGCTACTGATCGTCACCCGTGAGCAGCGCGTGCCGACGTTCTTCTTCACGACCGCCTACCACCCCGACGGCCGGGACGCAGGTATCTTCGGCAAGAAGGTTCCCGCGCTGCTCGACCTGCATCTTGGCGACCGCGGCGTCGAGATCTACCCCCGGCTGGAGCCTCGCGACAGCGAGCTGCTGATCACCAAGAAGCACGCATCGTGCTTCTTCCAGACGAACCTGCTGTCGCTGCTCATCTCGGAGGGCATCGACACGGTCATCCTCACCGGGTGCTCGACGAGCGGCTGTGTCCGGGCTGCGGCAATCGACGGTGTCTCGAACGGCTATCACGTCATCGTGCCCCAGGAGTGCGTCTCAGACCGAGCCGAGGGGCCGCACTGGGCGAACCTCTTCGACATCAACGCGAAGTACGGGGACGTGATGCCGCTTGCCGCCGTCATCGAGAGCGTTCGCGCGCTGCCGGCCGATGTCGCGGCACGACAGCTCACCGCCTCCTCGGCCCGGTAGGCAACTCGCCGCGCACCGACGATGCGCCCCTGATGCCGCCCGCGCTGTGCTGAGCCCGACCCGCCAGCGACGCCTCGCGCGCAGCTACCCCCAACAGCCATGGCCTAAACTACCAGGCCCCGACGGGGCCACCCCGCTCCTCCACCCGAAACCGCCGCGGATGTGTGGCGACCTGTCACAACCTGCGCATATCGACCGTGCGCACGTCGCGCGAACGCCTGCGCATGCCGCCGCCCATCGGGGCTGCAGCAGAGATCAAGAGCGGCGATGAGCCCCGATCTGGCCGAGATCGCCGAGGCCGAGGCCCGCGGCCGTACCGCCAGGATCTATGCCGAGATCCGAGCCGCCTTCGGCCTGCCGATCGTCAACCTCGTCTACCGCGCCCTGGCGGCGTCGGGCGACCTGGAGGCCGTCTGGGGCGAGCTCGCGCCAAACCTGCGCGACGGCTCTGTCGTCTCCGCCGCGGCAGAGCTGGTCGGTCATGGGACACCGCCGCAGGGAGGAGAGATCCCGCCTGCGGCGCTCAAGGCGGCGGGTGTCGACGACACGCTGAGGCAGCAGGCTCTCACGACGATTGACGCGTACGTGTACGCAAACCCCGTGAACCTCGTGGCGGTCTCGGCCCTGCTCGAGCCGGGAAGGGCCTCGACACCCAGCGCCGCTGCGGGCAACGATCGGCCCTTCCGCGACTGGCAGCTGCTCCCGATGGCCGACCTCGCCGATCTCGACCCCCGCGTGCGCGCCCTCCTGGATGAGATGAGTAGGCCGCTGACAGCGCCCGGCAGGGAGCTGCTCGTGCCGAGCCTGTTCCGTCACTTCGCAGGGCACAGCTGCCTGCTGGCGCTCCTGTGGACATCAATCGCACCGGCAGTGCGATCGGGCGAGGTGACGAGAGCCGCAGACATCGTGCTTTCGCACGGCCGAGAAGCCGCCAAGCGGTTGCCACATCCCGTCAACCGTCTTGAGGAGCCCGGGGCGCGTGACCTCCTCAAGCGCTTCCAGTTCACCATTGCACGCATGATCGTCCTCAGCGTCCTGATGCGGCGCGCGCTCCGCCCCGAGCGCAGCCGCCCGGAGCACGCGAGCAGCTGACGGCCGGCCCAACGACCCCGCACGCTGAGGAGGAAGGATGCAGCTCGTCGACCGCGATGTCCCAGGCCCCCGTAGAGATTTCGTCGGCTACGGGCGCACGAAGCCCCAGGTCGTCTGGCCTGACGAGGCCACGGTGGCCGTCAACCTCGTCGTCAACTACGAGGAAGGTTCCGAGTACTCACTGCCCGCCGGCGACGGCCGCAACGAGGGCCTCGCGGAGATTGCCTACGTGATGCCGGCGGAGCATCGCGACCTCGCCGCCGAGTCCGTGTACGAGTACGGAAGCCGC
>JAPOVR010000147.1 GCA_026708005.1 Actinomycetes bacterium
CGGCCGCCCCCGCTAACCCCCCCGGCCCCGCCACGAAGGAGCGGGCTGGCCGCGGAGGCTATTCGACGGTGTCGGTGTCCTGGGGGCCGCCGGGGCTGTTGCGTTGGTGGTAGCGGGCGACTGCGCCTTGGCTGGCGAACTCGGCGTGGGCGTAGTGGGCGGGCTTGCCCAGCGCCCGGCCTGCATCAGCTCCGGCAGGGTGGCGCCGTCCTTGACCAGGTCTTGGGCCATCCCGACCTGCCCGGAGTGGCCGCTGAAGCCCTCGGCGTCTTCGAGGCCCGCCGCTTGGGCTGCGGCTTGGACACGCCCGCCGGTCCCCGGCCCGCCCCGCAGAACCTGTGACCCTGCCGAACGGCCGCTGGCGGCGGCATCCTTCACTGTTGTGGCTTGCGCGGCCCTGGACCCGGGACGTCGCTGCCGGCCGGGGCTTGTTGGCTACCTGTGCCTGACGATGTGCCGTGCCCTAGGCCGCGACAGCACCAAGCAGCCAGCATGCGCAGCACGGCCGGTTGAACAGTGTTGTGCGACATCTGCGAGGTACCGCCACGGTGCTGTACAGCCAGCCGGGCTGCCGGGTGCCCGTCGGATGAGGCTGCTGCGAAGCACACCAGGCAAGCCAGAGACCCACTCTGGGGCGTCCAGGGTGGAGCACACGAGGGACGCAGGCAGGTGCGGTGGTTCTTGGTGCTTGGCCGTGGCTGCCTCACCTACCGGGGCGGGCAGCAGAGGATGACCAGTGTGCAGCGCTGGAATGGCTGCAAGAGAAGTTCGGGAGGAGCGATGACTGAGAAGCCTGAGCAGCCCGGCCGGCCGCTCACAGAGGCGGAACGCCACCGGCTTGCCCGCGAGGCAGCCAAGCTTGCTGCCGCGCCGTTCGGGCCACCTGACCCGCGCCGACGCGAGGCCCGCTCGGACAAACCGCAGCCAGCCGCCTAACAGCGGCTTGGGAGGGCACATAGCCGGCGACTTCGGACGTGGGCCTCGCCGGAACCGCTCAGCTAGCATTCGAACAGGACCACCCGAAAGGAGCGGGCCGACGCCCGATGGCGCCCAGAAGATGATCTTTACCTGTCTTTGGGGCCGGGTCGTTCGAGCGTTTCCGGTTTCGGTAACGGGACTCAGGGGAGGCAGCCGGTGGACGTGATTCGCCGAACCATCGTCTATGCGCTGCTCCCTTTGCTTGCTGCGGCACTGTTTCTTGGGTTCTCGAGCGGTTGTGCGTTCTCGAACGGCGCAGGCGCAGAGCCGATCACTCTCCGGCTGCATACGTTCAATTCGCCCAAGTCGATCGCTGTTCGGCTGTTTCTGCAGCCATGGGCCGAGGAGATCGGAGAGAGAACTGGGGGCCGGGTCGACGTGCAGGTGTTCCCGGCGATGCAGCTTGGTGGCAGGCCGTCGGATCTTTACGGGCAGGCACGTGACGGCGTGGTCGATATCGTCTGGACCTTGCCCGGCTACTCGGCGGGGCGATTCCCGCTGACCGAGGCGTTCGAGCTGCCCTTCGTCTGCGGCGACGCGGAGGCGACCAGCCAGGCCTTGAACGAGTTCTCCCGGACGTGGTTGCAGGATGAATACGGGGATACCCAGCCGTTGGTGTTCCATGCCGCTGCGCCCGGCCATGTCCACACCGTCGGCCGTGAGGTGCGTACGCTCGAAGATCTCGAAGGGCTGAAGATGCGTGCCCCTTCGCAGGCCAGTGCGGCGATGCTGGGGGCCCTCGGTGCCGTGCCGATCGGCATGCCTATCTCGGAGGTCTATGAGGCGCTCTCGCGGGGGGTGGTGGAAGGCGCCTGGGTCCCGTGGACGATCATGCGGCCTTTCCGCCTGCACGAAGTGACGCGGTATCACACCGAGGTTTCGCTCTCCTGCGTCCTGTTTCTGATGACCATGAACAAGGCGCGCTACGACGGGCTGCCGGAGGATGTCCGGGCGGTTATCGATGAGACCACGGGAATGGCGTTGGCCAAACGTCTCGGCCGCCTGTGGCAGGACGACGAGGAGCCAGGCCGCGCGATCGCGCTGGAGCAGGGCCATCCGGTATTTCCGCTCGCGGAAGCGGAGCGCGAGCGATGGAGGACGGCCACGCAGCCCGTGATTGACGGCTGGGTCGAGAAGGTCAACGCCATGGGGCATGACGGGGAGGCCATGCTCGCCGACGCAAGGCGCCTCGTCGCCAGGTACGGCGATGAGCTCCACCGGTAAGCCGGGAGAGGACCGCGAGGCAGGCGGCACGGCTCGCGGCCGGGCCCCGTATCCGCCGGGCCGTCACATCGGAGCCCTACTGGAGCGGCTGGCCCGAGGGGTTGCGATCACCGGAGGCGTGCTGCTGGTCGGGGTCGTGTTGATGACCGTGACCAGCGTCCTCGGCCGCTATCTCTTCAACGCCCCGATCCCCGGCGATTACGAGCTTACCGAGCTTGCCTGCGGCATCGCGGTGTTCGCCTTCTTCCCGTACTGCCACGCCAGGAGCGGCAACATCGTCGTAGAGTTCTTCACCGGCAGATTGCCTCCGCGTCATAAGACCGCGTTGGGCACGCTTCACAGTATCGCCTTCACGCTGGTTGCCAGCCTGATCACTTGGCGCCTGTTCGTCGGCGGCGTGCACAAGCTCGAGGACGGCGAGACGACGCTGTTCCTGGGCATCCCGATCCATTGGGCCTACTTCTCCGCGCTGCTCGGGGCCGGGTTGCTGACCGCGATCTGCGTCCTGGTGGTCTACCGGCATGTGCGAGCCCTGAAGCGGTGACCAGTATCGAGTTCGGCGGGCTCCTGTTCGGGGTCTGCCTGCTGCTGATCGCTCTCAGGATGCCGGTCGCGGTGGCGATGTTCGTCGTCGGCGGCGTCGGCTTCGTCTCGCTGGCGGGGTGGTCGGCGTTCCTCAATCTGCTGAACACCGCACCGCTCGGTCGGGTATCGAGCTACACGCTATCGGTGTTGCCGCTGTTCCTGTTGATGGGTCAGCTGGCGACACGGTCCGGGCTCAGCCGAGCACTGTTCGATTCTGCTCGTGCCTGGGCTGGACACCGTCGCGGCGGGCTGGCCGTCTCCACCGTCTTCGGGTGCGCCGCGTTCGGCTCGATTTGCGGGTCATCGATCGCGACCGGGGCGACGATGGCTTCGGTGGCGCTACCCGAGATGCGACGCCACGGATATTCCGGGGCGCTGGCCACCGGCACGCTGGCCGCCGGCGGAACGCTCGGCATTCTGATACCACCGTCGGTGATCCTGGTGATCTATGCGGTCATCACGGAGCAGTCGGTCGGCAAGCTCTTCCTGGCCGCACTGCTTCCGGGACTTATCGCAACGCTAGGCTACGCGGTCGCGATCGCCGTCTATGTCCGGCTCAAGCCCGGGGCGGGCCCAGTCGTTCCGGCCCTGCCGTACCGCGCACGCTTCCGCACCCTGGGTGCGGTGTGGCCGGTGGTGGTGATCTTCTTCTCGGTCATCGGCGGGATCTATTTCGGCGTGTTCACCCCGACCGAGGCCGCCGCGATCGGGGCAGCGGCGACCGCCCTGGTCGCGATCGCATCCGGGCGGTTGAGCTGGTCGGCCTTCCTATCGAGCTTGCTCGAAACCGGGCAGGCCACCGCGATGATCTTTCTCATCCTGATCAGCGCCGAGATATTCAACAGCTTCCTCGCGCTGTCTCAGGTCACCACCGCGCTGGCGGATGCGCTGGCGGAGTCGGGGCTAGCGCCGATATCGATCATGGCCGGGATCGCGCTTGTCTACCTGATCCTTGGCAGCGTCATGGACAGCCTGGCCATGATCCTGCTGACGGTACCCGTCTTCTTTCCGTTGGTGACCGGACTCGACTTCGGCTACACGGAAGAACAGATCGCCATCTGGTTCGGCATTCTGGCCGTGATCGCCGTCGAGATCGGTCTGATCACGCCGCCTATCGGCCTTAATGTCTACGTGATCAACTCGCTGGACGGGAAGACCCGTCTCGGCGAGTCGTTCCGGGGCGTCGCGCCGTTTGTGCTGAGCGCGGTGGTTCTCCTCGCGATCATCCTTTCGGTTCCCGCTATCTGCCTCTGGCTGCCCGGCCTGGACTAGCGTCCCTTTGCGCCACGCGTGCGCTTGCCGCTGAACGGGTGCGGCGAACGCGTGCGCGACGGCGCCCCGGCAAGCAGCGGAAGGCCGCGCGGGGTGCTCCCAGCGCCGCCGTGCCCCACCGAAACGGCCCGCGCGTTGTGCGTTCTACTAGTTGAGGTCACCCAACGCACCGGGGGATAGCCGCTAGGCTGACGTCCCGAACCGGCCGTCTCTCCGCTCTCCGCAGGCAACAGGGATCCAGGGCATGGGACTCGACGAGTCTGACCAGCGCACCGAGAGCCGCCGTCATCCCGACGCGAAAATCCCGGTTCCGCTCAGCGTGGGCTTCGCCCTGCAGATTGCCTGCCTGGTCCTGCCCGGGGCGGTGATGATCCCGACGGTCGTGTTCCGGGCGGCCGACCAGCCCGAGGACGTCCTGCTGTGGGCCGTGTTCGCCTCGTTGGCGATCTGCGGTGCCACCGCGATGCTCCAGGCGCGGCGGATCGGCCGTCTCGGGGCCGGCTACATCCTCGCGATCGGAACGTCCGGGGCCGCCATCGCAGTCAGCATCGCCGCCCTCTCCGCCGGCGGCCCGGCGTTGCTCGCGACCCTGGTCGTCATCCTTGCCCTGGTCCAGTTCGTCTTCTCCGCACGCCTCTCGCTGTTCCGGCGCATCCTCACGCCGACCGTCACGGGGTTGGTCCTGATGCTCACGCCCGTCACCGTCATGCCGATCATGTTCGACCAACTGAAGAACGTGCCGGGCGGCACGCCGCCGCTGGCCGCGCCGCTCAGTGCGGCAACCACGCTGGCCGTCATCGCCGGTATCGCACTGACGGCGAAGGGACGGGTGCGCCTGTGGGCGCCAGTGATCGGAATCGTCGCAGGCTCGATCGTCGCAGGCGTGTTCGGTCTCTATGACGTCGACCGCATCGTCCGGGCTTCGTGGATCGGTATTCCGACGCCGGAATGGTCGGCCCTGGACCTGAGCTTCGGGCCTGACTTCTGGGCGCTGCTTCCCGCGTTCGTGTTCATCGCTCTGGTCTGCACGATTCAAACCATCAGCGGCGCTGTTGCGATCCAGCGCGTATCGTGGGCCGGGAGGCGGGCAGTGGACTTCCGGGCGGTGCAGGGCGCCGTGGCTGCCGACGGGGCGGGCAACCTGCTGTCGGGTCTGGCCGGCACGATGCCCCTCGGCTTCCGGCCGACGGGCGCGTCCATGGTCGAGATCACCGGGATCAGCTCCCGTCGTATCGGCCTCGCGCTCGGGGCGGCGCTGATCGGACTGGCATTCGTTCCCAAGGCGCTTGCCGTGATCCTTGCGATACCGGGTCCGGTCATCACAGCGTTCGTTGGTGTCACAATGGCGACGATCTTCATCATCGGCATGAGAGTGATCATTCAGGACGGAATCGATTACCGCAAAGGCCTGATTGCCGGGGTCTCGTTCTGGATCGGCGCGGGCTTTCAGAGCGAAGCGATATTTCCCGAGCATGTCTCGGCGTTTGCGGGCGCTCTCTTGAAGAACGGGATGCTGACCGGAGGCATCGCGGCGATCGTCATAACCATGTTCGTCGAGCTGACGAAGCCGCGCCGCCGACGGATAGAAGTGGAGCTCGATCCGTCCGCCCTGCACGAGATCCGGGAGTTCATCGGTGCGTTCGCTTCGCGAAGAGGCTGGGATGCGCAGATGGCGGACCGCCTCGATGCTGTCTGCGAAGAGACGCTGCTGACGCTCCAGCAACAGGACGATCCCGGCGCGGATATGGAGCGGCGGCGGCTGCTCCTGACGGCACGCAGCGAGGACGGCGGAGCGGTCCTGGAGTTCGTCGCCTCGAGAGGGGAGGAGAACATCCAGGACCGGATTGCGCTGCTAGGCGAAGCCAGCGCCGGCGCGATGATCGAGCGGGAGATCTCGCTACGGCTGCTGCGTCACCTCGCCTCTTCGGTCCGCCATCAGCAATACCACGACACGGATATCGTGACCGTCCGTGTAGAACCGCCCGGGACGGGGATCGTCTTGGGGATCTAGGCTGCTCGCGCCGCCACGCGAGCGTCTCCTAACCGGCCCGGAACGCCCGGTGCGGAACAGGAACGGTCGATTGACAGAGCGCGAAGAGCCGGCCTAGTGTGAACAGAACAGGTCATCGAAAGGACAGGGAGGAAACGATGTACGCCGTTGCTTTCGTCACTCACAAGCCGGGACGGGTACAAGCAGGCAGCGAGATCCAGGGCACCTTCATCGACTATCTGCAAAATCATCCCGAACATCCTGGTGTTGTCGTCCATAACGCCGGCCCGACCCTCGCCGACGACTCGGAGACCATCGTCGGCCTGCTCCTGATCGTCGAAGCGCCTTCCCTGGAGGCCGCACAAGCTTTCCTGGCCGACAGCCCCTACGGCAAGGCAGACGTCTTCGCGGAAGCCCAGATCCGGCCGTGGGACTGGAAGACAGGACGCCCCGGCTAGCGCCGGCCTGAACCCACAACTCACGTCCGGCAAAGAGAGGAAACACCACAGCACTTGCTGGGGAGGTGGCCTCTCTCCCCCTCCCCGTCGCCCCTCTCTCACACAGCCCAACCCTCGCCACAGGCTGCCACACGGGACATGGCGAGGGCAGAGACGGCTGCGGACGACACGGGCGCTTGGCACGTCGGCCGCCCGGTTCCCCCGCATCCGTCCCGGGTGAACCGCTGCCGCCTGGTCGAGATCAGAGGCCGCTACACGCCGTCCCAGCTCAAACCACCGGACAGACGAAGGCCTGAGAGGTGTTCGCTGCGGCCCGGTCAAGCCTAGCCACGTAGCGGGGCACGAACCGCAAAAGCAGCACTAAGGAGGGGGATGATCCCGGCGTGGGTTGCTTGGCGCGTTGGTGCTGGGACTATCCGCTCCGCGCGCTGGCGTGCAGTCGGCGCTGACGGTGTGTGTCGAGCCCGGTTGCGGGCGGCGGACCCCGAAAGAGCATGGCTCGCAGTGTGCCGAGCACCGGCAGCTTCGGCATGGGGGTCGTCGTGAGACCCATGGCGGCGTGGACCCGAGTGGGGCGCAGGAAACGTAGGGGCTGACGAGGCGGCGTCGCGTGGGGACGTTTGTGCTTGCCCGTGGCGGGCATCGGCGCCAGCGCTGTGACTCAGGTAGGGGGACCTGTTGACCCGGCCTGGTTGGTGGCTGCTTGCCGCCCTGCCACGGACGGTTGGACGGCGGCAAGCGACAGCCCGCAAGGAGGGTGTGACACAAGGCGTGGTTTTTTGGGTGGCGCCTCTGCCGACCCCTCTCTCTGACCTTTTTGTGGCGGAAATCGCGGCAGAAACCGGGCGAAACGGACACTACGACTGCCCGGATTAGCATAAGCGCCCGAATATGCATAGACGGCTAGATATGCGGCGGCGGGGGGCGGTGCGGTCGGTTCCCCCTGTCGCTTGCCCGGCCGGGGTGGCACGGTAGGGACGTGGCGAAGCGTGTGATAGCAACCAGGGTGTCTGCCGTCCTCGGGGGTTGCGTGCTTGGCGCCGCCGGTGGTGGAGCTCGCGCGGCTGTTGGTGGTCTCTCGAGGCAGCGTCCGCAACGCGCTGGACAAGTTGGGGCGTGAGGGCGGGCTCGAGCGGGAGCCGTTCTTCCCGGGGCTGGTGTTTGCGGGATCACGGTGGTGGTCGGCGAGGACTTGGGCGCCGCCTCGCCTGGTGGCTCTCATCTGGAGTAAGCGATCTGAGACGGGCCTGCCGTGTCGTCGCTGGCCGAGGCTGTCGAGGGGCGCGAGTTGCCTTGCCGTGGTCCGCGCCGCCGTACAGGGGAGGGTACCCAGGTCGCGCTGTGGTGCCTTGGGTCCCGCTTCCCGGGCCGCTATGGGAGCAAGACCCGTCGGAGACCGGGGGGCTCTGCTAACGCCCCTGACCGCGAGCGGCAGCTGGCTCTGGTCCCGAAGCCGGAGGCGTCGGAGACGGATAGCGGCGTGAGGTGAAGATCTGCCACGGGAGTCTGCCGCAACCTGATCACGCGCGTCGGCGAGTTCGCGTGCCTGTCCAAATAGAGCATCGAGCCGCGTAAGCTGTTGCCGACACTCCTGATGAAGCGCCGGGGACTCGACTAGCGCGATCGACGGCGGACACAGGTCGCTAAAGTCAGCCTGCGCAAGCACCTCAAGGAGGGGAGGCATGAGGTGCTGTGTTAGAGCATCGAGCGTCGCCTGGGCGGTGTCGATCTTCTCGGGGGCCGCATCAAAAGCGGGATGCCACCGCGAGACAAGCGCGCCGATCTCCTCGTCGGCCAAGGCCTCTACTCGAGCATCCTGGCAACGGAGAAAGCGTCCAAGCAGAGCAGCCAACTCATCAAGGTTGTCCTGTAAACCAATCCCAGCGGCCAGGAGTTCCCCCCACACCTCGGCGTGGCCGCGTGCCAGCTCGTTGATCAGCATCAGGCCTGCCGCCGCCGCCTCATGCTCTGACGGGTCAAGCACCGGATCCTCGACCGGGAACAGAGCATGCCCCTCGAAGCCGAAGTAGAGACCTGCCACCTCGCTCTGTTCAGGCTGTGCCCGCGTCAGGAACTCCTGGCGCACTGCTGCGTACTCGACGCCGCTTCTGGTGCGTCGCTCTTCGACCTCCGCGAGCTGCTTGGCAAGCCGTCTCTCATCAGCCGCCCCCGCGAAGGCTTGAACGTTCGCGATCTGGGCTTGGAGCTCCCGCTTCGCCTCACGCAATTCTCCAACAAAGGACGCGTAGAGGAAATCGAGCCCGGTTTCGTTCAACTTAGCCCGCACAACAGAAAGCGCCTGATTCTTGTGGCTGGTCACGAGAACGCTCTTGCCCTGGGTCACCAGATCAGCGACCAGGTTCGCGATCGTGAGGCTCTTCCCCGTACCAGGCGGGCCACCCACGACAACGAGCGCGTTCTTCTCAACAGCGTCCACGACCTGGCGCTGCGCCGGGTTCGACGGGAAAGGGAAACCCACCTCGTCGATCCTTCGCCTCTCGAGTCGAGGGCGCGGCTCATCCGACGGCTCACTCAGCAAGAGGCTGAAAGGCCGATCAGCGCGCTCCCCGAGGAACGGCGCAGGATCGTCGGCTATCTCCTCGAGGTCGTGAAGCAGGTAGTGTGGCCTGCCTCTTGGTGTGTGCGGGGATTTGTGTTGGTGGTGTGGTGTGGGTGTTGTTTGGGGTTGTGGGTGGTTGGGGGGTCACGGGTTTTGTGGGTGTGGGCCGTATCTGTGGGGGTTTGTGGGGTGGGGGTGTGGGTTGTTGGGTGTGGCGCTGACCCTCGGCCGGGGGCCTGGGCTTCCTGGGGGGTGGAGAGGATCTGGCGGTCTGTGTGGCCGG
>JAPOVR010000143.1 GCA_026708005.1 Actinomycetes bacterium
CAAAAAGAACGGACCGGAACGCGAACGGTACTCAGACCCAGACGCCTCCTGGGGACACCGCTCCGCCACATCCACGCGCAAGCACGGCGGCTTCTACGGATACAAACTTCACGCGGCCGTCTGCGCCCGCACCGATCTCCCGGTCGCCTGGCACGTCACCACGGGTAGCACGCACGAGGCAAGCCAAGCCGAGAAGCTCCTCGGCGCCATCAAGTCCCACAACTTCAAACCAGAGACGGCCACGCTCGACAGGGGCTACGACTCTCGGTTTGTCTACGACGCCTGCCACCAGGCCGGGGCCCTTCCAGTCATCCCGCTCCGCAAGACCAAAGCCGTCAAGCAAGGCAAACACCGCCCGCCGACGTGCGAGCACGGCACCTGGACATTCGCCGGGACAGACTTCGAACGCAAGCTGACGAAGTGGCGCTGCCCCACCGGGGACTGCCAACCCAAGAGCCGCTGGCGGAAAGCCTCCCGGCTGCATCCGCTCATCCCCCGCGAAACAAAACGCTGGGGCAACCTCTACCGAGGTCGCGCCTCAGTCGAACGCGAATTCGGACGCTTGAAACACGACTACGCCCTCACGCCGCTCCGCGTCCGCGGGCTCGACCGCGTCCAACTCCACACCGACCTAACGATGCTCGCTGCGCTCTCCGCCGCCCTCGCCCGAGCGCGAACCCTCCCACTCGCAGCCTAAACAACCCCCTCCGCCCAAACCCGGCAGGCGCAAGCCTGGCCAACACGCCGCGAAGAGCGTCAGACGCCAGCAGAGAGCGGCGAGAAGGGCCTGCGAGCGCTTCTGACCGGGACGGCGTCACCGCCTACCGCCCAACTCATGTCCAAAGCCCGCGCCCCTTATATCCGACCAGCGTTTCGCTAGCCCTTTCGCCAGACCCTCCTAGCAGTACACGGAAGGCGGTCGCGGCGCGCTGGGGAACACCGCGCGAGGCCTAGCCGGCCCCGCCGAATTCAAACTGATCCACTACCCCTTTGGGCTAAAGGCCCGGCCAGCCGTCCCGCAACCCGCCCAACCACTGGGGCCTGCGGCGGTCGGTCTGGTCGACCTTGCTTTCACTGCCTGCAGCAGCCCAAGGGTAGCCAGCAGCTCGCTGGGCGCGTGCGTGGTGTCTCGGACGACGGTTCTGGGTGTGTTGGCCCCCCTGTTCACACAGCCCACCCTTCCCTCACGGGCTGTCGAGCGGCCACCGGGCTGCAGAGACAACCGCGGACGGCACGATCGCCTGACGCGCTGACCGCCCGGTTCCTTCGCGCCCGGTTCCCTCGCATCCGTCCCGGGTGAACCGCTACCGCCCGGTCGATATCAGAGGCCGCTACGCGCCGTCCCAGCTCAAACCGTCTGACGGACGAACGGCCAAGGGCATGTTCGCCTCGGCCCGGCCAAGCCCAGCTCCGTCACGGAGCGCGAACCGAAAAAGCAGCACTTAGAGGGGTGACCCTCCGGGGATTGCGTGACGCGCTGGCGCTGGGATTGTCCGTGCTGACTGTCTGTTCGAGCCTGACTGCAGGCAGCGGGCACCGGAAGAGCAGGGGCCGCGGCATGCCGGGCATCGGCAGTATGGAGGTTGTCGTGAGACCCTCTTGGCGGCGCTGCGGCGTGTGCAGCGGTGGAAGCGGAGGCAGGCTCACCACGCGACGGCGGCAGAGCGTGCGGGCGCCTGTGCTCGCCCGTGGCGGGCATCGGCGCCGGCGCTGCGGCTCATGTGAGGCCCGGTGCGTCACGGCAAGGGGTACGGGGACCGGTCTGGCCTGGCCGGGTTGGTGACGCTCTGCCGCCTGTGTCATGGCAGGGTCGACGACGGCAGGCGGCATCCCTCAGGGGGTGTGGGACGGGCATGGTTTTTTAGCGGGCCCCCGCCGACCCGTCTCTCTGACCTTTTCTGTGACGGAAATCGCCTGAGAAACCGGGCAAAACGGGCACTACGACTGCCCGGATTGCCATAAGCGCCCAATATGCACAGATGGCTGGATATGCGGCCGGGCCGCTGGTGGTCGAGATCGTGCGGATAGTCGGTGTCTCCTGTGGGCGGGTTCGGTGTGCGCTTGACAGGTTGGGGCAAGAGGGCCGGGTCAGGCGTGAGCCGCCCTCGCCGGGGCCGGGCGTCCGTGGGATCACGGTGACCGACGGCGGGAGAGCACCGGGCGCTGCCGCTCCCTCCCTTGTCGCGCCCGGGTTGGGGCGATCGCCCCCGGACGATCCCGGAGCGTGGTCGCTGATCGAGGATGCCGACACGCTCGATGATCGGGCGTGTCTGGCCGCGGTCCAGGCGGCCGTGGAGGGGGACGGCGACCCGGAAGCCGCCGATCTCGCGCTGCGGTTCCTGCAGGCCGCGTTCCCGTGCCGCTACGGAACCACGGCCCGCCGAGGGCGCACGACGGCCTCGGCGTCAGCCCCAGACCTAGACGGGCAGCTGGCTTTGTCAAGGGAGTGGGGTCAGCGAGGAGCTATCGCTACCTTAGCAGGGTTGGGGACGGAGGAGAGAAGGACGGTGGGCGGTTAGCGATTGATGTTGTAGGCGACGGCTTGGCTGACCAGCTCCTTGAAGGTGGTCTCGCCGACGGTCTCGTCCTCGTAAAGGGTCTATGGCCCACCACTTGTTGCCATGGAGCGCATTGTTGAACACGTTGTGGGCATCGGGGGGCACTCTGGTGGAAGGTGAGTTCCCCCTTTTGCGTGAAGGCGTCGCTGACGAGGAGGATGCTGTTATGCTCCCAGACGTGGGTGCCTTTCCATTTCCGTGTCTCCACGGCATCGGGGTTGGCCTCGTGGATGAGGGCACGAAGGTCAGAGAGAACTTTGCCTCACCAGTTGTCGAGGAAGACGATTGGCCGGTCGACCTTACCACATTTTCAGACCAGGTAAATGTGCTCTTCTGGCAGATTACGGGTACGTACGATGAGCCATCAATGAGAGCCATCGATTCTATATCTCTTTGGCACAAGTACCCAAGCATAGTTCATATGGATTGACTCAGTGCAGCAGAGATCGTCAAGCTCATATTCTGGATCTCCATCCGGCTAGACGATCCAATATCCTCGCGGGAGGGATGGTCATAGAATGACACGAACCAGAGCCTCATTTTTCCGTATCTTGCTGACGGCTACGATACTTACTCTGTTAGCAGTGGTCCTGGGGACGGCCTGTGAGGTCACCGAGGAAGATGTCCCGACGCCCACCGGCGATCCCGGGGCGGGTGTACCGGTCATGGTGGAAGAAGGAGTCCCGGGCGTGTCCGACAGTCGAATCCTGTTCGGGCAGTCAGCGGCGTTCAGTGGCCCAGCGCAGGCGCTGGGCCAAGCCATGCGGTTGGGAATCCAGACGGCTTTCCACGAGCAGAACGAAAAGGGCGGGGTATATGAACGGATGCTGGAGCTGACAACTCTGGACGACCAATATGAGCCTCATCTGGCTTATAGCAACACGCTGAATCTGATTAACAGAGAACACGTTTTCGCACTGATTGGAGAGGTGGGAACACCCACCTCCCGCTCGGCGTCGCCATTGGCCAACGCGGAAAACGTGCCATTCATTGCGCCCTTTACCGGCGCCGATTTCCTCCGAGAGTCCGAGCTGGAGAACGTGGTGAACTTGCGGGCTTCGTACCATCAGGAGGCGGAGGAGATGGTGGCGCGCCTGACTGAAGACTTGGGGATAACCCGCGTCGCGGTGATGTACCAGAACGACTCCTACGGCCAGTCGGGGCTGGATGGAGTGGTCGACGCGCTGAGGCAGCGCGGCCTGGAGCCGGTAGCCTACTGGTACTACCAGCGCAACAGCGACGCAGTAAAGGCCGCGGTTTTTAACATAGTGGAAGCCAACCCTGAAGCGATCATCATGATTGGGGCGTATGCTCCGGTCGCCAAGGCAATTACCGTGGTCCGCGAGGACATAGCCCCCATATTCATGGCGGTGTCCTTTGTGGGAAGCAACGCATTGGCACAAGAATTGGGGCCGGATGGCGTCGGCGTTTACGTCACCCAGGTAGTGCCGCTGCCCGATGACACCAGCGTTCCCGCAGTCGTCGCCTATCGCGCCGCGCTGAAGGCGTTTGACGCCAATGCCGTGCCCGGGTTCGTCTCGTTGGAAGGCTATTTAGCAGGACGCCTGGCAATCGTGGGTCTCGAAAAGTGTGGTAGGGACGTCAGCCGCGACTGCTTCCTCGACGTCCTACGAAACTCCGGGACGATTGACCTTAATGGGCTGACCCTGCAGTACGGCCCGGGCGACAACCAGGGATCGGACGCGGTGTTTGTGACCGTTATCGGAGATGACGGGAAGTACCACCTGGTCAACAGTCTGGCAGGTGCGCGGTGAAGGCAAGGCCCCGCATAACTGCGCCTCTGCTCATCGGCGCTCTGGGCGCGCTGGCAATAGTCATCGCCTCGGGAGTGGTCGGCTGGCTAGTCATTGACAACGTGGAGGCCCAGAACCAGAGCGGCGGAGACGCCGAGCTTCTAGCGGATATCGCCGCGGCAAACAAGCTATCGGTTGCACTGGCGTCAGCGGCATCCGTGGCAACCAACTCCCGGATGACTCCCGAAAGCATAGCCGATGGGAGGGCCGCCATCGCCAGCAATGAGGCCCAGTTGGCGGAACGATTGTCAAGCCTGGAAGAGCGGGGGTATGACGACAGAGCGGAGAGAATAGGTCAGCAGGTCGATTTACTTACTGGCAACATGTCTCAAATTGAGGAAGAGCGGCCCGCTTTGCTGGAGGCCATCCTTGCCGGAGAACGCAGTTGGCAACAGCTTCTCTTTTCCACTAACCAGAAGCTGCTGCCGGCCATCAGCTCCAGTTTAGACGACCAGTTCTACTACGCGATGACGGGCAGGAGCGATTTCAGAAATGCTGAGTCGGGAGCAACCGGCACTCTGTCCAAAGATGAGTATTTTCGTTACTGGCACCTGGCCACACTGTTGGAGTGGACATTCAGCGCGCACCGGAGCCTGCTGGCGGCAAATCTCAGCAGCCAGGATGACCCAACGCGATTAGCCAACAATGAAGAGAGCTTTGATACGGCCGCCCAGCGTATGGGGCACAGCATCGCGTATCTTGCTGAGAACGGTGGGCCAGATCTGAACCCCGAGGTGATTCCCCTTGCCAACCGGCTGCTGGCCGCCGGCGCCGGAGAGGACAGCGCCCTGGAGGCCATGAGGCTGAGGGCGTCAATGGTGGCTCGGGAGCGCGAGCTGATTGAGGCCAACAGGCGGATTCTGGCCGGGCTGCAATCGGAGGTGGACGGCCTGGTTGCAGAGATCAGGCAGAGTTCGGCGGCTGCAGCGGACCGGCACAAGCAGGCGGTGTCCAATGGACGCATCATCATCCTGGCGATAGCCATCGTTGGAGTCGTTGGGACACTGGTGGTCGCCAGCTACTCCGGTTTCAAGTCGCGGCGGCGCATATCTGCGTCTCTGGCCGTCTGCTCCCTGGGCGTGCTCGCGATAGTCATCGCCTCGGGGGCGGCCGGCTGGCTGATCATTGATAACCTGGAGGCTGAGAGCCGGGGGGGTGGAGACGTTGAGGTCCTGGCCGCGGCGGCGGAGGTAACCCGAAACTCGGGTGCGCTGGCGTCAACGGCCTCCGTGGCCAGCAACGCCCGGATGACTCCCGACAGCATAGCCGAGACAAGGACCGCAATCGCCAGCAATGAGGCGGAGCTGGCCGGCCGGCTGACGGCCCTGGAAGGTCAGGGCTATGACGGCAGCGTGGAGCGTATAGGCCAACAGATTAGCCTGCTGGCGGCCAACGCGTCGAGGATTGAAGATGAGCGGCCGGCCTTGTTGGAGGCCATTCTGGTCGGGGAACGGAACTGGCAGGCATTCAGCCTCTCCACGAATTATGAGCTTCTTCCAGCCATCGGTTCGAGCCTGGATAACCAGTTCTACTACATGATGACGGGCAGAAGCGATTTCAGAGATGGAAATCCTCCGGGCTTTGCCCGTCTGTCCGAAGAGGAGTTCCTTCGTTACTGGCACCTGGCCACGCTGATGGAGTCGGTTTCGAGAGGGTACCAGACGCTGGATTTCGCAAACAGGTTGACGATTCCGGCGCTGACGGCAAGGGTGGAAGAGACCTTCGATACGGCGGCTCAGCGTATGGAGCGCAGCATCGAGTATCTTGCGGAGAACGGTGGCCCGGAGCTGAATCCTGAGGTGATTCCCCTTGCCAATCGGTTGTTGGCCGCCGGCGCTGGAGAGAACAGCGCTCTAGACGCCATGAAGTTACGAACATCAATGGTGGCACAGGAGCGCAAACTAATTGGAGCCAACAGGCAAATAATGGCCGGACTGCAAGGGGAAGTGGACGGCCTGGTTGCAGAGGCCAGGCAGAGCTTGACGGCCGCATCGGCCCGCTATGGGCAGGCAGCGTCCAATGGGCGCATCACCATCCTGGTGATAGCCGTCATTGGAATCGTTGGGACATTGCTAGTAGCCGGCTACAACAGCGTCAGGAGTTCGCCAAGCTGAGGCTGTGTTGACTTCAAGACCCGCACTCGCATTGTGGCGTCTGATTCGTTAGATGAACCCGCTGGGACCGGTGTCCCCGCAGCATCGACACAAAGCCTAGGCCCATGGCAGCCCCACTGAGCCTGAGCTGACCACGGCGGCCCCATGACCCCTCCCAGTCGCCCAACGAGTCTCCGTCGATCCCCTCCCAGGGTCGCCCAGGTAGACACCCAGACCAGCAGGCTCAGCATCCTTCCCCCTGCATGACCATGTCCAAGAAACCGGCGAGGAAGACGGACAGACGGGTAGAGACGTCCCGGTCGGCGACACGGTCGCCTCAGGCCAGCGGCGACACGACCCGCAACCGCGAGACCCGGCCCACGGTGGAGGACAGCCAGCCCTACCTCGCCCAACTGAGAGAACAGGCCCTCGCCGACGCCCTGACCACGGCCCGCCACTACGCCACTCTCGCTGGCCAGCGCAGATAGGCTCGAGCTGGCCCGACCGTCCAGGCAGCCCTCAAAACCAGCCGGCCGCCGGCAGGCGCCTAGACACCCGCGGGGAGCCGAACACGGTCCGCCGCGCGCCCAGACACCACCCGGCCGCGCCCCGCCGTAAGCGCGCTTGGGGGCAGGAGCCCGTGGCTAAGCTGTACAAACCTCTATGGGTGAAACTATGGGTAACTCGGCGGAGACCGTTGGTAACAGCCCGGCCGGTGGCATGCGGCCCCCGGGCGGCAGCCACCCAGGCCGTATAGGAATTCCGGCTAGGTGGGTTTGACGAAGTAGGCTTGAGGGATGGGCAGGCTCCTGCACCGGCTGGTGGAAGTGATAACCGGCCGCGACCCAGGTGTGAGACGCTGCGAGCGGTGTAAGCAGCGGCTCCCGCACGGGTCGCCGCCCGGTCTCTGTGACGGCTGCAAGAGGGTTGCATGGGAGCTGAGACGACAGCCGCCGTCACATGGCAGGTTGGTAGGTTTCTGTAATTTCGCCAAACCCACCTAGATGATCGAGACAACCTTTCCGACGCACACCAGCAACCCGAGGGGACTGCTGAGCAGCCCCCTCGGAGGCTGCCGGTGCTCGAACCGGGCAAAGCGACCCGAGCCCGCCGCTCCCGGTGGCGGCTGCTCGCCACCGACGCGCTCGAGGCGCTCACCTGGTGGCGCCGCCAGCCCTGGGCCCACCGCTAGCCACCGGATCCCGGACCCGGAAAAAGACGCCCCCCCGCTCAGACCAGGAGAGCGGCCATAAGCACGGTCGCCACGGCCAGCAGCAGCGGCGACAACATCACCAGCAGGCTCATCCTCACGCCACCCAGCATAGAGACACCCCAGGCGGCGGCCGGGCGAACAAACCCCGCAGCGCGGAGAGCCTGGGCGGCAGCGGAGAGCCTGAGCGCCCTCGTGGTAGAAGGCCCCGGCCGCTATGGCTACCAGACCCCTCGCCGCAAGCACCCAGCCGACATCGCCGCACTCCCGGGAGCGTGCGGGAGAATCCCCTCGCCGGGGGCAGCAGCAACGACGCCGGCGCCAAGGACAGCCGCCAAACCCACGCCAGTCGCATAGCCAGGGCTCGGAGGGAAAGAGGACACCGAAGAACGAGCCCCCTGGTATCCGGAGCCCCGGCGGAGGAGGAGCGGCCTTACCGCTCAATGACCGCGAAGAGCTAGGACAGCCGTGCTCGAACCGGACAGGCACAAGTCTCGCCGGCGCGACGGAACGTCGGCGAGAAAGAACCCGGCTTGCTAGCCGCCCACAAACAAAGCTCCGAAAACCACCGGGCAAGGCACAGTTTTTTGGGTGTGCCTGTGTTTACCCGTCTCTCTGACCCTTGCTGTGACGGAAACCGCGGCAGAAACCGGCCGCAACGGCCACTATGGCTGGCCGGATTGGCATTACTGGCTAAGTATGCATAGATGGGTGGCTATGCGGCCGGGTCGCCCTTGAGGTCGCCAGCGGGCGCTCTCGAAGCGGGAGGCTGATATTGCTCTGCTCGTCTTTGCGCGCATCGCAGAAAAACACAGATCCACGACAGCCAGCGTCATCATCGCCGAAGGCATATAACCACCCCACACCAGGCCGGCTATACGCAAAACAGGACCCGCCCCCGGACGAAACAGGCAGGAAGAGCCGCGGCACCTAAGGCCGGCCGATCCCGGCACCGGACGCTCACGGCATGCCCGGTGCCCGGGCGGGGGAAGGGGACGCTGGCGCTTAGTCTGTGATCCCGTAGTCGCGTTTGAGCTGCAGGATCCGCTCAGCGGATCGGTAGATCC
>JAPOVR010000100.1 GCA_026708005.1 Actinomycetes bacterium
CAAGTGTTCATACGCCGCGCCGCCGAAACGCGCTCCCCGGCCGCCGACTGACGCCCGCGGTGTGAGCTGGCGCAAATGAGAGAGCACTTCGGCATCTCTCACCACTCGGAGACCACTAGATGACCTGCCCCAAGCAGGCTGGGTCGCCCTCATTGCGGGGTATGGGATGTGGGTGAGGGACGCTGTGGCAGGTGGGCGGTAGGCGCTGGAGCAGATCTTCACGGGGTTGGGGGTTGGGGCGGTTTTGTCGCGAGGGGGTCGGTGGCCGGGCTTGTCGGGCGGTGGGGGCAGGCGTACTGGCGCTGGCGTAAAGAGGATGGGTTGCATACGGGTCGCCCAGGCCAGGCCGCCGGGGCAATTTGGGGGGTGAAAGACGCGCGGCGTCCGGGGGCGGGCGGTGACCGACATGGCGGCCGCCGACCAGGCCTCTGGGGAAGCGGCCGAAAGGATCCGGCGGCCCTTGCGGCTGCTGACCGTGGCAGGGCGAGACACACCCGGCAATACCCTGGCGACCGGGGTGGCCCGACGCGTTCCCGGGCCGACAAGTGTGCCCCCGGCAGCCTCACAGAGGGCCTTTCGACTGCCCACACGTTGTCTCCCATCCACCCGGCCGCAGACAACGCACCCCAGGGATCACCAACCAGGCCGTGCCGGCCCGGCTTGGCCGCGGCCGATTACCCGTCCGACCCCTTCATCCGGCCCAGCAGCCCCCAGGAGGGAACGGCTACACCCAAGGAGGGCTTCAACGGCAAGCTGCGGGACGAGACACACAGACCGCGAGATCTTCTCCACCCCCCGGGAAGCCCAGACCCCCCAGTCGAGAGCTGACACCGAACCCACAGCCAACCCACAGCCCAGCCCCCACACCCACAAACCCGCCCGGCTACTACCCACCCTCACCGCCAGCCGAAGCCACCACTCCCGCGGCCGCGCGAAAGAAGGCTCACCTCACGGCACCAACATAAGCCCTGGCACAAACACCGGGGGCAGGTCGCGCGGGTGGCGTGTTTCTGTGGGGGTTGGTGTCGGCGGCTGGTGGCGGGGGGCGGTCGTGTGGAGTGGGTGGGGGCGTGTTGGTGGGTGTCAGGCTGGGTGCCCTGTGGTTGCTGTGGGTGCTACCGTGGGTTCTTGGGTGTGGGCGGCGTGCCTGGGGCCGGGGTGTCGCCTAGTGGCTTTGAGGGGGACGGAGGGCGGATGAACGTGATGAGCGCCGTTGTGGTGGGGGTTGTGGGGGTGTTGGTGTGTTTGGCGGCGTGCGGCGGCGCTGGGGAGGAGGCGGCTCCGCCTGTTTCCGCTCCGGCCCCTTCCCCTGTGGCATCTGCGCCGCTTGTAGAAGCGTCTCCGTCTCCCGCGGAAGGTTCTGGCGCGGCCCAGCCGTCTGCTCCTGTCGCGCCGCCGTCGGCTGCTGTTTCTGTGCCGGCTGGTTCTCCGGGGGGCGGTGCAGGGTTCGATGAGGATCGGCGTGTTGGTGAGCTGGATGGTGTTGCTTTCCTGGTTGCTGAGGGGTCGGAGGTGACTTTCACTGTCCAGGAGCAGCTAACGCGTTTGCCGCTTCCGAATGACGCGGTGATGCGGACGACCGCATTGGAGGGGGAGGTCTATTTGGACGGGCGACCTGCCGCGGTCAGCGTTGATCTTCACACGCTTGTCAGCGACCAGTCCGGGCGGGACCGGTGTGTGCGCCGGCAGCTGTTTGCGGAGCATCCTACTGCCACGTTCGCTATCGACGGTGTCCCTTCTTTCCCGGAGGGCTTCGCCGGGGGGGAGGAGGTGTCGACCCGGCTTGAGGGCACGCTCCTGATCCGGGGCGTGGCGGTGCCGATGGCGTTTGATGTGACGGCCCGGGACGACGGGGACGTTGTCTATCTGCTGGGGCGCTCCACGTTTACCTGGTCGGACTTCGACATGACGGCACCTAGGGCGCGCGTCGTGGTGTGGGTGGCGGACGAGGTGAGGGTGGAGGTTCTGCTGGCCCTTAGGCCGCTTCCGGCGTAGCCGGGGGGTCTGGTGGTGTTCACGCCGTCTGTGCGGGCGGGCTTGGTGGCGGGCTCTGTGGCTGCGGTGGCGGGCGCGTTGGTGCAGCTTCCGTTGCATTCCCCGGCCGACTCGTTTTTCAATGCGGGTACTGTGGTGGCGGGCGCTCTGGCGGCGGGGGTGCTCGCGGGCGTTCTTGTTGATTTCGCCCGGCGGGCCGGTGGCAGGCTCCGGCTTTTGTGGCTGGTTTGGGCCTGTGGTTTTGTGGCTGTTGTTCTGCTCGCTGTGGCGGGTGAGAGCCAGCTTGACCGCACCGTCTCCTACGTTGTGCCCCTGGCGGCCCTGGTGTTGGGGACAACCGGGGCTCTCACACCGTGGCTTGCCCGGTCACGGCTGGTGCGGCACTGGCTGCCCGTTGTGGCGGCGGTGGCTGTTGCTGTCGGGGTTGGGGCGGGTCTAGCGGGCCAGGGAGACCAGCCCAGCGGCCGCCTAGAGCTGCCGCCCCGGGATTCCCGCCCCTAGGAGCAGGCGAGTTCCCGGCTCTCGCAGCGCCAAGGAGCCGGGAATACGCATGGAGGGCTGTCTGTCCCTCCGGGGGGAGTAGCCCGTGTCCTGGAGGTGGCGGCGGATCCGGGGCCGCCGGCCGGATCGTCTTGAGGCCAGTCCCGGCCGCACTGGAGGCGGTGTTGGGTGGGGCGCCCTTCGAGTGGGGGTGCTATCGGTTGTTCTGGAAGCTTGCTGCCTGTCGTGAACTGCCGGGGCATTGCCTGCGGAAGCAGCGTTGCGCGGGAGCCTGCGGGGACGCTGATGGTGACGTGCTCGGGCTGGGCGCTGGCGTGGTGATCGATTCCGCAGGCATACCCGTCTGGGTGAAGGGGGGAGGTACCGCTGCCGGGGCGGGCTCGACGCCTCCTTGAGCCGCCGGTCCATCGTGTCGACCCGGCGAGGGGGGCGGCTTCCACGGGGGACAAGCTTCGCCTTGCTGTGTGCGGCGGAAGGATCTGTGGTTGGGCTGGGAGGTACGCGCCGGCAGAGTAGCGGTCATGCGGGTCGTGGGGTCTTTGCTCAAGCAGCTCGCCGAGCGCGGGCTCAGGCCCGCGACGGTTGCGATAGACAGAGGCTACGACTCTCGGGCCGTCGACCCGAACACTCGGGGCGTCGACCAGGTCTGCCGGACCAGGTCGCGTTGCCTGTGGTGGTTGCCCGCGGAACAGCGGCACAGAGAGTCTTCGCTGCCGCTTCCTTTTCCTCGCCCTTGCGGCCCGGGGAAGCGTGTTCTACTCGTTTCTGAGGGCGGCGATCGGGTCGACTTTTGTCGCACGGTACGCAGGATAGCTTCCGCTTCCGAGTCCGACGGCTACGGCAACCAGGAACGCCACCGCTATGCTCCAGGGCTGGATCACCGTGGTCATTTCTTGGCCGCCCAGTTCCCGCCCGTCCATTGCCAGGGAGATCCCTGTTCCTATCGCAATTCCTGCCAGGCCTCCGAAAATGCAGAGTGTGAGGGCCTCGGTCACGAACTGTTGAACTATGTCGGTCCCTGTCGCCCCGACGGCACGTCGGATCCCGATTTCCCGGGTCCGCTCGGTGACGGATACCAGCATGATGTTCATCACCCCGATCCCGCCTACGAGCAAAGAGATCCCGCCGATGCTGCCTAACAGGATCGAGAGCGTGTTGCTGACCGCTGTTGCTGTGCCGATTAGCTCGTCCTGGCTTTGGATTACGAAGTCTGGCTCGAACGTCTCGTGCCGGAACAGCAGCAGCTCGCTCACTTCCTCCTTCACTTGTTTCTCATCCGCACCGCTTGCTGTCTGAATGTCGATTTGGGATACTCGCAAACCGCCGGTGGGTGTGAATAGGAATCTGACCCTACTTGCGATACTGCTAAGCGGGATGAAGACTTGGTCGTTTGCTTCGCTTACTCCGCCCTGTTCTTCCAACACTCCTGCCACAACGAATCCCAGCGAGAGACGCCCGCCTGCGAAGGACAGTCGTATCTCCCGGCCGACGGAATCGTTTCCGGGATACAGGGTCTCCGCGACGCGGGCACCCAGGACGGCAACCAGCGGCCCTTCCTCGTCGTGCAGGGGAGTGATAAACGATCCCGAGTTGATCTCCAGGTCACGCACTTCGCCGTACTCGCTCGAAGTGGCTACGATCTCGGCTCCGACATTGTTGGGCCCTGCGATAGCCTGCACATCAATCGACGTATGCGCAGCAACCGACAGAACGCCGTGGATTCCGTTCGCTGCGATCGCCAGCGCATCACCTTGAACAAGAGTCGACTCCAACGGCCCGGCGAAACCTCCCGTCTGTGAGGTCGTCGCTGCCGCACTAGGCTCCACGAAAATCAAGTCAGTCCCGAGCCCCCGGATCCGGTCGGTGATCTCCTGCTGCGTTCCCTGCCCTACCGCGATAAGCAGAATTACCGAACCCACACCCAAGATAAGACCGAGCGAAGTGAGCCCGCTGCGCAACCGGTTCGCAAAGATCGACCGAAGTGAAAGCCGGAACGCATCGACCAGGCTCACTTCGAATCCCCATTAGACCCTTTCGGGTCCTTTCCCCCGCGGTCGACTGCGGCGTCCTCGATGATTCTGCCGTCCAGCATCCGGACTATGCGGTGGGCGTAGGCCGCCACCTGCGGCTCGTGCGTCACCTGAACAACCGTAAGCCCCCGCTCCTCTACCAGCTCGGTGAAGAGCTTCATGAGCTCCGCGCCGGTCTCTGAATCAAGTGCGCCTGTGGGTTCGTCCGCTAGCAGCAAGAGCGGGTCCACCACCAGAGAACGCGCAATCGCAACCCGCTGCTGCTCCCCGCCCGAGAGTTCCGTTGGCTGGTGCATGATGCGGTCGCGAAGGCCAACACGGAGCAGCGCCTCTGCGGCACGCTGCTTGCGGTTGGGGACGCCCTGGTAGATCAGCGGCAGCTCTACCTGCTCCAGTGCCGTCATGCGCGGCAGCAGGTTGTAGGATTGGAAGACAAACCCGAACGCTCGGCCGCGTAATCGAGCGCGTGCGTCCTCGGAAAGCCCCGCAGCCGATTTCCCGGCCACGAAATATTCCCCTGTAGTCGGTCGGTCGAGCAATCCGATGATGTTCATCAGGGTGCTCTTCCCGCACCCTGACTGCCCCATCACGGAGACGAATTCCCCTCTCCCGATCTCGAGGCTTACCCCCGCGAGGGCATGCACGGCCGCGCCCCCCGTAGAGTACACCCTGGTCACGTTGGCCAGGCGGATCACGGGCGGCCTCTGCCGGGGAATCCTCCCCTAAAGCCAGCCTCCGGAGGCTGTTGCTGGTTTAGCGTGGCGCTGAAAGCAATGCCTCCACTGTCCGCACCGATCAGCAGCACCGTCCCCGCTTCGATACCACTAATGATCTCGACACTGACGCCGTCGGACTCGCCAATCTCCACGCCCACCCGCTCGAAGCCACGGTCTTCCTCACCCAACGCGACCGATGGAACAGTTACGAACCAAGCTCCCTCCAGCTGACGCACCGCGCTGACTGGCACCAGCACAGCTGGCTCCCGCACCTCCGTGAGAATAGTGACGCTGGCGCTCATTCCCGGGGCCGGAAGCGGCCGCGCTGCGGAAGGCGCTGTCTGTGCTTGGACGCGTTGTTCGCCGGCGGCGCCGAATCCTCTTTCGGCCAGGCGCTGCAAAAGCTCCGGCGGCACGTCCAGACCCTCGGGCAAAGTGACGCCCTCGGGGAGAGGAGCCCCGGCGATCATCGCTTCGATGATTTCCTGGATAGTGACCCCCTCGGGAAGCTCAAGTCCGCCAAGCAAGCCAGCTGCCCCACCCCGACCCCCGCCGCGACCCCCGCCGCGCAAACCGGGAAGCCTCTGGTTCTCGAAACCTGCTTCAGCGTTGCCGCCGCCAAGTATGGGTATCTCCCCGGCAGCCTCTCTAATCTCCTGCCCTTCCAGGATCCGCGCCGTCACGTCATAGGTGACCACACCCTGCTCAGCATTTGGCAGCCGGCTAATCGAGTCTATCCTAACCGGGTATTGGACCCCTTCCACAGCGTCGAAGGAGGCGCCTCCCGTTTGCCCAACCTCAAGCGCCAACAGATCCGCTTCAGTCACCGTTAGCTCAATCACTATCCGATCAGGAGTACCTAGCGAGAACCCGATAAAGCCCGCCGATACACGATCGTTTTCCTGAACGTTGACGGCCTCGAGAACGCCGTCAAATGGGGCCACAACACGAAGGCTGTCAAGCTGCGCCTCAGCCTCCCTGAGCGAGATCTCGGCAAGCCTCACGTTCTCCTCTTGCTGCGCAATGTCGTTCGCAGTCGCGCCCGCCAGCAATTCGCCGTAGCGGGTCTCAGCGCTGGCCAGACTAGACCGAGCGCTATCTAGAGAGGCATTTAGCAGGCCAATCTCGCCCTCGTCCAGCGGCCCCAGAAGCTCCTTAAGCCGCGCCGTCGCCGCGGCATAGGTTGCGCGCGCCGCCTCCACGGCCTGCTCCGCCTCGTATACGTCCCCTTCCGTTGGCGTCCTCTGCAACTCCTCAAATCGGGCAACAGCCGACGTGTGGCTGGCCTGGGCCGCCTCGAGCGCTAACTCGGCCTGCCGCAAGTCTTCTTCCGAGGCCGGTTCCAACAGCTCGGCTAGTCGAGCAACAGCCGACGTGTGGCTGGCCTGGGCCGCCTCGAGCGCTAACTCGGCCTGCCGCAAGTCTTCTTCCGAGGCCGGTTCCAACAGCTCGGCTAGTCGAGCAACAGCCGACGTGTGGCTGGCCTGGGCCGCCTCGAGCGCTAACTCGGCCTGCCGCAAGTCTTCTTCCGAGGCCGGTTCCAACAGCTCAACTAGACCCTCCTCCGCCGACGCCAGCGCCGAGATCGCAGCCTGCCTAGCAGCCTCCTCCTGTATGAACGCCACATTGGCCGTCATCAAGTTATTTGCGTAGCTAAAGTACGTGCCGTCGCCTGAAAACTCATAAAGCGAATCCCGCAGGGCCTCGACTTGGTCGCCTGCCAAGGGCAGGCTGGCGGAACACGTCGCCCCGCCTACCTCCAGGTAGTCGTAGCGCAAGCAATACT
Source organism: Actinomycetes bacterium (assembly GCA_026708005.1). Lineage (GTDB taxonomy): Bacteria > Actinomycetota > Thermoleophilia > Gaiellales > Gaiellaceae > JAPOVR01. Next base: position 7,029 of record JAPOVR010000100.1, read on the forward strand.
CTTCGAAGGCTTCATCAAGTACGTGCCAAGAGTCATCCGCACGGTCGGAGGCACTCGTAACTTCCGCCCGTGCCTGCGTAACCGAGGATCGACCCGAGGCAACGTCCGCTTCGCTAGGGCCACCCACCAGCGCGGCTAGTGCCTCCTCCGCGCTCGAGACCTGCCCCAGGGCGTCAGTTACTGCCTGCCTAGCGCTCGCCAGCTCGCTGGCGAGCGGTGGCTCAGCGAGCCCGGCCAGAGCCTCCTCCGCACTCAAAAGCTGTTCGAGAGCGGTGGCAACGACCTGCTCAGCGCTAGCAATATCGCTAAGAGCAACGGGTTCCAGCAGCTCCGCCAACGCCTGCTCCGCGCTGATCACCTGGGACTCAGCCGAAGCAACGTCCTGCTCAGCGCTAGCGATATCGCTAAGAGCAACGGGTTCCAGCAGCTCCGCCAACGCCTGCTCCGCGCTGATCACCTGGGACTCAGCCGAACTCACCGCCTGAATCGCCGAAGCTAGATCGGCTTCGCCAGGCCCCGCCAACAAGGCCTCCAGCTGCAACTGCGCCAGCCTCAGCTGCACTGCTGCCGTTTCGATGCGGCTTTGTATCTCGGAATCATCGAGGGTCGCCAGAATATCCCCGGCCCGCACCGCGTCCCCCGCCCCAACCCCAACAGACACGACAACCCCCGAAGCCTCAAAGTCCAGGCTGGAACTACGGTCAGCCGCCGCAGTACCAGACAACTCGACCGTTGTTCGTAACTCTCCTTCCACAGCCTCTACCCGCTGAAACTCGGGCGCTAACTCAACCTCCCCACCCCTGAAATAAAAGTAAACACCTACGCCCACCCCTACCACTAGCACTGCCGCCACCAGCAGCAACCAGAGCCGCCAAGAACGCCTCCTGCCTATCAAGCTATCAATATCCACACTACTCTCGCTCATCTCTTATTGATCCAATCTACTCCGAATAGCAAACAGCTTTTCCCTATTCGCTGTACCAGCCGTAATGTCTTCATCAATGCTCCGCTCTCTCCTCAGTGTTCTCAAGGGGCCGGGAGATACAGGACTGGACTGGAAAGACATGCCCTATCCGAGACCCAGCCTCCGCACGGGAAACAGGACACCACCGAGACCAAAAGCCAATCCAACCCCTGAAATACGCCACACCATCCTAGCCGCGGACCAAGCCCGGCCCCCTGGGTTGGCGGGGGCCGGGCCGGTTGTTTGTTGTGTGGTGGGCTAGGCGGGGGCGGTGGTGCTGCTGGCCGGGGTGGTGGCGGGGGTGTTGTTGTGGCCCCAGCCCCGTTTGCCGAAGCCTCGTGTGCCTTGTTCGGGGAAGGTGCGCTCGACGAGCCGACCGGCTTTGTCGGCGAGGCCGTCCTTCAGCTCGGTGGCCTGCTCCTGGCTGATCCGGCCGT
>JAPOVR010000038.1 GCA_026708005.1 Actinomycetes bacterium
CCCAACAACCCACACCCCCACCCCACAAACCCCCACACACACCAAGAGACAGGCCAAGCCTGAGCTTTCCGCTCGGTGTGGGGAACCGCCCGTCGTCGAAGCTCGTCTTGTCCGGGTCGCTGCAAAGCATCGTTCCCTGCTTGAGCTCCTCGATCCTGAATCCCGTGCCCTCCAGCGACTCCTCGATCACCTGCTCCTCGGTCTGAGTGAAGCACGGCTCGATATATCCCAACCGGGGAGCGATCTCGCGGGAGACCCAGTAGTTGGATCGGGCTTCGCCGATCGGCGGGATGATCTGGTTGTTGATCTGCATGTCGGCCGGGCAAAGCGCGGCGAAGGAGCGCCCTCGGAGCTCAATGGTCTGGGAAGCTGCCCATATCGCAGGTAGGTGTTGACCTCGACGACGACATCGCGCGAGGACGTCTACTGTACGCCTTCCGGCAGGGCAAGGCCGTCGCGCCGTCAGCTGCGCAGCATTCTCAGCCGCGAAACGCATGGCAGAGCCAGTCTCACACGAGACCTCCAGATCTCTAGAAGGGGAGGCCTCCAGATCTCTAGAAGGGTCTTCTCTAGAAGGCGTCTGAGTCGAGAAGACGACGAGCCGAAGCGACCACGTGCCAGACTCGCTGCGACGCGGCCTTCCTGCTTCCCGAGGCTTAGATGATCGGTCGACCATCTAGCACCAGGTAGACCCGAGGCGAAAGGTGGAGCACATGGCGGGCAAGCTGATTCGAGGGCGCTACGTTGTGACGGACGCTTCCAGGCTGCCAGACGGCGGGCTCCTGGAGGACGCGGCCATTGCGATCGAGGGCGATCGGGTGGCGGCGGTCGGGTCGTATGGGGTGCTTCGTGAGCGCTTTCCGGGCGCTGAGGAGCTGGGCTCTGATACCGGCGTGGTCATCCCTGGCTTGATCAACACCCACCATCACGGCTGGGGTTTGACGAGCTTCCAGCTTGGTTTCAACGACGACTACCTCGATTCGTGGATCCTCGATGTCTGGCAGCTGAAGCCGGTTGATGCGTTTCTGGACTGCCTGTGGGCCGACCTCAAGAACATCCGCTTGGGCGTCACAACGCTCCTCCACTCCGCGTACGGGCGCGACTGGAGCAACTATGAGAGGGAGACGCGGGACAAGCTGCGGGCTCATCAGGCCTCGGGTATCCGCGCCGCATACGCGCTCCACACCCTGAACCAGCACACCTTCGTCTACCAAGACGACCAGCAGTTTCTCTCCTCACTGCCCGGCGGGCTAGGCAGCCGGGTCGCGAGCGCGATCGCCGGGATGAAGCCGGCGACGACCGGCGACTTCTTCAGCCTGCTCGACGCCCTCCAGCAGGAGTACGCGGGTCACTCACGGATCACGATCATGCTCGGTCCGGTCGCGCCGCAGTGGGTCTCGGACGACATCCTCACGCGGATCCGCGAGCGTGCCACCGAGTACGCTGCACCGATCCACATCCACTGCCTCGAGTCGCCCTACCAGCGGGAGTTCGGCCGGGCGAGCTACGGGAAGAGCACCGTGGAGCACCTCAGGGAGATCGGGTTCCTTGGCCCGGATGTCTCGCTCGGTCACGCGATCTGGCTGACCGGGGCGGACATGGATATCTGCGCCGGCACCGGGACGTCGGTGTGCCATAACGCGAGCTCGAATCTCCGCCTGCGCAGCGGCATTCTCCCTGCCGCGCGGCTGATCGAGAAGGGCGTGAACGTCTCGATCGGGATGGACGGGACAACGATCAACGACGACGAGGACATGCTCAACGAGATCCGGCTCGTGGCCAAGCTCCATCGTCTGCCGCGCTACCTGGAGTACACGCCCTGCCCGAGCTCCTTCGATGTGCTGGCCATGGCGACCGTGAACGGTGGCCACACGCTCGAGCTGGGGTCCGAGATCGGCAAGCTCGAGCCCGGGTATAAGGCCGACGCGGTGTTCATCGACCTCGACGAGGTGAGGAGCCCCTACCTCGACCCGCAGGTGCACGTCGTCGACGCGATCCTCTATCGGGCGCGCAGCCACGATGTCGACACGGTGGTGATCGACGGCGAGGTCGTCCTCAAGGATCGGCAGTTCCTCAACCTCGACGAGGACGCGGTCGTGAGCGAGCTCGTCGCCTCGGCCGAGGCGCCCCTCGCAGCGAGAACGCAGGAGTGGTTCGACATCCTCGCCGAGGTCCGCCCGCACGTCGTGCGCTTCTACGAACGCTGGGACAGCCCGGACTACGAACCCTGCTATACGATCCACTCGCTCACGTGAATCCCGTCTCGCCTGGCTGACGTGCCCGCGCGCCTCGCCTCACCAGAGGAGGCGGTCTCCTCGATCCGAACCGGAGACACCGTTCTCGCAGGGGGCTTCGGCCTCGTCGGAGCGCCGTTGGCGCTGATCGACGCGCTCGTCGAGGCGAGCAAGGCCCGGGAGCTCACGGTCGTGTCGAACAACCTCGGTGAGCCCGGCAAGGGGCTCGGGAAGCTCCTGCGCCAAGGCCGTGTCCGTCGAGCGGTCGGCTCGTTCTTCACGTCGAATCCCGAAGTGGCCGCGGCCGCGCAGGCTGGGGAGCTTGAGGTGGTGTTGCTGCCCCAGGGGACGCTGGCCGAGGCTCTGCGCGCGGCCGGGGCCGGGATCGGCGGCTTCTTCACACCGATCGGAGTCGGTACAGAGCTCGCGCGCGGCAAGGAAGAACGCCGGATCGACGGGGTCGCGAACGTGCTCGAGGCGCCGCTCCATGGTGACGCCGCACTGGTCTACGCTGCCCGCGGCGATGAGCTCGGCAATCTCTGGTATCGGAAGACCGCGAGGAACTTCAACCCGGCGATGGCCGCGGCCGCCCGTCTGACGGTTGCCGAGGTCGGCGAGCTCGTCGCCCTCGATGAGATCGAGCCTGAGAGCGTCCACACGCCCCACGTCTACGTGGACCTCATGACGCGCGCCCGCTGATGGGCGAGGACGCCAGGACGCTGATCGCTCGCCGGGCGGCGCAGGAGCTTGTGCCCGGCCAGGTCGTGAACCTCGGGGTGGGCATCCCCAACCTGATCCCGAAGTTTCTCGGGGCCGGAAGCGGCGTCCACATCCAGACGGAGAACAGCCTGCTGGGCGTCGGCCCGCCTCCTCGGCCGCACGAGGTCGACGAGGATCTCATCGACGCGGCCAAGCAGCCCGTCACCGCGCTGGCGGGCGCCGCCTACTTCGACAGCGCCGAGTCGTTTGCGATGATTCGCGGTGGCCGGATCGACGTGGCCGTGCTCGGCGCTCTGCAGGTCAGCGAGCGAGGCGATATCGCCAACTGGGCCGTTCCTGGCAGGAATATCCTCGGAGTGGGCGGCGCGATGGATCTCGTCGTCGGCGCGAGGAAGGTCATCGTGACCATGACTGCCCAGACGACGGCGGGCGAGCCCAAGGTCGTCTCCGGCTGCACCTATCCGCTGACGGCGACGGCTGCGGCGGGCCTCGTCATCACCGAGCTCGGCGTCCTCGCCGTCCGCGAGGGCCGGCTGGTGCTCACCGAGCTGCTCGGCGGGGCGGCCGTCAAGGATGTTCGCCGGGCGACCGGCGCGCCGTTCTCCGTTGACCTGTAGACCCTCTGCCGGGGTCCGGCAGTCGCTCAGCTGCGCGCGGACGCCGACGGGAGCGACCCACCGACGGGCGCGCATTTGATGAACTGCCCGTGCCCCGACTCGGCGACGAGCTCGGTGCCGTCGACGACGATCGTGCCGCGCCCCATGACGAGCTCGGGAACAACTCGCACGCGTGTGCCTTCGTAGACGTTGTAGTCGATCTTCGAGTCATGGGTCTCGGCGGTGACCCGGTGCTCTTGCTCGGGGTCGAAGGCGACGATGTCGGCGCGCTATCGACGGCGATCGTGTCCTTTCGCGGGTAGAGCCCGAACACGGCAAGAGCTGCTCGGCATCCTGGGCAGAGACGGCGGCTGGATGAACTTGCAAGAGATCAGCGAGATAGGCGGCAGAACGGTGGGGCGACCAGACAAGCGCTACAGCTGATGATCAAGAACGAGCCGGTCGAAACTTGCCAAGAGGACGGCAGGAACCTGTACCGCCTCCAGCAGCAGCTGCCGGGGCTGGAACAGCCGGAAGAGCCATGGCCAGTCGAAGACGGCGGCATCCTTGCCGAAGGCCAGAGCCCTGCCCCGCAGCCGGAACAGCCACGACCTATGGAGTAGGGCAGGGCCTGATCGCATGGCGGCCCGTGGCAACTGGGCTACCATAGGCCCCCCGCCTGAGCACCCGCAACTACCCGGCGATCCTTGCCAGCGTTGCCCGGCAGTCGTCGTTGCGGAACGTGACCACGGCTATCGCGCCGACTGTGCCGCCGAAAGCGGTCTTCGCGGGCAAGTACAGCCGTATCTGATCAACGCCGGCCTTGCTCGGCCCGGCCAGCGTCCTGGCGGTCTTCACGCTACCCAGGTCGTTCAGCCGCAAACGCACAAGATTCTTCTCCAGGCTGTCGTGGTTGCTGTCCCACTGGCTGAGGCAGCAGTGGCCCTTGCGGCGTTCCTCCACCCTCTCAGCCGGCTTACCGCGGTCTCCCGCCAACGGGGTGCCAACACCGCCCCGGCGGCTGGTGCCGCAGCCGCCGGACGTACCGATGGCGACCGCTAAGCGCCCCCGGGTACCCAGTAGACCGAGCCCATAGAGGCCACCTCCGGCGGGAGGGCAAGAATCCCGACGCGGAGGATCGCGGCGAGCAAACCCGCGATCAGCCACCGGATGGCAACCACCTCAGGCGTCTCCAGGTCAGTCAAGGTGCACGCACCCAGGCCGACAACCGCCAGCCCGGCGCATAACAAGACTGCACCCACCACCCCAACGGAGGCAACCCCAGCCAGTCCCGAGCAGGAAGGGACCCCAGTCACCACCCCTACCGTCGGCAAGCCGGCTGCCGACCCGCTGCGTCACGGTGCACATCGGGTTCTAGCAAGGTGCCCCCTCGGGTTGCGAGTCAGGCTCAGTGCCAACATCACCCTCGCGCTACCCGAAGAAGGCATACGCCCGACCCGCTCCGGCGCGACCGCGGAGATCCTGGCGAAACCAACCCTCAACCGACCCGAAGGCGCCCAGCGAATTTCGCTACAGCCTCCTAGGGAGGGAACGGCTGCAGCCAGGAGGGCTTCAACGGCAAGCCCCGGGTCGAGCTACTAGACCGCGAGATCCTCCCCACCCACCCCGAAGCCCGGGCTCCCGGTCGTGGGTTGACGCCAGACCCACACCCAGCCCCCACAGCCCCCTCGGACATCGCCCGCAGCTGAACCCACCACACCCACGCCACCACAAACCCCGGGGGCAGCTCACATCGTTCCCTATAGCAATTGGATGACGCCCCATATGATTTCTATATGTTTCCGTGGAATACCAGCGGCCTGCCCTTTCGGGGCTGATTCCTGCTTGTGGAGGTGGACATGGCTAGGCGTGCTCGGGGGGCTCTCGTCGTCTACCGGGGGAGAGTTTCTGTTACGGTGCTTGCTCTTGCGGGGGTCTTCGCGCTCGTCACGGCGTGCGGTGGCGACTCCGCACCCACCCAGGGGCCCACCGCCACGGAGCCTCCCCCCGTTACCACGCCGGCGCCAAGCCCTCCGCCTGCGCCGCCCAGCCCTCCGCCTGCACCGCCAGCCCCTGCTCCTTCGGGGCCTGCCGCGGCCACGCCTTCCCCGGCTGCTGCGCCAGCCCCTGAGCCGGCTGTCCCCTTGAAGAAAGAGGAGGAGACGCTGACCCTGATCTATTGGCAGGCTCCTTCGACCCTTAACCCTTACCTCTCTGGTGGGTATAAGGATCGGGACGCCGGAGCTATCACCCTGGAACCCCTGGCTAAGTACGATCCTGGCGGCTCCCTGATCCCGGCCCTTGCCGCCGAAATCCCCACCCTCCAAAACGGCGGTGTGTCCCCTGACTTGACCTCCATTACCTGGAAGCTCAGGGATGCCCTCAGGTGGTCTGACGGTAGCAGCCTCACCGCGCATGACGCGGTCTTCACCTGGCGGTACTGCATTCAGGAAGCCACCGGATGCACTGCCACCAGCGCCTTTTCCGATGTGACCTCCGTGGAGGCTCTGGATGACCTGACCGTGAGAGTCACCTTCCGCGAAGCCGCCCTTTACCCCTACACCGCCTTCGTTGGGGCAGGTGTCCCGGTCCTCAGTCGGGGCCAGTTTGCCGAATGTGTCGGCGCTGCCGCGGCCGGCTGTCTAGAGGAGAACCATGCCCCGCTGGGTTCGGGGCCCTATCGCGTCGTCGCCTTCACGCCCGACCAGAAGGCCGTCTACGAGCGTAACCCTCACTATTACGGCGAGACGCCCTACTTCGACCGCGTCGTGCTCCAGGGTGGCGGCGACGCTGTGTCCGCGGCCGCGGCCGTTTTGGAGCACGGTAAAGCCGACTACGCTTGGAACCTCCAGATAGACCCCGGCGCCCTTGCCAGGATGGAAGCTATGGGCAAAGGGAAGGTCGTGTCCGCATTCTCGAGCCTTGTGGAGCGCATCGTCTTGAACCAGACCAACCCCGACCCGGCCCTCGGCGCAGACCGCTCCGAGTATCTGGACGGCGCCAATCCCCATCCCTTCCTTACATTCACTCCCATCGTCCGGGCCATGTCCATGGCCATTGACCGCCGCTCTCTTTCAGAGACGCTTTACGGCTTCGCAGGTAAGCCCACTTGCAACCTCATCGCCGGGCCACCGGACTACGTCTCCACCGCCAATGACGAATGCCTTAGCCGGGATATCGAAGGAGCCAGCAAGCTCCTCGACGACAGCGGCGTCTTGGACACCGACGGAGATGGCATCCGCGAGTACAACGACGTTCCTCTGCGCATTACCTTCCAGACCTCGACGAATGACGTCCGGCAGGAGACCCAGTCCCGCGTAAGAGACTGGTGGCGTCAGATAGGCATCGAGACTGAGCTTGTTCACCACGACGCGGCAGTATTCTTCGGTGGCGACCCTGTGTCCGACAGCGAGGTTTACAGCCGATTCTTCGCGGACGTCCAAATGTACGCCACCGGCCCCGACATTGACCCTCAGCAGTACCTCTTCGGCCTGACTTGCGTCGAGGTACCGGACCGGGACAACAACTGGGGGGGCAGCAACGTTCCCCGGGCCTGCGACCCCAAGTTCGATGCTCTGGTCAAAGAGATCTCCCATACCCCCATCGGCCCAGAACGCGCTGCCCTGGTCAAACGGATGAACGACATCCTGGTTCAGAGCTACTACGAGATTCCTTTGGTGAACCGAGGGGCCGTATCCGCCCACGTGGACACCCTCAGGGGCGTACGCATCAATGGCTGGGACAGCGAGCTGTGGAACATCGCCGAGTGGCGCCGCTGATCAATCCCGATTGTTGTCTAGCTAGCCGGAGAAGGCTTAACCGGCCTTGGAGCTGACTTAGGGGACGCGCTTATTGATCCTCGGCGGCTGGGCTTCTCTGACATGGCGTGTGAAGCCGGGCGACGACGGAGCGTCAGGGCCGCGACGCGTCTGTGGAATACAGATCGAATGACCTGCCCCCTGGAGCTGGTCCATCCTCAATGTAGGGAATTATCAACGAAAGTTGGCGGGCGGCGAGCACAGTGCGTGTGGTTGGTGTTCCGTCGGGTCCCCCCTCCTAAAACAAGGGGTGGGTGCTCACAACACCCGCCTCCGTGAGCGCGCAAGTTGTGCCGGGAACAGACAGGGACACGCTGCACTGGTTCGTCAGCCGGCACGTCACAGCCGGGGCGACGATCTGCACGGACGCTCACACCGGCTACAAGGGGATACCTGGTGTCAAGCACCTAGTTGTGAACCACCAGGCGGGAGAGTACGCGACCGGCCCGGCCTCCACGAACGCGGTGGAGCCGTTCTGGTCGATGCTTAAACGGGGGATCGTCGGCACCTACCACCACATCTCGGTGAAGCACCTACAAGCCTACGTGGACGCGTTCGCCGGTGGGCACAGCCTGCACCGGCTGCGCACAGCCCCCCAGATGAACAAGGTGGCGGCCGGGATGGTAAGAAAGCATCTCCGCTACACCGACCTAACGGCAAGGTTAGAGAACGAAGCCGAGAGACGCCCCTAGCACCGCCACCAGTATCCACGCCTCGACATCATGTCTCTTCATGGCGACGGCGCAACCAACACAGGGATACGCTCGCCGGGAACCACTAGGCGGGGCGTAGGTCATGCGAACTGGACATCAGTCCCTGTTTTTTTACCCCTTTCCTAACCTGCGCCCTGCCGAATCCTAACCTCGTGTAGTATTCCTCTGCCAAAGCCATCAAAAATAGGAGAATTGAATACCTTTCTCATTGCATGAAGATCTAGCATTCAATGACCACGAGTGACCTGCCTCCGGTGTTTGTGCCAGGGCTTATGTGTTGGTGGGGTGGTGTGAGC
>JAPOVR010000067.1 GCA_026708005.1 Actinomycetes bacterium
TTCCCCGACCCACACCCCCACACTCAGAGCGGACCAGCCCCAGGAGAGCACGTCACCGGGGCGGGTCAATCTCGAGTCGGTCTGCTTGCAGCGTGCTAGTGAGGCCGTCCCCCGTCTTTGGCAACTGGGTGGTAGGATGACGTTCCCGCATTCACGAGGCGACCGGACGGGGACGGGAGAAGCCTGAGGAGCGCTCTACCCGAGGAGGTCAAACGTGAGCGACCTAGACACCTATCGACGCAGGTCAACGGAAGGTGATGGTGGGCCGCTAGTCAGTTTGGTATCTGACCGAAGGAGATTCCTCGCACGCTCTGGCCTTCTCGCGTTGGGCGGAGCCGTAGCGGGCACACTGGCAGCCTGCGGCGGCGGCGACCAGGCCGTGCCCGCCGAGCCCTCTGCTCCAGCGCCCGCTCCAGCGCCCCCTCCAGCGCCTGCTCCAGCGCCTGCACCAGCGCCTCCTCCAGCGCCCGCACCAGAGCCGGCTCCAGTGCCTGCACCAGCGCCTCCTCCAGAACAGGCGCCCGAGCCACAAGCGCCCGAATCCGAGTCCCCAGCGGAGCCGAATATCCCAGATACGATCGTGTTGGCGGTGTCCGGACCTATCGTCGCGGTGAACCCCGATGGGCCGGGCCAGAACAATCTGCCGTCGATAAGTGCGTGGCTTCCCAGCTACGACTTCTTGGTCGACTACCGGTGGCCCACCTCCGCAGAGGAGATCCAGGCGCGACTAGCCGAAGGGCCGGATGCCCTCATCCAACCAGAGCTCGCGGAGAGCTGGGAGATCTCGGAGGACGGAAAGGTATACACGTTCGCGCTGAGGCCGGGCGTCATCAGCGCGTTCGGTAACGAGTTCACTGCTGCTGACGTCGTCTGGTCGGTACAGAAGACATTCGCTGCCGGGGCAACAGGGGCGTTCATCCTCTCCTTCATCGGCGGGCTCTCCGGCCCGGACGCGGTTAGAGCGATCGACGACTACACGGTCGAGTTCACCACGAGCGGCCAAGGCTTGGGCGGGTTACTGGCAGCGCTGGGATTCAAGAGCGGTGGTAGCACGCTGACGATCTACGACTCAACCGAGGTACAGGCGCACGCGACCGACACAGACCCGTTCGCCAACGACTGGCTCAACGACAACACCGCGGGTTTCGGCCCGTACACGATCACGTCGATCAGTTCCGGACTCGACGAAGTCCGAATGGAGGTCCGACCTGACTACTGGCGAGAGACCCCGGAGATTAGCGAGATCGTTCAGCGCGGCATCGCGGAGTCGAGCAACCGCCTCCAGCTGCTCCTGGCCGGTGAAGTTCACTATGCACCCGAGCTCACGCCGCTCGAACTCGATGAGGTAGAGGACAGCGACGTCGCATCGATTACGCACATCGACGAGACGACCGCAGCTTTCCTGGCACTGACGTACGCGCCTCCTTGGGGTTCTCCTGAGATTCGGCAAGCGATCGCGCGAGCGATCCCCTATGACGACATCCTTGAGGCGGTTTTCCGCGGTCGTGCCCAACCTCTGCGCTCGGTGCTGGTGCCCTTCATGGTGGGCTACACAGAGCAGTTCTGGCAGTACGACACCGACATTGCTGCTGCCCGTGCGGTGCTCGAATTGGTCGATGCGCCACTGACGCTCGCGTACGCAGATGGGTTGCCGGTCGATGAGCAGATCGCGGTCTTGGTCCAGGCCTCGTTGGCTGAGGCGGGTCTCGAGATCGAAATCGAGAAGCAGCCGCGCGGGACTTTTGACCAGCGCAAGTACGGGAAGACCGGCGAGCTCCAATTCTTTGTCGACGTTCTCGACACGCCCGGGATTGCCACGCCGGAGTACTACTTCTTCATCTACGGGTCCAAGGACGGTTTCCTGAATTTTCAGAGCTACAACAACCCTCGTCTCGAGGAGGTAATTGCCGAGGTCCGAAGCTCAGACCCTTCCGTGCGCGATGCTGCGATCCTCGAGGGGCAAGAGATCTTCTTAAGGGATTTTCCGGTCCATCCGATCGCCTGGACGGGCAAAGATCACGCAGTCGCGAACTTTATTCAGATTCCGTACGGGCACACTGCAAACGCAATTCTGGACTGGAAGGACTTCAGGCTCGTGTAATCAATCGCTAGCCGGCTTTCGACGCCGATGTGTCCCGGAACACGTCGGAGCGTGGCGTCGGTGGCATGGTTCACGACACCGTGATCGGGATTTAGCCTGATGCTCAGCGTCGAACGCATCATTTAGCTGGATGTCTGTCTCTGAGGACATCTGGTCCCCGCTCGACATCGGCCCTGTGCGGGTGAAGCACCGTCTGATGATGACGGCGCAGACGATCTTGTATGCGGAGGACCATATACTCGGCGAGAAACATCTGGCCTTCTACGAGGAACGAGCTCGAGGAGGTGCCGCCCTGCTGATTACGGAGCAGCAGGCGGGTCACCCGCTCTCGAAGGGGTCGTTCCACGCGGGCTGCACGGCGCACGACAAGCGAGCCATTGCACAGTACGCGCGCCTCGCGGAGATCGTCCATCCGTATGGCGGTCGGCAGTTCGTGCAACTGTTCGCGGCAGGCGTGCACGACAAGGGCACAATGGTTCACGATAACTGGCATCCGCTGTGGGCTGCGTCGCGCACCCCGTCCGTTGTGCATCGCGAGGTGCCGATGGAGATGCGACAGGAGCACATCGACGACATCGCGCGAGCATTCGGGGAATCGGCGCTGAACGTGAAGGTGGCAGGCCTCGACGGCGTCGAGATTCACGGTGCGCACTCATACCTCGTGGGACAGTTCTTGAGCCGCGCCTACAACCGGCGGACCGACGGCTACGGGGGCTCGACGAGGAAGCGCTGCCAGTTCGCAATAGACCTAGGTGAGCACATCCGACGTCAGGTCGGCGGGGATATCGCGGTTGGCATTCGACTCTCCTTCGACGAGTTCATGGGCGAGGGGGGCATCACGGGGGAGGATACGGAAGAGACCCTTGACATTCTCGCAGCGACGGGTCTGTTCGACTTCTTCAACATTTCGGGCGGCGGCTACCACACGCTCCACTATGCCGTTGCGCCGATGAACGTGGAAGAGGGCTTCATGATCCCGTTTGGCAAGCAAGCGAAGCAGATCGTCGGCGATCGAGGCAAGGTGTTCATCGTGGGGCGGATCGTCGATCCGCGAATGGCCGAGGAGATCATCGGGAACAGCTGGGCAGACATGGTCGCGATGACCCGTGCGCAGATGGCCGACCCGCAGCTTGTGAACAAGATGCGCGACGGCCGAGTCGGGGATATCGTTCGCTGCGTCGGAGCTAACGAGTGTGCAGCGCGGACATTCGACCAGCGCGAGGTCGTATGCGTGATGAACCCGTCGGTGAGCCGAGAGCGCGAGTGGGGGGAAGGGACCCTTCGCCCCATCGGTCCGGACGAGGCGAAGCGGGTCGTGGTGGTCGGTAGCGGGCCCGCCGGGATGCGATTGGCTGGGGTTGCAGCCAGCCGTCGCCATGACGTTCTTCTCCTTGATCGCGAGACCGAGCTCGGCGGACACCTGAATCTGCTCAAGCGCGTCCCTACTCGCGCGGCCTGGCAGGGCGCGATCGACAACCTCTCTCGAGTCCTTGAGCGCGAGGGCGTCGAGTTACGCCTCGGTGTCGAGGCTTCGCGGGGCCTGCTTGAACAGGAGGAGCCAGACGCCGTCGTGTTCGCCACTGGCGCTACTTGGGATGACACGGGCTTCAGCCCTCTGCGGCCCGAGCGCGACACAATCCCGGGCTTTGACAGCGACCAAGTGCTTGATGTAGAGACGGCGACTCGTCGCCTACTCGCCGAATCCGGCTCGCTCGGTAAGCGGGTTATCATACTTGACGAGTCTGGCTCGTACCTTCCGTTCGGACTCGCCGAGTTGCTGGCCGATGAAGGTGCCGACGTCGAGCTTCTCTCGCCGAATATTGTGCTTGGCGAAGAGCTGCTTCGTACCTTCGATGCTGCTCACGTCCTCCCGCGTCTTCGCGCCAAGGGCGTGCGACTGACGGCGATGCAGATGATCGATTCGATTGACGATGGAGCCGTTCAGATCCGTGATATCTGGGGCTTCGGCGACCGCACGGTAGAGGTGGACACTGTCGCCCTGGCGACGATGCGACTGCCCTCGGAGAAGCTGTACCTCCAGAGCGAGGGCGTCTTCCCGGAAGTGCATCGCGTCGGCGACGCTGTCGCACCACGCAGACTCGTCGCGATCATGTACGAGGCCGAGAAGCTTGGGCGCGAAATCTAGGATTTGATCCCATCAGCGGCAGAACACCAGCCAACAAGAGAGGTGTAGCTTCACTATCTGCCCGGCCGCGGAGCAGCCACCTAGAACTTAGACCGACCCCGACCCTGCCCACCAAAGCCGGCGCAGCCTCTTCTCGGCACTCCGCCCACGACGGGGTCGTACGAGCGGGAGCTCGAGAGGCTAAGACGAAGTCCACCTCGACGAACCGGAGGGGACCATGACTGAGCTCACAAGCGTGTGGACGCCGCTCGACATTGGCCCAACGAGGGTCAAGCACAGGATCATGCAGAGCGCGCATTCGCTCTACTTTGCCGAGAACGGCCTGCTTAGCGACCGCCACATCGCCTACTACCGAGAGCGAGCCAAGGGTGGGACAGCGCTCCTGGTAACCGGCGGCCATTTCGCCGATGCCCTGACGGAGAACTCGTTTTACTGCCGCGTCTGGGACCCCGCCGCCGTCCCGAGGTATGCGCAGCTAGCCGATGCCGTACACGAGCACGACTGCACGCTCTTCGTCCAGCTTTTCGGGCTCGGCTCTCAGCACACACGAGGGACCGAGCTCATCGACGAATTCTACCCGCCGTGGGCGCCATCGGCGGTCCCATCTCTCTGGACGGGCGATATGCCGGCTGTTGTGGAGCAAGAGCAGATCGACACGGTGATTCGTGGCCACGCCGACTCAGCGGAGAACGTCCGAGCGGCAGGGCTAGACGGTGTCGAGATCCATGCAGGGCACAGCTCGAGCTTGGTAGGGCAGTTCATGAGTCCGGCCTACAACAAGCGCGCGGATGCTTACGGCGGGTCGCCCGCGGAACGGTGCCAGCTTCCGATCGAGATCGCTGATGCGATTCGCGCCCGCGTGGGTACGGACATTTCAGTCGGAATCCGACTCTCGTTCGACGAGTTCAAAGCTGACGCCGGCATTACCGCGGAGATCTCCGCGGAGCAGCTCGAGACCCTTGCCGCTACCGGGCTGTTCGACTTCTTCAACATCTCCGGCGGCGGCTACGACACACTCCACATCGCAGTCGCACCAATGACCGTCGACGAAGGCTTCCTCCTGCCGTTCGGAAAGCGGGCAAAGGAGATCGTCGGGGAACGCGGCAGGGTATTCATCGTGGGGCGCATCCTCGACGTCGCGATGGCAGACGATGCTATTTCAACCGGGGCCGCTGACATGGTGGCCATGACACGGGCTCAGATTGCTGATCCGTTCCTCGTGAAGAAAACACGCGAGGGCCGAGAGCGAGAAATCATTCGGTGTATCGGCGCGAACGAGTGCCTTGCTCGCAACTTCGAGGCAAACGACCTCGTTTGTATGGCCAACCCGCAAACGGGTCGCGAGCGACAGTGGGGTCACGGAACACTGGAGCTGGTCGAGCCCCCCGAGGCAAAGCGTGTCACCGTCGTCGGGGGAGGGCTGGCCGGAATGAGGGTCGCAAGCGTGGCCGCGCTACGTGGCCACGAGGTGATCCTCTACGAGCGGGCGGGAGAGCTGGGCGGTCACCTCAATCTCCTCAGACGTCTACCGACCCGCGCCGGGTGGCAGGTCGCCATCGACAATCTGGTTCGCGCTATGGACGTCGCAGGAGTTGACGTCCGTCTCGACACAGAGATCGGCTCCAGAGATATCACCGACGAGAGCGCCGATAGCATCGTCTGCGCGACCGGCGCCACGTACGACAGCACCGGTTTCAGCCCGGCTCGAGCCGAGCGCGAGGTCATGCCTGGTACGGAGCAGGAAAACGTCGTTGCGGTCGACGTGGCTACCGCACGGGCACTCGAAGACGGCGCAGCACTGGGTCGCCGGATCCTCATTATCGAGGAGACGGGCTACTATCTCCCACTCGGCTTGGCGGAGCTGCTTGCCGGCGCCGGAGCGGCGGTCGAGATTCTGACCCGTAAGGTTCGCGCCGGCGAGGACACGATGCGGACGGCAGAGGCCGGTCACGTGTTCCCGAGACTTGCCGCTGCCGGCGTCAAGATCACCACCGAGCACTTCGTCGAGTCGATCGAAGGTTCCACGGTCAACGCTTACGACATCTGGGGCAACAGCCCTCGAGAAATCGGTGGGGTCGACACGATCGTGCTCTCTATGACCCGGAGCCCGAATGACATGCTCTATCGTGAGCTCAAGGGACGACTTCCGGACGTCCGGCGAATCGGAGACGCGCTCGCACCCCGCGTCCCGCTGACCGCGATCTACGAAGGCGAGGAGCTCGGCCGGCGGATCTGAACAGCCAGAGGCCTTAGCTCATCTCGGGGTCTCCCAGGAAATCGAGTACTGCATGCGCGAACCTTTCGGGTTCTTCCATCACGACGCCGTCGGTGCCCTCGATCTCTACGTAGATGCTGTGTGGGACGTGAGGCTGTGCCGCGATCGTGGCCTCGACGAGCATATCGCCGCTTATGCCGAGGAACAAGGTTGGCACAGCGATCTGCGGGAACAGCGCGTACGCGTTGTGATGCACGACCAGCTCGGTTGCCCACCAGTAACTCGGGCCTGCCTGGAGGAAGGCGATGAGCTCCGTTAGGAACTGCTTGGGGTCGCCGCTCGTTACGAAGTAGTCCCGGAGATAGTCGAGTGGGTACGTGCTAAGGAAATCGCCACGGCCGTCGGGCTCCCATCGCACGATCCGGCTTCGCCACGCATCAGGGTCGGATTCCGGCGGGAGCGCGAGGATTCCGGCCAACACGAGCTTGTCGACCCGCTCTGGCGCTCGTACTGCAACATCAAGCGCGATGCTCGCGCCCGTGTGAAACCCGATCAAGCTCGCTCGCTCGATCCCAAGGCCGTCGAGCAGCCCGATCACGGCCCGGCTGTAATAGCCGATATCGGCCGGCAACGAATCAGGGGGATCGGACATGCCGAACCCCGGTGTATCCATGGCAACGGCTCGGTAGCGCTGCGCAAACAGCGGCAGGCAGCGCTCGTACATCGCAGAGCTGCTCGCCGTCTGGTGGAGCAGCACGGCCGCCTCTTCTCCGCTGCCAGCCTCTCGGTAGTGGATCTGCCCGACATCAGTGTCGGCGTATCCGCGGCGGATAGTCCTGTCAGCTCTTCGAATCAAGTTTCCGTGGCCCGCTGGCCACCCTGAGAGAGCAGACCGCCGTCCACTGCCATCGCGTGTCCCGTCACGAACGATGCGGCATCGGAACAGAGCCACAAGACTGCAGCTGCCACCTCTTCGGCCGTGCCCATCCTGCCCATCGGCTCACCGGCCACGAGATTTGCCTCTACTTCCGGTGCTCCCTCGGTGAACACCTCGACCATCGGGGTTCGAATCACTCCTGGACAAACAGCGTTCACGCGCACGCCGCTCTGCGCGTACTCGAGCGCGGCGGCCCTAGTGAGGCCGATCACGCCATGCTTGCTGGCGACGTACGCGGCAACGCCAGCAAAGCCGACCAGCCCGGCGGCCGAGGCACAGTTAACGATCGCGCCTCCACCTTGCTCGAGCATGATCGGGATCTGCGCGCGCATACAGAGCCAGACACCCGTGAGGTTCAGGCGAAGGGTGTTCTCCCAGCCCTGGAGCGTGCATTCTGCCGTCGGGGCGCTAGGCCCGATCATGCCGGCGTTGTTGAACGCGTAATCGAGCGAGCCGAAATGACGGATCGCCTCGTCGACGACCGTCTGGACACCTTCCGGGCGGCTCACGTCGGCATGTACGGCGCGGGCGCTGCCACCGCCGGTTTCGATGGCCGAGGCCACCACCTCTGCCCCTGCGATGTTGAGGTCTGCAACGATCGTCCGGGCACCCGCGCCGGCGAAGGCAAACGCGGCCGCCCGACCGATACCCGAGGCCCCACCGGTTATCGCCGCGACCTTCCCGGTGAGAGGTGTCAACTCGGCAGGCCTGAAGGTCTTCATGCCACTCCTCTCAGGCCGCCCAGCTGGGTCATCAACGGCTGCCACGGTTCCACGATCAATTCTCGATCGATCAACTAGAGCTCCCGGCCGAGCTTCTCGCCTTCATGAACGACGGACGCGAGCCGGCGTGGCGTCAGCGCGTCGCCGACACGGTGGACGTCTGTGAGGTCAGTCGCAATCTCGTAGAAGAGGCGATCGTTCGGACTCCTCGTCATCGAAAGGACGACTGTGTCGGCCGCCGCGGTTCGCCTT
>JAPOVR010000154.1 GCA_026708005.1 Actinomycetes bacterium
ACACAACACCCACCCACTAACAAAACCCCTGCAAAAACCCACCACAAACAGAAGCCGTGCGCTCCTGTGGGCTACCCTCCCCCGGGTGGTGGGGGGGCGGGCCGCCTATGGAGGCGGGATGAAGCGGATCTCCCGGGCCACCCACCCCTCGGCGGGGCACTGGCGCGCGCCCGCGACTGGTTCGGCTCCGACAGGCGACGGCGGCCACAAGGCCTGACCGCCTCTGGGCCTTCCACTGTCTCCGCCGTCACGACTGCGGGATGAAGCTGCCCAGGTGAGCAACGGCGCCGTGGCTCACGGCGGGATTGCTCGGCGAGCAGCAGGCGACCTGCGCAGGTCAGGGGCGCGTTTCGCGCCGCGGTAGGATCCTCGCGTGCCCGCGACGCTCCCCGTCCACGGCGACGGCTTAGGCTGTGCCGACGCTTAGCTACGGCAAGGCTCTCACTGCGGCCCTGCGCGACGAGATGGCCGCAGACGAGCGGATCATCATCATGGGTGAGGATGCTGCCGTCGGTGGCGCGCTCGGCCTGCTGACCGGGCTCGCTGAGGAGTTTGGGCGAGAGCGCGTCCGAGACACGCCGATCTCGGAGGCCGGGTTCGTGGGAGCCGCGGTGGGGCTGGCCGCGTCGGGCTGGCGGCCGATCGTCGATCTGATGTTCGCGCCGTTTCTCTGGGTCGCCATGGACCAGGTCTGTAACCAGGCGGCCAAATGGCGCTACATGTCGGGCGGGCAGGCCGAGCTTCCGATCGTCTACCTGATGGCAAACGGCGCGCTCGGCGGGGAAGCGGCTGCGCAGCACGCCGTCTCGCCCTACAGCCAGTTCATGCAGGTTCCGGGGCTGAAGATCGTCATTCCGGGGTCGCCAGCTGATGCGAAGGGGCTCACGAAAACGGCGATCCGGGATCCCAACCCCGTGCTCCTGTTTGAGATTCCACGCCTCCACGGTGTCACGGGCGAGGTGCCTGCTGGCGAGTATGTCGTCCCGTTGGGGCAGGCAGCGGTCGTTCGGGAGGGCACGGACGCGACCGTTGTCGGTATCGGTTACCTCGCTCACGAGGCGATGCAGGCCGCCGAGACACTCGCGGCCGACGGCATCTCAGTCGAGGTCGTCGATCCCCGCACGCTCGTTCCGCTCGATGTCGAGACGATCGTCGAGTCGGTCAAGAAGACCAACCGGCTCATCGTTGCCGACGAGGCGACGCCGGCCGCATCGGCCGCGAGCGAGATCATCACGTCGGTCGTCGAGGTGGCGTTCGAGTACCTCGATACGTATCCCGCTCGGGTCTGTGCTCTGAACGCGCCGACGCCGTTCAGCCCGACGCTCGAGCAGACCGTTCTCCCGGATGCAGTGCGGATTGTCCACGCCGTGCACCAGCAGCTCGGTGCTGCCATCTGAGTCGGAAGGGCGGCGGTGAGCGACGTCGAGCTCGTCGTCCCGAAGTGGGGTCTGACGATGACGGAGGCGATGGTCATCGCCTGGCACAAGCAGCCCGGAGAGGCGCTGCACGCCGGTGAGCCCGTGGTTGAGCTCGAGACCGAGAAGGCCAGCGCCGACGTCGAGGCCCCTGTGCCAGGGACGCTTGCGCGCGTGCTCCACGAGGCTGGGTCGACTGTCGCGGTCGGCGAGGTGCTCGCCGTGATCGAGGCTGCCGCAGAAGAGGCTCCGACGGTGCCGACAGGGGTGCTGCAGCGAGCACAGCTCGATCCCGCCCGCTCGCCAGTGGCGCGGACGCCTGACTCCCGGGCCGCACCGCAGGCTGCGGGACCGGGACGCCCGACGGGGAGCGGTCGCGCATCGCCGGTTGCACGCCGGCTCGCGCGAGAGCTAGGCATCGAACTGTCTGCTCTCGAAGGCACCGGGGCCCGCGGCCTCATCACCGAGCGAGACGTCCGACAGGCTGCCGCAGGCGCGGCTGCTCCGTCCCCGCTCGCCGCGGATGTCCCGCCGGACGGGCCGCGGGTCGCGGCGAGGCAACGGCTTCAAGGGAGACGGCGCGCGATCGGTCAAGCGCTCTCGGCCGGGCTCGCCGAGTCACCGCAGGTCACGCTGACCCGGACAGCGGATGTCACCGGGCTGGTCGAGCTCAAGGAGGGCTCTGGTGAGCACTTCTCGGTCAACGACTTCCTGATCGCCGCCACCGCTGCAACCCTGCGGGATCATCCACAGCTGAACGCGCATCTCGTCAGCGAGGAGCTCTGGTTCTTCGAGGCGGTCAACATCGGCCTTGCCGTCGATGTCGAGGGTGGGCTGATTGTGCCGGTGCTCCGAGATGTGCAGGCACGGTCACTCGATGAGATCCGTGCGCGTCGCCTGGAGCTCGTCGAGGGTGTGCGCTCGGGCACGACCGCGCCGGCCGACCTTCTCGACGCGACCTTTACGATCACGAACCTCGGGGCGTGGGGCATCGACGCCTTCACGCCAATCATCAACCCGCCCCAGGTTGCGATCCTCGGCGTCGGCCGGATTGAGGAGCGCCCCGTGGCGGTCTCGAGGACCGTCGGGATACGTTCTGAAAGCGTGCTCAGCCTCACCTTCGATCACCGGGCCCTCGATGGCCGTCCGGCAGCCGAGTTCCTCGCTGATCTCTCGGAGCCCCTGGGTTCGCGCGATCGGTTGGCGGCGTTCACAGGCCTCGAAGAGCTGGCCTCAGAGTGAGCAGCGAGATCCGGTGAACACCCGCGCCCGCGGCAGGCATGTCGAGGTCAGGGTCGACCGCGGGCTCCCTACCGCCTTCGAAGCCTCGACGCCATCTCCAGGACCCGGCGAGCTCCTTGTCGCCACGCGAGCGGCGGCGCTCGGCCCAGACGACCTTAAGGCCTTCGAAGGCTGCGTCCTCAGCGGCGAGTTCGCGGGGGATGTGCTCGCGGTTGGACCTGATGTCGCATCGAGCCTCGTCGGCTCGGCGGTCGCAGTCCTCGGCTACCGGCCGTGCGCCCGGTGCCATCGGTGCCTTGACGGCGTCTCGACGGCATGCGCCGACATCGGCCTGCGCGGCCGCACGATCGACGGTGGCCTCAGCGGAGCAGTGCTCGTGCGCACGAGCGACGTCATGGTCCTGCCTCCTGGGCTGAGCCACGAGCAAGCAGCACTCATGCATCGGGTCGCGAGCGCACTCCGGGCTCTCCACCGAGGGCCTGCCAGCCCAGGCGAAGCGGTTGCGATCCTCGGGGGAACACCGCTTGCGCTTGCCACGTGCGCCGTTGTGCTCGCTGCGGGTTCAGGCCGGACAGCGTTTGTCGATGACCACGCTGGCTGTCGCGCTGTCATGGAGCATCTTGGCGCTCGCTCGCTCGAGCGGCCGTCGGAAGCTTCTGGCTGGGAGGATCTGGCGGTTTGGCTCGGCGGCTACGGCGCGGACGTCGTCTACGAGTGCGCCGGCAGCGCTGAGTCTCGGCTGGAAGCCGTCGAGCTGGCGCGTCCCGCCGGCTCCGTTGTGCTGCTAGCTCACGATGACACGCCGGTGACCATGGACCTCAACCTGATCGTCATGGGTGCGAAGCGTGTGCGTGGCTCCTGCCATTATGCGCTCTCGGATGGCCGCGTCGCACTCGACCTGATCGCTCGCTCGCTTGTGAATGCGGCCGCCCTCGTCGGACGGACAGTCAGCATCCTCGACGTGCTCGCTGACCCCGAGTTTCTCGATGGCTTCACTGACTGTCGTGCGACGATCGTCCAATGGCCCGCCAGCGCGGAGGTCAATCTCGCGTGATGCTCGCCGCAAGCTGGCATGGTCCCAAGGACATTCGTCTTGAGGAGATCCCCACGCCCCATGCGCCCACGGGTGAGGACGTCCTCGTCGAGGTCAGCTGGTGCGGCATCTGCGGGACTGACCTTCACGAGTACCTCGCAGGCCCGATCTTCATACCACCCTCGCTTGAGCAGGTCGTGCTCGGCCACGAGTTCAGTGCGCGAGTGGCTGCTATCGGAGATCGGGTTGACTCGGCGGCGGTCGGTGATCGGGTCGTCGTGATCCCCCATAGGGTGTGCCGTGAGTGCCACTTCTGCCGGCGGCTCATGTTCCAGCACTGCCGGAACCTCGAGCTCGTCGGGCTCACTCGAAACGGAGCCTTCGCACGGTTCACCGTGGCTCGGCAGGACCAGCTAGTCCCGCTGCCGGACACGATCCCAGACGAGTTCGGGGCACTCGTCGAGCCGCTTGCGGTCACGTTCCATGGAATGCGGCAGCCCGGTGTCTACCCAGGGGCCGACATCGCGATCATTGGGGCGGGCCCAATCGGGCTGTCAGCTGTCGCCGTAGCCCGTGCGGTCGGACTCCGCAGCATCATCGTCGTGGAGATGCTGCCTCAGCGAGCGACAATCGCTCGTCAGATGGGCGCCGACGATGTGCTCGATCCGCGTGAGGTCGACGCGTTGGACGCCATCCGTGGGCTTACCGCCGGACGGGGTGCCGACATCACCATGGAGTGTGTGGGCCTCAGCGAGACGATGAATCTGGCCATTCGCGCCGCCCGCCCTGGAGGGCTCGCGCTGCTAGCAGGGATTACTGAGATGCCCAGCGACGTCGACCTGAACACGGCCGTGAGGGACGAGAAGGAGATCCGTGGGTGCATCGGTTACTTCGAAGGCGAATTCGACGCGGTTATCGAGCTCATGGCGTCGGGGCGTCTCGATCCATCCCCGCTGATCAGCCGTCGGCTCGACCTCGACAGAATCCTCGGCGATGGATTCGACAGTCTCGTTCGCGATCGGGACTCGTGCATCAAGGTGCTCGTCTCCCCGTCGACGAGGCACGGCGCTGCGGGTGGGAGGATCGAATGACCGTGGTAGACTCGCGCCCGGCGCGGCTGGCCGCACCAGGATGTTCGATGTCGTTGATCTCCCGTTCTCGGCCGGGCTGCTCGCGAGGCTCGATGGGCCGAGGCAGCTGGCAAAGGAGGCTGGCGTTCGATGAGTAGAGACTCCTCGGCTCGTGTGCTTGAGGGCCATGCGGTGCTCGTGACGGGGTCGAGTAAGGGCATTGGCCGAACGCTCGCGGTGGGGCTTGCGCAGAACGGTGCAGCAGTCGCGGTCAACTACAAGAACGATGAGGACGGCGCTCACGAGACGGCGCGTCTGATCACGGATGCCGGCACAGAGGCGATCGTCATCGGAGCCGACGTCAGCAAGCCTGACGAGGCAAGGCGACTCGTTGATGAAGCTGCTGAGCGGCTCGGACGCCTCGACGTGCTCGTCAACAACGCCGGGCGCTCGCGGTTCTCACCGTTCGAGGACGCCACCGAGGAGGACTGGGAGGATGTTGTCGGCACGAACCTGCGCGGCGCTTTCTTCGCAAGCCAGGCGGCCGTGAAACACATGCGCGCTCTCGGGAAGGGCTCGATCGTGAACGTCAGCTCGTGCGCGTCGGTGTTGATGGTTGTCTACCACGCCGCCTACACGATGTCGAAGGGCGGCCTCGATGCCCTGACCCGCCAGCTCGCCTTCGAGCTGGCTCCGGCCATCCGCGTCAACGCGATCGCGCCGGGCGCGACGGGCGTCGAGCGCTCGCGGCAGTACGATCCCAACTTCGACGAGTCGTGGGGCGCTGTGATCCCCATGGACCGGGTCATCGAGCCCGAAGACCTCGTCGAGCCCGTCGTGTTCTTGGCCTCCGATCGCTCGGCCATGCTCACGGGCGATGTCCTCCACGTCGACGGCGGCTGGGGCATCCAAGGCGTCGTACCGCCGATGGATGACTTCGACTTCGAAGCCGACCAGAAGCGAGGCTAGGCGTGGGCATCGCGCCGGATGTCCTGATCGAGCTCTACCGCGTGATCTACACGATTCGGCGCTTCGAGGAGACCGTCTCAGAGATCTTCAGTAGAGGCCGTCTACCGGGCTTCACCCATTCCTACCTCGGCATGGAGGCGGTCGCAGCCGGCTTCGGCTGGCCGCTGCGCAGCACCGACATGATGGCTTCGACGCACCGGGGTCACGGCCATGCCATCGCCAAGGGGCTCGACCCGTCCAAGCTGATGGCTGAGCTCTACGGGCGCGCGACCGGCATCTGCGCCGGCAAGGGCGGCTCGATGCACTTCGCCGACTTCTCGCTGGGATTCCTCGGCGGTAACGGCATTGTCGCAGGCGGGATGCCGATGGCGGTCGGGGCTGCGCTCGGACGCAAGCTCGACGGCACCGACGATGTGGTTGTCGCGTTCACCGGCGAGGGCGGCGTCAATCAGGGCGTCTTCCACGAGTCTGTCAACCTGGCGGCGATCTGGCGCGTGCCCCTGATCGTCGTCGTGGAGAACAACCAGTACACGCAGTACGGGCCCTACGGGGCGCTCACGGCGGGCGGGAACATCGCTGCGCGGGCGCGGGGCTATGGGCTCCCTGAGGTCGAGGTGGACGGGCAGGACGTTGCCGCCGTCTACGAGGTAGCCGGGGAGGCCATCCGGCGCGCCCGAAGCGGTGAGGGGCCCTCGCTGATCGACGTGGATACCTACCGGTTCCGAGGCCACCATGAGGGCGAGGAAGCGATCCTGGGCGTCAACGTCTACCGTCCCGTCGAGGAGATCGAAGAGCAGCGGGCCAGCCGCGATCCCGTCGAGCTCGCCCGGGAGCAGGCGGCGGCTGTCGGTGTGACCGGCGGCACGCTCCAGGCGGTCGAGCGCGAGGTGGACAGCGAGGTAGCGCGCGCAGTCGAGTTCGCCGAGGCGAGCCCCGATCCGGAGCCGCAGGACGCGCTCACGCACATTCTGGCCGAGGCTTAGACGCCGAGGTGCTCGTCGAGGAAGGCGCGGCTCACGCGGTTGAATTCGTCCGCCATCTCAGTGAAGGCCATATGGCTGGAGTACGGGCCGCTGAAGATATGCAACCTGCTGCCGGGGATGCGCTCATGCACAGCCCGTCCGTACCGGATCGGAATCTGCCAGTCCATCTCACCCGTCGTGATCAGCGTCGGCGCGGTGATACGGGCGAGGCGATCGAGGGCATCGTGCGTGCGGTCGGCGTGCAGGTGCCCAAGCAGCCCTTCCCTGCTAGGGGGGTGTGGGTTCTCGAGCAGGTAGGCGCGCTCGATCGCCGCAACTTCATCGGGCTTCTCGGCAAGGTACGAGGGACTGAGAACCATCATGAAGACCTGGTTGACAAAGGCAGCTATGTCGTCGCGCTCGACCGGGTAGGTCATGGCGTCGAACAGCCGTGCGAGCCAGGCGTCCGTGTGGCCCCAGGTGCAGTGAAGCTGAGCCGTGCGCACCTTGTCAGGGTGGTTGATCGCGATCTCCTGGCAGACCGTTGAGCCGAGCGAGAGACCCGAGATGTGGGCCCGCTCGATCCCGAGCTCAACGAGCAGCGCGGCCGCATCATCGGCCAGCACGCGCATGCTGTAGCTCGTGGGGTCCGTTGGGCACGTGCTCTGGCCGGTTCCGCGGTTGTCGTAGACGATCGTGTGGAACCCGTCGACGTAAGCGGGCAGGGTCGGCTGCCAGAATGCGTGGTCGCCGCCTGTGCCCATGACGAGCAGGAGCGGCTCACCTTCCCCGTGCGTCTCGTAGTAGATCGAGACGCCCGTTGGGAGATCGACAGTCGGCATCGCTGCACGAAGATCCTAGAGTATGTTTCTGGGCAGGGTGCTCCATTCGGGCTTCTCGGAGCCAGGGATGCCGCGGTGACCTGGGGGAGGGGAGGACCCGGCTGAAGCTGGACGGTGGGCAGGGGCAGCTGGCGCGGAGGAACCGAGTGCCGGAACCCTTGCCGTGCCCCGTTCGCGTGCGTTGAGGCAGCGGCATGCACACGGGTGCTGGGTGGCGCCGGCGGGTGTTGGAGGAACCCTCGGTGTCGTTAAGACCCTGGGGCCGGGTGTGGTCGCGGGTGAGCAACGTGTGCCGGTGGAGCGGCTCGGTCTCCGAGGCGGCGAAGGAGCCTTCGGCCCGTGAGTTGTCCTTTTGGGTCTGGTTGGGCCTTGGTGGGGGGGTGGTTGGTGGCGGGGGGTTGGTGCCCCTGGTGGTGTGGGGCCTGTCGGGTGTTGGGCCAA
>JAPOVR010000055.1 GCA_026708005.1 Actinomycetes bacterium
AGGCTCACACCACCCCACCAACACAAACCCCCGCACAAACACCAGGGGCAAGTCACACGCAACCGCGTGGAGGCGGCGCTCACGTCGCGTGACCTCGCGCGGGAGACCGCAACCGCCGAGTGACGGGCTCGCCGCCTCAGGACGAGGAGTTGACGGCGCCGGCTGACTCGCCCCCGTGACCCGCAACCCGCAGACCACGCGGCGTGGCCCGGGGCTGTGCCCCCTACTCCCGCCGTCTACTCCCGCGAGCCGACCGGCTGCTCGCCATCCCGCTTCCCGTACTGGGGTCGCGGCGGAAAGTCGAACTCGACCTTCCCCTCCTCGCTCAGGACGAGCCGCGCCCGGAATGACTTGCCCGCCCGGCTGCGAAAACCAGAGAGAACCTCGCTCGTTCGGCCCTCCTCGAGCAGCTGGCGCGCGACCTCGGGCGTCAACGTGCGCCCCATGAGCTTCTTCCAGATCACGAACCCGCAGCCCGTCTCCTCACGGCTCTTCCAGCTCGTGCACCCGTACGCGCGGCTGTTCTCCCGAATGATCTCACCCGTCTCGTCGCCGCAGCGAGGACACGGCCCCAGCTCGACGCGCTCCGGCCGGAGCTTCTCCCGGTCGAGAGCGGCGATGCGCTCGACCGTCTCGGCCGTGAACCCCGCGATCTGCGCCATGAAGCCGGCCCGATCCCCGGATCCATGCTCGATATCCAAGAGCTGCTTCTCCCACTCGCCGGTCAGGTCGGGCCTCGTAAGCTTGTGGCCTTCGAGCATCGTGACGACCTGGAGGCCGCTGGGGGTGGGCACGAGGGAGCGGCCGCTCCGCTCGATGTACTCGCGGCGGATCAGCGTCTCGATGATCTCCGCCCGGGTGGCCGGCGTCCCCAGCCCGCCCTTCTTCATGACCTCCCGCAGCTCCTCGTCCTCGACGAACTTGCCGGCGGTCTCCATCGCCGAGAGGAGAGTGGCCTCGGTGTAGCGCGGAGGCGGCTTCGTCACCCGGGCCTCGGCGAGCGCCTCGGTGCACCGAACGGTCATGCCCTCCCTGAGCTCTGGCAGCTCGCCCCCCTCGGCCTGCTCCTCGTCCTGGGCTCTGGGCTCGTCCGGCTCGACCCCGTAGACACCGCGCCACCCGGGCGCCAGCGTGATCTTGCCGCGGGTGCGGAAATGCTCTCCGTCGACCGCCGTCACGACGGTCGTCTTCGCGTACTTCGCCGGGGGATGGAAGACGGCGAGAAAGCGCTTCGCGATCAGATCGAAGATGCGGAGCTCGTCCTCGGTGAACGACCCGACGTCGTGCTCGGCGTCGGTGGGAATGATCGCGTGGTGGTCGTCGACGCGAGCGTCGTTGACGATGCGGGCAAGCGGCACGCGCTTGCCGCTCGCGAACAGGTCGATCACGTAGCGTGCGAACGGCTCGTAGGCAGCGACCGGTGTCAGCATCTCGGCCGTCTGGCGAAGGAGCGGCACCATGTCGCCAGAGAGATACCGCGATGAGGTTCGCGGGTAGGTGATCGCCTTCCTGGCCTCGTAGAGCGACTGCGCGACCCCGAGCGTGCGCCGTGCGGAGAAGCCGAACCGGCCATGCGCGTCGCGCTGGAGGCTCGTGAGGTCGTAGAGGAGCGGCGCGCGCTCGGTCTGCTGCTTGCGCTCGACGGACGTGACCGTGCCGTCCTTGCCCGAGACCCGAGCGGCGATTTCGTCTGCCCGCGCCTGTTCCTTGATCCGAGACTGGATGCGCTCGGGCTCGTCGGCGAGCTTTGGATCGAACCACAGCCCGGTGTAGCCGGCGCGGCTCGGCGACTCGAAGGTTCCGTGGACGAGCGCGTAGGGCTCGGGGACGAACGCTCGGATCTCGCGCTCGCGTGCCACGATCAGCGCGAGCGTGGGCGTCTGCACGCGCCCGAGCGAGACGACGCCCCCAACCCACGCACGCCCCCTGAGCGTGGCCGCGCGGCTCGCGTTCATCCCAACCACCCAGTCTGCCTCCGAGCGCGACCGCGCCGCGTGCTCCAACGGGAGGAGCTGATCTGCGGGGCGCAGCCTCTCGAAGCCCTCCCGGATCGCCTGCTTGGTCATGCTGGAGATCCACAGGCGCTCGACGGGCTTGGGACGCGGCGCGTCGTCGATGCGCGAGTTGCGCAGCTTGCCCTTCCCGTTCTCGGCCGTGTCCATCACGTACGCGAAGATCAGCTCCCCTTCGCGCCCCGAGTCGCACGCGTTGATGACCCGGCTGACGTCCTCGCGCGCGAGGAGCTTATGGATGAGTTTCAGCTGCTTGTGCGACTTCGCGTCGCGGGGCTTCAGCTTGAACGCATCAGGGACGATCGGCAGGTCGTCCATGCGCCACCGCTTGAGCCGCTCGTCGTAATCCTCAGGCTCAGCCAGGGTGACGAGGTGCCCGACCGCCCACGTGACGATATAGTCGTCAGACTCGAGGTGGCCCTCCTTCCTCTTCGCGAAGGACCCGGGCAGCGCGTCGGCGAGATCGCGGCCGACCGACGGCTTCTCTGCGACGATCAGGACCTTGCTCACGCCAGACACGTTAGCTGAGCGCAACGTCGATCTCACCCACGCGGGCGGCGGGCTCCAGCCCCATGGCGGCGGTACCGGGGCTCGTCTCAGGCTCTCCACCGGCAGGGTACCCAGCATTCACCGCGACCACACCACGCCGACGCAGGCCGCCCGGCCTGCCACGCCAGCGCGGGTCGCCCAGCCCGCCGAGCCGCGCGCCCTCCGAGCCTGGCTCGAGCCGAGATGCCCTTGCAGCCGCTGCTGATCCTCGACGGAGACTCGCTCGCCCACCGCGCGTTCCACGGGCTCCCGAAGACGACCCGGGACTCGGCGGAGCGAGCGGCGGGCTCGCTCCTGGGCTTCGGGAGCATGCTGCTCACGCTGTGGCTGAGCCAGCGGCCGCGCTCGGTGATCGCCTGCTGGGACACGCTGGAAACCCCGACGTACCGCCACGAGGCGCTGCCCTCCTACCAAGCCGGGCGGGAGTTCGCGCCGGAGCTCGTCGAGCAGCTCGACCGACTGCCAGAGCTGGTCGAGTCGTTTGGCTTCCTCGTGGCGAAGGGCGCCGGCTTCGAGGCCGACGACTTCCTAGCAGCCGCCGCGGCAGCCGAGACCGCCGCGGGCGGCGCCTCGCTGATCGTGACGAGCGACCGCGATGCCTTCCAGCTCGTCAGCGAGTCGGTCACGGTCCTTCGGCCTCAGAGGGGCGTCTCCGTGCTCGAGCGCGTTGGTCCCAGCGACGTGCGCGAGGCCTACGGGGTCGAACCCGCCCAGGTGTGCGACTTCATCGCGCTGCGAGGCGACCCCTCGGACGGAATCCGCGGGGCCCGCGGCATCGGCCCCGTCAAGGCAGCGGCAACGCTCGCGCAGTTCGGATCGCTCGAGGGGGCTCTCGCGGCAGGGCAGTTCGATGCGGAGGCCAAGGCACTCCGCCTCTACCGGGAGATCGCGACGATGCGCACCGACGCACCGCTGCCCGAGCTCGTCGACGTCTCGCTCGACTGGGCTCGCGCACGCGCGTGGGCAGCCGAGTTGGGGCTCGACTCCCTCGCCGAGCGTCTGCCCGCCAGCGCGCCTGACGGCTGAGCCCGGGGGTCGTGGCGGGTGGGGCGCGGCGGCCGGCGTGTGGTGGCGCGGCGAGTGGCCGAGCGCCAGCAGCGCCCAGCTCGGGAAGGGCGCGAAGGTTGCCGGCGCAGGGGCGCAGGGAAAGACGTCCAGCGCACGGGCGCGCTGCTCGGCCGTCGCGCGCGGTCAGGCGCCGGCGGGCGAGCGCTGCTGGCCGGCGGGCGCGTCGTCTCCGGCCACCACGACCACATGCTGCTCGCGCGGGCCATGTACCCCGGTGGTAAGCATCTGCTCGATGTCCGCGCTTCGGCTTGGGCCTGAGACGATCACGAGGGCGCTTGGGAGACTGTCTCCAACCGCTTCGAGGAGCTCCGGCAGGCCCGCCAGGATGCGACTCTCGGGCACGCGCGCGATATGCACGGTGGGCAGGATCGAGCGAGCCCGGGGTTCGCTCGGCGACGCGGCCAGCACCACGCTGCCGGGATCGGCAAGGGCGTAGAGCGCCTCCGAGCTGACCGCGCCGTCCAAGAGGGGCGCGCTGTCCCGGTGGACGATCAGGCCGTTGCGCTCGGCATTCTCGCAGAACCGCTCGACGATGCCGCTCATGCTCGACCGTCGCGGAATCGCTGTCGTGGGAGCACCGGGAGCGCACGGCCGGCTGTCCAGCTCCGGCCGGGACCGACGCGACCGACCAGGCGCTGCGCCAGCCGCGCGAGCCTCGTGCTGAGGCGGTAGCCGGCCGGACGGGACCACGCCAGCGACCACAGCGCGAAGGCAAGCCGCTCGCGGCGCGAGGCAACCGTCTCCTCCACGAGGTCCCGCCGAAGCTCGAGCAACAGCTCGTGCAGCGGAATCTTGACCGGGCAGGCCTCGGTGCACGCCCCGCACAACGACGAGGCGTGGGGAAGCGACGGCGCCTGCTCGATCCCGACCAAGAGCGGAGCCAAGACCGCGCCCATCGGGCCCGAGTACACGGGGCCGTAGGCCGAGCCGGCCGTCTTCCGGTAGACAGGGCACACGTTGAGGCAGGCGCCGCAGCGAATGCAGGCCAGCATCTCCTCATACCTCGTTCCGAGCAGGTTGCGGCGCCCGTTCTCAATCAGAACGATGTGCAGATCCTCGGGCCCGTCCTCCTCCCCTTCGCGACGCGCGCCCGTGATCAGCTGCGTGTAGCTCGTGAGGCGCTGGCCGGTCCCGCTCCGACCGAGGAGCGTCAGCAGCGGGGCGAGGTCGGCGAGCGTGGGAACGAGGCGCTCGATGCCGGTGACCGCGATGTGAACCGGCGGCAAGGACGAGACGAAGCGCGCGTTGCCCTCGTTCGTGACGGTCAC
This sequence comes from Actinomycetes bacterium, assembly GCA_026708005.1. GTDB lineage: Bacteria > Actinomycetota > Thermoleophilia > Gaiellales > Gaiellaceae > JAPOVR01. Next base: position 4,898 of record JAPOVR010000055.1, read on the forward strand.
GATAGTGCCGGTCTCCGCGACGAGGAAGTTGGCGCCGGTGATCCCGACCTCGGCGTCCATGAACACCTGCCGAAGCTGGCGGCGAGCGGCCAGGGTGAGCTCCTCGAGCTCCGGCTCGATCTCGCGACCCTCGACGCGCGAGAAGAGCCTCGCCACGTCCTCCTTCGTCTTCTCGATGGCAGGGGCGATGATGTGCACCGGGTGCTCATCCTCGAGCTGCAGGATGTACTCGCCGAGATCGGTCTCGACCGGCTTGATCCCGGCGGCCTCGAGCGCCGCGTTCAGCTCGATCTCCTCCGCAACCATCGACTTCGCCTTGGCGACGAGCGTGGCTCCGCGCGCGCGGCAGACGTCGACGATGTAGCCGCAGGCCTCCTCGGGCGTCGCGCAGACGGCAACGTGCCCGCCCCGTGCTTCGAGCGAGCTCGTGAACTGCGCGAGGTACCGATCGAGATCGCGCACGGCCCGCATGCGCACGTCGTGCGCAGCGTCGCGCAGCCTCTCGACGTCGTCGAGCTCGTTCCAGGCCCTGAGCCGCCCGGTGCGCAGACGGTCGGTCGACGAGTCGACCGCCGCCTGGATGCCCTGGTCGGCGAGCTTCTCCCGCGCGACGCTCCGGAAGCGCTCAGCCGGCTGGGTGAGCTCACCCACGCGCAGCAACTCCCCGGGCGAGCGCGGTAGCCAGGTGGACGATACGAGGGCCGCCCGCTTGGCGGCTGCGGCCGTCGAGGTGCAGCAGGCAGCCCGGGTCAGCCGTCACGAGAACGTCGGCGCCCGCTTGCTTCGTGCCGCCGAGCTTGTCGTCGGCCATCGCCACCGAGATCTCCGGCTGGCGGACGCTGAACGTGCCGCCGAATCCGCAGCAGAGGTCGGGGCGAGCGAGCGCAGCCACCGCTGCGCCGCTCTGCTCGAGCAGGCGGCGGGGGGCCTCGTGGATGCCGAGATCGCGCAGCATGTGGCACGAATCGTGGTAGGCGACGGTGTGGCTCGCGTTGTGCGCCGGCGGCGCCACACCGTGGTGATCGAGGAAGGCTGAGAGCTCCCACACCTCATACGGCTCAACCGCCAAGAGCTCCGGCAGGTATTGGGCCGCCATCGTCGCGCAGCTCCCCGAGGGCACCACGATCGGAGCCGAGCGCGAGAACGCCTTCACGAACGTCCTCGCGACGCGCCGCGCCGCCCGGCGATGGCCCGAGTTGAACGCCGGCTGGCCGCAACAGACTTGGCCGCGCGGGAACTCAACCTCGAAGCCCCCCGCGCGCACGAGTGCCTCAGCGTCCCTGACAGCGCCGGGGAACACGAGATCGCCGAGGCACGTCGCAAAAAGTTGAACCTTGCCCACGAGATCTCCGCTCAACTGTAGGGCACGGGGCATCCACCGGGGCACACGGCGCCGGAAGAACGCGCGCCGGGACACGCGGCGCTGGCCGAGCGGGCTCCGGCCGGTGCGCCCGTGCGGTGCGGCCGTGCGAGCACAGACGTGCAGGTATAGAGGACGACAGGGGCCCACGTCCTGCACCCGTTGCCTCCGAGCTCGGCCGCCGGCCCTGCGCCCCTCCGCCGGCTGTCTGGGAGTTCGGGGGGCGTGCGGGGTAATCTTGGCCGCTCATGTCCGTCTGCGTTGTCGGCTCGATCGCCTTCGACTCGATCGAGACGCCGTTCGGGAAGCGCGAGCGCGCGCTCGGCGGCACCGCCGTCCACTTCGCGCTCGCCGCATCGTTCTTCACCGACGTGCGCCTCGTCGGCGTCGTCGGCGAGGACTTCTCGGCCGAGGAGCTCCACCTGCTCGAGTCCCGGGGCATCGACCTCCGTGACGTCGAGCGAGTCGACGGCGGCAAGACGTTCTTCTGGCGCGGCCGGTACGGCTACGACCTCAACGTCGCCGAGACCCTCGAGACGCAGCTGAACGTGTTCGCGCAGTTCGCGCCTCGGCTCTCGGCGGCCTCCAAGCGGGCGCGGACGCTCTTCCTGGGCAACATCCAGCCCGGGCTCCAGCGCGCCGTCCGGGCCCAGTGCACCGGGGCGCGTCTCGTTGCGCTCGACTCGATGAACTACTGGATCGAGAGCGCACGCGACGAGCTCGTCCGCGCGATCAGCGAGATCGACTGCCTGCTGCTCAACGACGCCGAAGCGCGGCAGCTGACCCAGCAGCCGAACCTTGTGCGGGCGGCGCGCACCATCCGCTCCTGGGGGCCACGCACGGTCGTGACCAAGCTCGGCGAGTACGGCGCCTACCTGTTCGGCGAGCACGGGTTCTTCGGCCTTCCCGGCTACCCGCTCGAGGACGCCCGCGACCCAACCGGGGCGGGCGATACGTTCGCCGGCGGCTTCCTGGGCTACCTCGCCGCCCGTGGGGAAGAGGAGCCAACCGACGACGCGCTGCGCTGCGCGATGACCTACGGGTCGGTCATCGCCTCGTTCAACGTCGAGGGGCTCGGCACCGAGCGCGTCCAGAGCCTCAGCCGGGAGGAGATCGAGGAGCGCTTCGCCCAGTTCAGGCGCTTCACGCACTTCGAGCCCATCCCCGAGGCGGCACGGTAGACCAAACGCGGCCCTGTGGCGCGGGCACGGGGCCTCGAACCCCGGCGGCCCGCCTGTAGCCCAGACCCAGTCGCACGAGAGCGGGCGAGGGGCGAGGGCGGGAGCACCAGCGTTCAAGGCAAGAGCGCGCAAGAGCGGCCGTCCGCCACAGATGCATAACGGGTGGCAGGCCTGAAAGAACCGTGCCACTGCCGGGCCGCGGCAGGGTTGCTTGCGCTGAGCCGTATCAGATGGTCTGCCCTAAGCTGCGTCGCGGCTGCTGTTCTGAGACGGGGCCGCTTTAGGCAGCCCACCCCCACCTACCACCCGGGGGAAGGGTAGCTGAACAGGGCGCACGGCCTTCGCGCGATCTGTCAAAGAAATGTCACGAAACCGCGCCAGCTCTGCGCAGTCGGCGGGCGCGCGTCGTCACGGCCCTTTGGTGCGACCGGCTAACAGGGCCGGCCACCCCTAGGGTACAACTGCGAAACTCTGTATGGTGTCTCTGTGCGGGCGGG
>JAPOVR010000113.1 GCA_026708005.1 Actinomycetes bacterium
CCTCGAGCGCCAGCCTGACGCAGTCGACCTGTGCGGCGAGTGTTGGCTCATCACGCCGCTCGAGCAGACCGAGCGCCTCCAGGGCGACGACTCCCTGGTTGGGCGGCGGTAGCTCGATGACGTCGACGCCCCGGTAGGCCAGGCGGAGCGGTTCGACCCAGCGGGGCTCGTAGGCGTCGAGGTCGGCCAGCTCGAGCCAGCTCGCTGCGGCGAGCGCTTCCGCGATCGGACCACGGTAGAAGCCGTCCGGGCCAAGCTCCGTGATGCGGCGCAGCGTGGCGGCCAGCTCCGGGAGCCGGTGTCGGTCACCGACCTTCGGCACCGGCCCGAACGCCTCGGGCGCCCGCTCGGCCATCTGCCAGTAATACGCGCACATCGGGGAGACGGCAAAGCCTCGCTCCGCCGCGTTGATCGCGTCAGCCAGCAACGTGTCGAGACCCAGCGTCCCGTAGCGCTCCAGCAACGCCGACCAGCCTGCGACCGCGCCCGGAACCGTCGCCGAGGTGGGCCCGGCCTGCGCAACCGGCTGCGTCGGTGTTGCGCCCAAGGGGGCCGGGCCGGCTGCGTCCAGCCCTTGGAGGTGGCCGTCATGCCAGCAGAGGGCGAAGCAGTCGCCGCCCACACCTGTCGACATCGGCTCTGTCACGCAGAGGACGGCCGCCGCGGCGACCGCGGCATCGGCCGCGTTGCCGCCTCGTTCCAGCACGCGCAGCCCGGCGCGCGTCGCCGCGGGCTGGCTCGTGGCGACCATCGCCTCGGCTGCGACTGCTGGCGGTCGTCCGAAGGCGTTGCGGAAGGCCATAGCCGGATCGTAGGCGGCCGGGCCGCGGTAGGGCTGGGCAGGCCGCGGTAGCATGCGGGTTGGCCGTCTTGGTAACGGCCATCACGTCGATTCGGAGAGAGGGGAGACCGCTTTGCTGACGCTCTATGACGCCCCGCGCTGCCCGTTCTGCGCCCGCTCGCGCATCGTGCTCGCTGAGAAGCAGATCGAGTACGAGACAGTAGTTGTCGATCTTGATGCGCGGCCGGACTGGATCGTGGAGCTCAACCCGCCGGATGGTCGGGTGCCGGTGCTCGAGGGCTCGGACGGGCTCATTCTGCCCGAGTCAAGCGTGATCAATCGCTACCTCGACGAGCGGTTCCTGCAGCCTCCGCTCATGCCGTCCGATCCGTTCCAGCGCGCATGTGTCGAGCTTGCGATCGATCGGTTCAACGACCGTCTGGGAGGCTCCCACTACCGCGTGTACTTCGGTGACGAGCCCGCCTCGGAGAGGCTTGAGCCGGCGCTGCGAGCATTCGATCGCGAGCTTGAGGCGCATCCATACGTCGTCGGGTCGGACTACACCCTCGCGGATATCGCCTACATTCCATGGATCCTGCGGACGCGGGCGCGAATCGGGATCGATGTCCGCGAGTATGCGGGCATCCGCTCCTGGCTTGAGCGGCTCGAGCGCCGTCCGGCGATCGGGGCCGAGATCGACGTCGTGGCGTCGCTCTAGCGCCGCTCTCGACAGGGGATTATCGCCACAGAGGGCCGGCTTGGCGCTGGCCGGATGACCGCCAGGCTCGACCTGCGCACCTCGATGGGGATCCTCGCCACGGAGGGATGGCTTGGAGGCGGGTGTATTTCGCCAAGGCGGGCTCTCTGGCGCTCGCCTGCCGGGGGCTAGGTCTGGGTCGAGGGCGATCACGAGGGACAGCCTGCCCGTGCGCGCTCTTGTGCGCGTCGCTGCTCGTACCGAGTGGGGGACGGCCGCCCGGCTGTCTCTCTGTGCGTGTTCTGGCTGGGCGTCGCGGCCGTGCGAAGCCGTGGCCGCGCGAAGCCCTGGAAGTTGGCGCAGTTCCGTGACACAAAAGTGGCGGGGCGTTTGGTTGAGCGGTTTTTGCTTGACCATGCGGTTCGGGGGGGCATAGGGTGTGTAGGTCGGGGTTGTGGTGGTGCCTGGGTGGTGTCTGGTGGGGGTTGGTTTGCGGGTGGGCTCGGGGTGGTTGGGAGGCACCGCTGGCGGGCTGTGCTGGGGGCGGTTAGCGGGCTGGTCCAGACCGTATTGGAGGGTGTTGGCGTCCTGCGGTGTGGCGGGAGGCTGGGGGCCGTCTGGCTTGTCCGTTGCGTTGGGACGTGACGGAGGGGGTGGCAGCCGTGAGTGGGTTGGGTGTGGCTGTGTCGATGGTTGACGCTGTTGCGGGGTTTTCGGGGCCGGGGTTTGTGGTGGTGCCGTTGTGCGGGCCTGGCCCTCACACCCATGGGGGTGTTGGCTGTGGGAGCCCTGGGAAGCGGCCGCTCTTCAGTGGTTGGCAGCGTCGGCGGGAGCCGTTGTCGCGGGCGGAGATCGAGGAGCAATGGGGGGCGGGAGCACACGGGCCGTAACGTCGGTGTTTCCTGTGATGGGTTGCTTGTTGTTGACTGTGACAGGCGCGGCGGGGTGGATGGCCCGGCGGAGTTGGCAGCGTTGTTCGAGGCTCATGGTGAGGGGCTGCCGTCTGCGGTGGTGGAGACCGGTGGCGGCGGCTGGCATTTCTACTTCCGGCTGCCGGCCGGTGTGAAGGCTCCGAAGAACTCGGTAGGTGTTCTTGGTGCTGGTATCGATACCAAGGGCGAGGGCGGCCAGGTTGTGGCGCCCCCGTCGGTGCACGAGAGCGGCAAGCGGTACCGGTGGCTCACCGACGATGGGGAGCCGCCGAGGCGGGATGGGCTGCCTGTGGCGCCGGGCTGGCTGCTGAAGCTGTTGCGCTCGCCGGCCTCGACCGGTGCCGGCGATGAGCTCTCAGATGCTGCGCCTACGCGTGCCGTGTCGGATGCTGGGGCCGAGCTGTTGGCGGGTGAGTATCTGCGTCGGGTGCGGGGCGCAGTGGATGGGACCCGCAACGCCGTGTTGAACCGGGCGGCGTTCTGTTTCGGGCAGCTTGACGGGGCCGGCCGAATCGACGCGGAGAGCGTGCGGGCTGATCTGTGGGAGGCGTGCGCGGGCTACCGGGCCGACGACGGGGACGAGGCCGCACGGTTGACGATCGCGTCGGGCTGGGCTGCCGGCCGGGGCAGCCCGTTGCCTCGGGAACGGGCGCCTGGGGCCTCGTCTGGAAGCAACGGTGCGGCCGCTGGCGCTCTTGGCGGTTACTGTCTGGACGGTCCCGGCGGTCTCGGGTTGGAGCCTTTGGGGGACGCGCGTCGTCTGCTTGATAGTCACGGCGGGCGGCTGCTTGTTGCGTGGGGACCTGGCAGGGACGGCGCCCGGGAGGCGGCGGTCTATGCGCTGGACCCGTCGGGGCTGTGGGTGCGGGCCGCGGCCCGGTTGGGGGCCTGGCACTGCGAGCGCAGCGCCTGGTGGGAGAACGAGGTGACCAGGGCGGCCCGCGGACGGGACTGGCCGCGGCAGCTCGTGAAGGCCGCCAAGGGCTATCTGAGGAAGGCGCGCGGTCCCAAGGGGATTGGTGACTGTCTGGCGGCGCTGCCTGTTCTGGTTGCGCACCTAGCCGAGCACGGCGGGGCCCCGGGCGGGCTCACGCAGTGCGAGACCGGCGAGCTTGACGGCACACGGTGGTTGGGGGCTCCCAACGGGGTGATCGACCTGCACACCGGGCGGCTCCTTCCCGCCGGGGAGGGCCGCCGGTCGCTTGTGACCGCCTCGCTGCCCGACCCGTTCGATCCCGGCGCGACGCATCCCGACGTCGAACAGCTGACGGCGCACCTGCCGTTGGAGCTTGCCGAATGGCTTTGGTGCCAGCTGGCCTACTGCCTGCACGGCGTCCCTGCCCGCGCGTTCGTTGTCCTGACCGGCCCGGCCGGGGGGCGGCAAATCCACGCTTGCCCGCGCTCGCCGACGGGGCGGTCACCCCGCAGCGGGGCGGCCGGGGAGCGAACCAGGCGACCCCCGACATGGAGACCGTGATGGCACCGAGGCGCCTGGTGTTCGGCCCCGAAGTCGATAACCTGAAACCCGACCGGGCGAGGATAAAAGCCCTGACCGGCGGTGATCTTCAGTCGTGGCGGCCCCTGTACGGGCAGCCACGCTTCGGTGTCCCGACAGCGTCGCTGTGGCTGCTCGGCAACAAGGCCCCCACCGGCCTGGGCCTGACCGACCCGGCGATGCTCGAACGGGTACGGGCCGTCCCCTACCCCGAGGTGCCAAAAGACCAGCGGGACTCCGCCCTCGTTGAGGCGTTCGACGGCAACAGCCCAGCAGCCCGCAAACGCCGCCAAGCGCTCGCGGCTCGACTTGTCAAGCTGGCGGCGGGACTCAAGCCGGGCCGGCCGCCCGAGCTCATCCCGGAGGTGTTCGAAGCCGTCGACCGGCTCCGCGAAGACGACCTCGGAGCGGTCGGCGTCTGGCTACGCGACACCATCCAACGAGGCAGCCCGGACGATGCCCTGACATCGGCCGGGCTGTGGGAGGCCCTCAAACGCGACTTCGGCCAGCAAGAGAGCGCCGAGCGGGTGGACGGCCTTACCCGCGCGCAGGTCGTGACGCTCGCCCGTGACATCCACGGGCTCCCGGAAACAGACCGGGTGACCACGCACGACGGGCGCGCGCGAGGCTGGCGCGGCTGGAAACTCGACACCGGCGGGTAGCGGATCACCGCTACCGCGGGATCGTCGCCCCCTTGATCCCGTGACGCTTGCGGCGACGTTTGCCGGGACGCCTGCGATGCCATTCAAGGTTCGCGAACGGGATCGGCAGCCCGGGATCGTGGAGGCCCCCGCGGCTTCGGTCGGAGACACCCCGGGTGAACGCCTCGATCATCGCGTCCTCCGCGTGCCCCGGGTTAGAGCGCGGTGCATAGTGCACGTAGACGTCCGGGCGAATCGTGAGCGTCTTCAGGAACCACCCTCCACGGTGTGACCGAGAAGCACCGAGGGGCGTCGTGTAGTACTGACTGACCCTCGTCCGCAGTGACTGCCCTTCTGTCATGCCGATGTAGAGGACGACCTCGTCCGGGAGCCAGAAAGCGCCCAGCCGGTCGCAGAGCGACGCCACATCAGGCCTGGAGCCGTCGACCGTGAGCCCGGGGCAGGCCTCCAGAAGACCAGCGACCTTGGCGGCCGACACAGGGCACGCCGAGAGGGCGCCGCCGGTGGTTTCCGTCTCGGCCGTCAGCGCAACCACGTACACGCCCGGGCCGGTCTCAGGCACCGGGATGCCCCACTCCACAGCCCCGGTGGCGTCAAGGACACCGCCGACGCCCAGACCGGCGGCCGAGAAGATCTGCGAGACCGTCGACGGCATCACCCGACGCTACCGGCATCCCTGGCAAGCGCGAGCCAAAAGCCGGTGCAGCCGCCGCCGACGCTGCAGAGCAGGCTGCCCACCAGAGCGGTAGCCCGCCAACGGTCACGGCGAGCGCTCCCAGAGCGCCTAGGCGTGGACAGGCTGAACACCCCACGCGAGAGGGTGTCCAACCGCAAACCCGCGTCGCTAAACGGTTTGGACGGCATGGACGGGCTGGACACCCCTGTCGAACCTCTGTCGCACACGCGCGCCGCGCACAGGAGCCTACTCCCAACAAGGGCGTCCAGCCCGTCCGCAGCATCCCGGTCGCCTGCTGCACCGCCAGCAGCCGAACCCGCACGGCCATGCAGACAGTGGGCCGGAGCACTCGCCTTCAGGCGCCCAGCCTGCAACCACACCTCGCCACAACCACAACCAGCCTCTGTCACGGCGACCCGCACCACCCTGTCAGCCCGTCGGCCTGTGCGCCCCACGCCAGGACAGCGCCGGCAGCAAACACAGCCACAAGCCGCCCCCGGTCACAGCAAAGATCGGGTGAGCACAACCGGGTGCGCAAAGCGCGCTGGGCCACCAAGCCAGGCGAGCGGAACCAGCGAACTGGGCGCACAGGGCGAACAGGATGTGCCGGGGCGAGCGCCCTGCGCTGGAGCGAACGCCCCCTACAAACCCCTCGAATCCGCACGCCGGACACCACACACCCAGCACAGCCTTCGCAAACCCAGCAGCCCGTTCAAACCCAATCCTGGTTTTTTGGGACGCCACCGGAGAGCGCAGACCGGGTACCCCTCCCAGGGAGGAAATTCAGGTGGGCGGCGAGTCGGTCAGCAGAGTGTGACCGAGCAGAATTCGCGGACAGTTCAGCGCGACGGGTGAGCAGGAGTGGGTGAGCAGAATTTGAGGGCGGTGGGTGCGCAGGGTGCGCGTTGGGTGAGCGGGGTGCGCAAGGCAAGTGAGCAGGCTTGCGCGAGCGGGGTGCGCAAGCGAGCAGGGGGTGCGGGGCGGTGGGTACGCATGGTGCGCATGTGAGCGGGGTGCGCAGTTGTAAGCGAGCGACGGGCAGTGAGCGGGGTGCGCGGGTGTGGGCGTGTGGTTCCGCGGGGGGAGCCGTGGTCGCGTGGGCCAAGTCTGCGATTGGCAGGTTCAGGCGGGTTGATTGCAGGCGGGCGGATTGTGTCCTTTGGTGCCAGGGCTCGGCGAGACGGTCGAGAGGTCGGTACACATGCGGGCGGGCGGCGCCCCGGCGGCGGGAGCGTGCGAGGGCGAGCGGTCTAGGGTTGTGGGGGTGGCGTGAGGGCGGCAAGCGTGTTCGCTAGCGCAGGGCATCGCCGCTAGGAGGGATCGGCGAAACTCGGGGCGCTGATTGACCGGCATAGCCGGTTGGGCGCCGCTCGTGCAGGTTGCGGCTGTCAGCTCGATCCGGCTCCCGCGAAGCGGTAGCGGGTCTGTGTCTCCTTCGGGGAGCCAACAGGGTCGAGCTGACACTTGCCTGCACCGCAACCCGAAGGAGGCCCCCCATGCGGCAGATTGCCTGGATAGCCCTAGCGGTGCTGCTCGGAATCGGTAGGGTCTCAGCAGCCAGCTGCGCTGACAGTACCGGTGCCAGCAAGCCAAGCAGCGACCGCTCGACCGCGCCGCGTACCATCTCAACCGACTCCGGCCGCTGGGAAGAGCCAGAATACCGTGCGGAACACCAGAAAGCAGCGGCGGTGCGCCGCGATGCTGCCTGGGCGGAGAAAATGGCCGCCTGGGCAAGTGACCTCATTAGGACGATGGAGAGGTTGGAGGTGGCCTCGTCTGTCTATGGCGAGCTTGCGTTCAGCAAGAATACGGCAGCTCGGGAGGAGGCGATCCGGGAGCTTTCCGTGCCGATCGAGGAGCTTCGAGCGTGCGGTAAGACGCTGATGCGAGACGTTGGCGCACCACCGGCGGGTAGCAGTATGCGCGTGGCTTATCGCGCCGTCAGGAACGCCTGCGCCGAGTATGAGCGAGCGGGCGACGCGCTTGGCCGGCACTTCGATGCTCAGCGCGAACACGTGCGCGAGTTTCAGCGCGGTCGCGCGGTGAAGCGTCTCTATCGCGGGCACGATCAGATGGAGGCCGCCCGGCTCACGTTGGAAACAGCTGCCGATCAGTAGAGGCCTATTCTTTATCGTCGATCTCGAATTGAGGTTCTATATTTGGGTCTGGCAATTCGACTAAACAGGCTAGATTTCTGAGTAATGTTTTCGACCGAGTATCACGGTTTGGATCTCCGAGAAAGGCATTGCATACGTTGCACTCGGCAGGACAACGATTACCATGTTCTCCCGCCCCGTCCGCGCGTCCCTCACCCCCCCAACCGCCCCGGCCGCTCGGCCTAGTCGGCCCGCACACGCCACCGCACCCTCCTTACGCCAGCGCCAGAACATCCGCCCCCGCCACCCCAAGAGCCCTACAAACCCAGGCCACCAACCAACCCCCTGCGCTAATACCACCCCC